>JASJDN010000008.1 GCA_030065205.1 Crocosphaera sp.
TTATAGCAGTTCTCATACTTGTGAGGTACAGAGGTTATCGCTTGGAGGCAGGAGGCAGGGGGCAGGAGGCAGGAGTTAAGTGTACCCCATGAGTCCGAGAAACGCTATATATACACTTAAATTTGTTAAAGAAAACCATAGGAAATAGAGAATAGAGTTAATTCTCAGTTACGATTAAGAGGTGTATTAGCTGATGACGATTAAAGGATTTCACCACGTTGCGATTATTTGCTCAAATTACGAAAAATCAAAACAGTTTTATGTGGAAGTTTTAGGGGCATCGATTATCGAAGAAACTTTTAGAAAAGAACGCAATTCCTATAAATTGGATCTGAAAATTGGTCATAGTTCTCAAATTGAATTATTTTCCTTTCCTGAACCTCCAAAAAGACCGAGTTATCCTGAAGCTTGTGGCTTAAGACATTTAGCTTTTGCTGTAGAGAGTTTAGAAGAAATGGTCAAAAAATTAACTCAAAAAGGAGTCAAAGTTGAACCTATTAGAATAGACGAATTAACCAACAAGAAATTCACTTTTTTTCAAGATCCCGATGGTCTTCCCTTAGAATTGTACGAAGTTTAAATAATTTGAGTAAGGAGTTAAAAGTATGGGTTACGCTGTTGTTGTTGATCCGAGCAACTTTCACCAAGAAGTGATTGAAAATTCTTATCAAAAACCAGTATTAATTGATTTTTTTGCCACTTGGTGCGGTCCTTGTAAACTCTTAAAACCTATTTTAGAAAAACTTCTACAAGAATACGATTTTATTTTAGCAACCATTGACATTGATGCTCATCCTAACTTAGCTCAACAGTTTAATGTGGAGGGAGTTCCAGATGTTAAAATTGCCTTTCAAGGAAATATTAGTCAAGGGTTTGTTGGGGTTTTACCAGAAGCAGATATTCGAGACTTACTCAAACAATTTAATTTAACCTCTGAGTTAGACCAAAAACTTGAAGAAATGGGTCAAGCAATGGCTAAAAAAGATGCAGCAAAAGCAAAACAGTTATTAGATGAATTGTTTTCTAAATATCCTGATAACCCACAATTAATTCTAGAAGCAGCTAATTTTTTAATTCGTCTTAATCGTCTAAAGGATGCTGAGAAAATGTTATCAACGATTGGGATTGATCAAAAAGAATATTATGCCAAAGCACAAGGATTAAAAAGTTTAATTGAGTTTAAACAAATGGCTGATTTAGAAGAAGAGAATGATTTAGATAAGCAATTTTCTCAAGGTGCAAAATATACATTAAAGGAGGAATATGAAGAAGCTTTACAACTATTTTTGAATATGGTTGAAGAAAACCGTCAATACAAAAATGGGGCTGCTAGAAAAGCCATGATTTCTATTTTTAATTTATTAGGAAAGACTCATCCTTTAACTAAAAAATATCAACAAGAATTGATGATGACACTTTACTAACAACCTAAATGAAAATAAAAATCCCCCCCCACACTCCCCACCCCTCCCACACTCAACTTAACTAGAATATTGATACACCCAATTAAAAACTGGTATTAACTATTTTAACCCCCACTTACAGGAGGAATAAACACCAATTCATCTCCATCTTGTAATTGAGTGTCCGCTTCCACAAATTGATAATTAATGGAAAAACGGGTAATACTTTGCCATTTTTGTAGTTCAGGATGTTCTTTAATCATCATCAATAAAACATCAATAACTGTGGTTTCTGAAGGAAGTTGTCGTTTTAATTCTGAAACTCCATACACCTCTTGATAAATAGCAAACAGTTTAATCGTGATAGTGATAAAAGATTGAGTCATAATAATAAATATTAACCTGAATGTATTTTTGCGAGCAACTAAGCTCAAGTAATTCTTAATTTTCTAGGGTTTCAATATATTAACTTTTCTCTCAAAATTGATCCATAATAATAAAAATATGTCAAGCTGAAAGTAAAAGAAGAAGTCATAAAAAACGGGGGGGCTATGACGAACCAAGTAGAAAGTCGGGAAGTCCTTAATTCAGTAGCTGTCGAAACTAACCCAGTTACTCCTACCTATGAAAAAATTTTAGTTGGGATAGAAGAAGGGGATAGTAGCAAAGAGGTGTTTGATACTGCCTTAGAATTAGCAAAAGCGCAGGGTAGTCAATTGATGATTTTAACGGTTATTCAGGAAAATCTTCGGGGAAACCTGGACTTACCTATTTACTCAGAAATGACAGGATACGGGAGTATTTACACCCAAGAAATGGTGGAACTAGAAGAAAAATTAATCCAAGAGAGTTTAGAAGAGTTGCAACTTTGGCTCAAACGATTAACTCGAAAGGCCATGGATGAGGGAATCAAAGCGGAGTCAGATTATTCTTATGGAGAACCCGGATCACAAATCTGTGGGTTAGCCAAAAAATGGGGTGCTGATTTAATCATTGTTGGCCGTCGGGGTCGTCGTGGACTCTCGGAGTTATTATTAGGCAGCGTGAGTAATTATGTCATTCATCATGCACCTTGTTCTATTTTAGTAGTACAACATTAGTATTCACCGTTTACTGATTTCAGAAAATGTCAACGGATTGGTTAGAATGGAACATAGGAGTTAAACAAAAGTCATTGAAGGTCTAAGATCAACTCCTAGAAAACTTTAATATGATTAAACTCCGTAAAATTAATGACTAAACTCCCTAGTGACTGAGATTAAGCTATCATCATAGACTAATCTTGATTATTAGATTGAACCGCCTGTTATTTAATTTTTCTATTGCTAGAAAGCCAAAATCTAACCTAAGACACAATGACCACAGATAACATCCGACTACGTAACGAATTTATTAATACACAAGTAATCACCCGTGACGGGGGTAGAAAGTTAGGGGTTGTTAAAGAAATTTTAGTTGATATCGATCAACGGGAAGTTGTCGCTTTGGGACTACGGGACAATATGTTGTCCTTGTCTGGTATGCCCCAATATATGTACATTACCAGTATTCGGCAAATTGGGGATGTCATTTTAGTGGACAATGAAGATGCGATCGAAACCGTTGACATTGACCTTTATTCTCCTGTAATTAACTGTGAAGTAATCACAGAAGCAGGGGAACCCTTGGGCCGTGTCAGGGACTTTCAATTTGATCTTGCAACCGGTCAAGTTTCTTCTATCATTATCGCTTCTCTGGGTTATCCCCAAATTCCCGATCAAGTGATCAGTACCTACGAAATATCGATGGAGGAAGTGGTAAGCAGTGGTCCTAACCGTTTAATTGTTTTTGAAGGGGCCGAGGAACGTTTAACCCAATTAACCGTCGGTGTGTTAGAACGATTAGGAATTGGCCGACCCCCTTGGGACCAAGAAGATGAAGACTATATCTACAGTCCCCCAACGGCCAAACCTGAAAACCAGTTAGGAACCGGTATTCCCATCAAAACCCCCATACAAGCGAAACAACCGGTGGTAGAAGAACGTTGGGATGAAGATACCTGGGAACAACCCATTACCCCTCCTCCTCCCAGACGACAAGCGGAGTCTATCCGTTACGAAGAATATGAGGATGAGTACGAAGAGGATAATTGGGGAGAAACCCGACGGGAAGAACCGGTATCTTATGAACCCCCTGTGCGAGAAAAGGAATATCAATACGATGATGTTCAAGGGGATGTTTGGGACGACGATATTGAACCGGAACCCTATAACCCCCGTCCTGTCAATATTCCTCAGAAACAAAAGCAAGCTGAATATTACGAAGAAGAAGCTTAAAAATTGTTGATGTAGAAGGTGGGGATACCCACCTTTTTTGAGTTGGATTTCCTATCAAGAGAATTCTCTGGGTTGCTAGTTTAAGATTATTTAATTGAAAAGATGCTGAAATTACCAAAATTCTTTTATTTTAAACGATCAAATCTATTATATTTAGTCATCTCTCTAGGGATTCTTTTATGGTGTATGAGTGTAGGGTGGGCTTTTACCCAAGCTTTAGCAGCAAAACCCAGCCCCATCTTAGCCCAATCTCAATCCTTGCCTCCCCTGGACCCCAATCGTTCCACGGTTGAAGCAGGGAAAGAACTTTACGTCTCTACTTGTTCTGGGTGTCATATTGCCATTCCCCCAGAAGTCTTACCCACAGAAACCTGGCAAGAACTTCTAGAAAACCCTCAAAAACATTATGGAACATCAGTCCCGAATATGATTCGTCTGAGTCAAGTATTAATGTGGGATTATTTGAAAAGCAATTCTCGTCCTATGGTGCTTAGAGATGCTCCAGTTCCTTATTATATTGAACAATCTCAATATTTTAAGATTCTTCATCCTCGTGTTGAGTTTAGTGAACCCATTACCACAAAAAATTGTGTGGTTTGTCATCCAGGGGTCAAAAATTTTAACTATCGTACCTTGACTGTCGAATGGGAAGATGCACCGTGAACTACCCCAACTAAATTCTAGTTAAGTTGAGTTTAGGAAGACGGGGAGAATGGGAGACTGGGAGATGGGGAGAAATTCATGGACAGTTTACTATTCCTTGTTTTCTGTTGCCTGTTTTTTGTTCTCTTGAATGGGAATATTAGCAAGAGAATAAGTCATTTTCTTAGTTTCTCCTAATTTCCCTAAACGTTTTGGATTTTGGTTATTAAAAGTTACCAAAATTAAACCAGCATTATTGGCTTCAAGGATAATATTTTTATCGGCTTCCCAAGTTTTTTGGGTTTCTTTATTCACCACCCCATCAAAGAGCATTTTTCCATCTACTGTCACTTTTAGGGTTAATTTTCCTTTGCTATGAACCTTAACTATTACTGGTTTTTTTATGGGTTGAGATTGCTGAGGGGAGACGGCTACAGGGGCAGGGAGTTGTTCAATAGACCCTTCTAAAGCTGACCGTTTTAATGTATTAGAAATACTCTGAACCGAAATAACAACAATGATAATATATAAAAAATAAAGATGAATAGGACGAAATTGTAAAACAGGAAACAAGAATCGCAATCTTGGAGAATTATTGGATTTTATATTACTTTCTAAGGGAAAACTTTCAGATAATTCTTTTCCATTTAATCCTAAAAAATCAGCATATTTTTTAATAAAACTACGAGTATAAATTGCTTCAGGTAATTCCTCTAATTTAGCTTTTTCGATTGCTTCTAATAATCCCATAGAAATACGAGTTTCTGAAGAAATGAATTCAAGGCTCAACCCTTGTTTTTGACGTTCATAAAACAATGTTTGACCAATATTTTCTAAAATTTCTTTTTGTAATTGTTTGGGATCAAAGGAATGTTGATTACGTTTGGTAAATTTAGATAATAACTTGAGTAAAAGTTGAAGATAAATAGATTTTTTAGGAGGTGGAGAAGATTCAGATTCATCAGTTGACTCCTCGGTAGTTTGGTAGCCATTTGAGAGCAATTTTCCCCATAATTGTGTCCATTTACGATTATCGGCCACCAAAGAACCCTGACATTGAGATTCTTGGGTGTGATCAGTATCGTGATGAGGAGAATTGAGCGATGATTGTTTCCTGGACATATTTATTGAATCAACTTCCCTTCCGTTTCAACGATGAAGTTCGTACCATGCTTGAGAAAAGCAATTTCTGAAGGGGTAAGCAAACGATAATGGCCACTGAGTAAGCTGTTTTCATTGGGAGGAGAAAGGACAAGAGAACCAATAGCAGTACGATGAAGTCGGAGGACATGAAAACCCAATTGTTGAACAATACGGCGAATCTGGCGATTTCTTCCTTCAGTGAGAATCACTTTTAAGCGAGTGTGCTGACGACAACGACGAACAACCTCTACCTGAGCCGGTAAAGTCTTTTTGCCCATTAGCATAACACCTTCACGCCATTGTTGTAACATTTCTTCGGGAAAATGTCCTTTAACCCATACTTCGTAGGTTTTCGGTAAATGATAACGGGGATGGGTTAATTTTAAGGTTAAGTCTCCATCATTGGTCAACAGTAACGCACCCGAAGAGTTAATATCTAGTCTTCCTACTGGATGAATTCCCGTTTTGTGTCTTAACGCTTTGGGTAATAAGTCTAAGACGATGGAACGATTTTGGGGATCATCGCAGGTACAAACCACTCCCGTTGGTTTATTCATTAAAATATAGATCAATTGAGGCCGCTGACTGGGTTGAATAACTTTACCATCTACTTCTAGGCGATCGCAGTTGGGATCAGCTTTGTCCCCTAAGGTTACGATTTCCCCATTTAACCTAACTCGTCCTGCCACAATCATATCTTCTGCACGACGACGAGAGGCCACTCCCCATTGAGATAAAATTTTTTGCACCCGTTCAACCATGACGCTTTGGCCTCACCCTTGCCAGTCTTCCCTAATATTCTACTGACTCCTTAGACAAAAATCCTAATTTTTAGTCATGTGTTTTTCAATTTGTTTAACTTGATTATTGTAAGGTTCCCACGACTACGCTACGCTAAAGTCGTGGGATTAAAGTCAGTGAAGAAGTCACCTTCTCCACTGCTCTCCAAAACGGAACGTGATAGTTTCCCATCATTCCGCTCCTCAGTAGAACGGCTATTGTCATTAGTACGTCATCACAAGCATATCGGTGAAAAAAAAATTACAGATCAAGGATTTTTCTAATCTCATCGGTGGCCTTTTCCATGAAAATTGAAGGATCTTGATTACTATTCAATGCTTGATGGAGATAATTTTGTAGAATATTCGATATTTCCTGATAATTAGGGTGTTTAGGTCGTAAAACTGTGTTATTCAAACTTTTCTCAATGATAGGATAATAGTTATATTTTTTGACCAGTTGAGGATCACGAAGTAATATTTTGCGGGTGGGAATATATCCCCCCAATGCTAACTGACGTTGAGAGGCCATGCTAGTAAAAAATTGAATCGCTTTCCAAGCAGCATGAGGATGTTTACTGTGTTTAGTGATCCCTAACCCCCATCCTCCTTGACAACTCCAAGATTGAGCAGCATCATTTACTTTAGGCATTAATGTTACTCCAACCCGACCACGAATCAGAGAGTTATTATCATTAAAAGATTGCCAAGCTTGTGGCCAATGACGAAGAAATAGGACTTTTCCATTCATAAATTTTCGACTGGTATCGTTTTCTTCATCTGATAAAACGGATTTTGGTGAAACTCCTTTTTTGATTAAATCTCGTAAGAAATCAATGGTTTTAATGGTTGGTTTTTCGGTTAAACCAATCTGGTTTGAGTCATTTATCCAAAACCCATCATATCCTTTTAATAGTTCAACAAACATAGCAATAGATGCTTCATATTGTCTTCCTTGCCATAAATAACCTGTTTCTATTTTATTTTTCTTTTTGAGATAGTTAGAAATACAAATAAGATTATCAAAGGTCAAATTTTTAATATTAAATTCACCACAAGATTGAGTGGATTGTTGTTGGATACTATTCAATATATCTTGACGATAATATAAAAGACTAACATCGGATCTTAAGGGAATACGGTATAATTTATTATTATAAGAACTAGCATCTAAATCTTGTTTAAAAAAGTCTTGATAAAGTTGTTGCTTTTCTTGTTTAGTAAGGAATTGATCAAGATTTTTTAACCATTCTTTTTTAGCTAATTCTGCTGTCCAAATAATATCTAAATAAACGAGGTCATAATAACTAGGATTTTCTTTAAATTTTTCAATATATTGGTTAAATAAAACGTTGGATATATTAGAACCTGTTTCTAACTCAATTTTTACTCTAGGATTATCTTTTTCAAATTGTTGTATTAATGGTTGCCAATAGGTTGCTTCTTCATCACGAATTAATAGCTTTAAAGTGGTTTGAGAAGAGGTACAAGCGATAAAATAAATAACAATTACAAATAGTGATAAAGCAAACTGTAATCGTTTGATCAACATAATTTTAGTCTCAAGATAACTTTGATTATTTATTCTAAAACACAAGTAGAATGATAGGGAATTGGTTTCATAAATTTTTTCCAAGTTTGACGGGTTAAATTTTGGGTTAATAAATCACAACTTTTTTCATCCAGAAGTGTTTGACGATTCCATAAGGGAAATTGTAAAATTTCTTTTGAAGTTATAACAGTTAATAGATAATTTTTTTCTTTTTTAGTGAATTCTATTGTTTTAATCTCCTCTTCACTTTGCAACTTTAACCATATTTTTGCAGGTTGACGACTCAATCTAATTTCAATCTCATCATTTTCCTTAAGAATCGCAAAATAGTTTCCATCAGAGCTAATCTTAACAGTTTTTACCTCATGTTGTAACGATATTTCTTGTATCTGATTAATGGTTAGTTTCTCAAAATTCTTGACATTCCAGATAGTAAGCTTATTGGGATTATGAGTAGCGATTAAATAGTTTAATTCATCGTTCCAAACAAGATTTTCTAGATTTGTATTTGACAATTTTTGACAGTTCTGTTGTTTAAAAACGGGCAAATTAAATAAGCAGATTTTCCCATTAATATAGGTAAATAAAGATTGATTATCAGTTAAAAAGTCAAATATATTTGCTGATAAGAGTATATCATTATTTTGTTTATCTTTATCTAAATTGACAATAAAACCTTGATTATTACTCTCTAAAATTACTAAGAATTGACTATTATAACTAAATTTAACATCATTGATGGCTTTATTAAAAATCACTTTACCATCCTGTAGCTCCATTTGTGGATTCATTTTCCACAGTCTCATTTTCCAATCATCACTAGCAGTCACTAAATATTGTTCATCTGGACTAAATTTGAGATGATGAACTTCGTCAAAATGAGGTAAAGTGGCAATTAATTTCCATGACTTATCATTACTTTTATGAAAAATTTTAACAACTTCATTTTCAATTACACCTAAATAATTTCCTTGATAACTCCAGATAATTTTCTGATTTTTATCCTGAGAATAAATATTAATTTGACTCATGTTATTATCAGCAATATTCAAAATATTTAATTTATTATTATCAATACTAGCTAACTGATTACTACTTTTATGTAAAGAAAAATTTTTAAGATTTGAAGAAAAAGGGATGACTTTAACCTCGTTATTAGGTGTAATATTCCATAAACGAACGGTATTATCCCAACTAGCGGTTATAAGAGTTTGATGATTTAATAATTTAACATCTATAATAGGTGCATTATGAAACATTTGACTAGATAAACTGTTATCAGAATTAAGATCCCAAACTTTTGCTTGAAAATCATCTCCTACGGTAATCAAATCTTGATTATCTTTAGTAAAAATAGCTTTATTGATTTGATCATCATGGTGAATTAATTTATGATTTTTAGTTTCTGGTAAAGAATAATTCTCTGCGTTAATAATTTTATCTAAACTCCAAACTTGGGCCACATTTTTGCTCACTGTAACTAATGTTTGATCATCATTACTGAAGGTGATATCTGAGATAAAACTAGAATGATTAAGATAATAGGTTTTCTCGTTATTTAAGTTAATCAGTTTAACAATACCATCGTAACTTCCTGTAGCTATAAATTGACCATTATGACTAAAAATAACTTTGTTTACACCTTGTTTATGATTAAGTGTTTTAATATTTATTCCTTTTTCAAAATCCCACACCTTCGCAGTTTTATCTAAACTTCCAGTGATTAAATAAGGTTTAATGGGATGAAAATCAAGGGTAATAACATTCTCCTTATGAAAAAAAGAAATTAATTTTTTTGTGTTAATATTTAATAATTTTACTTGATTATCTGCCCCTACTGTTGCCAAATAATTGGAATGGGGAGAAAAAGCGATCGCATTAACAGCAGAATCATGTTTAAACGTTTGACTTAATTGACCATTTTTATACCATAATTTTACTGTACCATCAACACTGGCAGTTGCAAAATAATTCCCATTTGAACTAATTGCTACCCCATTAATACTATAATTGTTATGGCTAAATTGGTGTAGTAATTGTCCGTTAATTTGCCATAAATAAGCTTTTCCATCTAAACTTCCTGTTAAAATGCTTTTACCATCAGGATTAACTGCTATCGTATTAACTTGGTTTGAATGAATAAGTGTTTGATTGATTTTAGGGATTTTTGCTAAGTCTTTGTAAAAATTTAACGGAATAGCCATATTATCATTCCGTCTTAAACTTTCTACTTGTAGCAAGATTTTTTCCTGTCTTTGATTTGCTTCTATTGTTTGAGAAATTGACATTAAATTTTCTGAAAACTGTTCTTGATATCGCTGTCTAAATTGATACCATTGAACACCAAAAAACAAGCCAATTAACGCAAAAATAGAACTACTAAAAAGTAATGTTAATTGATTTTTTTTCTTACGTTCTTGCTTTTCATGTTCTTTGACACAAACATGAAGAAACTGTAAATCTTTTTTGGTTAATTCTTGGCCTTGATTAGCCCATTCTTCAAATTTATTTAACTGTTGAGGTGATAGTAAATACTGAGATTTATTATTTTTAGATACTAGCCATTGTTGAAAAGCATTGATATAAAAATCAGGTCTAATTTTTAATAATTGTTGATTAATTTTATCCCCTATCCAGGCTTCATCAAAAATAGTTCGGTAAATCTTATTATATACTTCTAAATTACTCTTATTTTTAACAACTAATCCTGATAGTCTTAACTCATATTCTTGAGATATATTTTGGTTATAACTAGGTTTTGCTTTAATAATTTTTTGATATAAAATCAATAGATCAATAACAGGTTGAGAATTATGAATAATTCTATTTTCAATAATTTGTAAATGAATTGGATCATCATTACTTCGCCAATTATTAATAATTTTTTCTTGAACCAATTGTCCTATATTAATGTTATGTTTAGGGATTGCTTGTGATTGATTAATAACTAGCTGACAAATTTTTATGGTTAAAAATGGTTGTCCTCCCGTCCAAGATAAAATATCTTTCAATATTTGTTGAGGGTTATCACAATGTATTTTTAATCCTTGCGTTAAAGGTTTTTCTGCTTCTTTAAAGGTAAATCCTTTTAATTCAATCGCTTTACCAATATTAAAAGGAGTTCTTTGTTTATCTTCTATTAAATAAAAGGGTCGAGTAACTCCCAACAAACAAAAAGTTAGCCTATTAACCTTCTTATTAGTACCTCGATTATTATAACAAGCTCGAATAGAAGCAAAGAAATCATCGGTTGAAAAATCTAAATTAATAACCGTATCGATTTCGTCAATAAAAATAATAATATTCTCTTTAATTTGCTCCAGTAAAATATCATTTAAAAAAGCTTCCCACTTACTTGAAAAAGATAAAAGTTCTTGCTTTTTCCACCAATCTGACAGATTAAAATTAAGATTTAGACTTCGAGAAATTTTAGAGATCAAAGTTGCATACCACTGTTGAATAGTTAAGCTACTTCCAATACCAGCTAAATCAAGATTAACGACTGTATAACCGTCTTCTTGCAGTTGTTTACTAACCTGAAACTGTAAACTAGTTTTTCCCATTTGTCTTGCATTAAATACATAACAAAAATCTCCCTTAATTAAAGCTTGATAAAGGATGAAATCAGCTTCCCTCTTAACATAATAAGGAGTATTAGGAGATAAAGCACCACCGACTTGATAATTTTCCATTTTTTTATCTTAACTTATTCAATTATTAATATCTATAAATTGTCTTTAAAATAACGATGATATAAATCACAAAAATAAGTTACTCTATTATTGTTATCTTGTTTGATTAAACCCAAACTATCTAATTTCCAAGTAATATTATCATCTATCTTAATGCTAGTAGATGAATTCACTACCTTATCATAAGTATTAATCAAATCTTCTGACTGTTTAAGCATAACCAATAAACCCCTTAAGTAACTAGAATAAATGCTTCCTTGGTGGCAAGCAGATTCAATAATATCTTTTAATGTTTCTTCAGGATAATTTTTTAAATAATTAAAAGTCAAAGTAACTAAATAAGGATGTCCACTAATCAAATCATATAAAGCTTCATTTTCCTTATCTTTTAATGTTAAGCCATAATCTTTAGATAATGTTTTGACTTCTTGGCTGGTAAAAGGTTTAATCTTAATAGTTTTACCAACATTACCCAAGGGCGAGTGATCAATATTTCCGTTGGCATAACTCTCAGTAGAATGGGCAATAATTAAGTGAGATTTGTACCATAATGTAGGTTTATTTTCTTCTAGCATCCTCTTTGATTCCTGAAAAAGATAACGCAATAAATCGCAAAACTCATCACAATAAGGTAACTCAAAAATTTTATCTAAATCATCTAATACCAAAATAAAATTTTCAGGTGATAATGATAAAAGTTTTTCTAACAATATAGTCATATTTTGATTGGGGGGTAGTAAATCCTCCCATTTGTCGATTCTTGGCTTTAGTTTATTGATTAGTGTCGTTAGTGCCTCGATGTCCTCGGTGAATGATTGATTTAAGTTTATTTGCTTTTCCTTAATTTCATCGATTTCATCCTCTATATCTTCTATCATTTTTTTTATCAATGATTGACAAAAATACTTCATTAGTGTTTGATAATCAAACATTACGGAACTATCACAACTATTGAAAGTAAAATAAACAATTCTATACTGCTGATTACCTTTGAATCGTTTCAATAAGTTATTGATTAAAAATGTCTTACCCATCAACCGAGGGGAACGAATGCGAACCAAGGAACCAGGTTCTTTGATATAGTTTTCGTATTTTTCTTCATTAATAAAATTTCTCACAGAAGGCACAAAATCTAGACCATATCTTGTTAACATAGAAGAGTCTACTAATTCAGATTTATATTGCCAAAATAATTGAACTAATTTTTCTCTTATATAAGGATCTTTTTTGCCAAACTTAGGATCACGAAAACCAAAATGTTCAGCAGACATAGAAATATTCTTTCTGATTCTTGATTTGGCTGATTTCAAACTATCTTCTTCAGGTTTTTTTCTTAACGTAGGTAAACCTTTAATAATGTCTGTATCATTTAGTTTTCTCTGAATTTGCTCACTTTGTTCCTTACTCATCTCATGGAAAAGCAGGGTAATTTCTTCTTTACATAAACTAACTAAAATAAGAAAGATTTTTTCAGGATAAAAGCTTAAATCAAGCTGTGCATTTTCTGAATCGTCAAATCCCAATAAAAATGGTCTTAATGCTAATTTTCGTTTGTAGGGTAGTGTTTCGTATCTTGCATCAAATTCTGGTTGAGTTTTAGGAATACTATTCATAATATCTAGTTTAAGAAGAAATAAAATCAGCTAAGAAATAATTTGCAAACAATAGCGATTACGTCCCGTTGCTTTAGCACGATATAATGTCATATCTGCTACTTCTAATAAACTTAAAGTGGATAAATTTGTGCTAGGTACAGTAACAGCAATCCCTAAACTAACAGTAAGATAAGAACTGATAGGAGAAATATAGTGATTAATGTGTTGTCCTTGTATCCGTTCAACAATTTTCTCAGCTATAAATTCAGCCCCCTGACTCGGTGTATTGGGTAGGATAATTGCAAATTCCTCTCCCCCATAACGAAATACTAAATCTCCCGGACGTTGTAAGGTATCTTGTATAATTTGAGCCACTTGCTTTAAACAAATATTACCTTGTTGATGGCCATAATAATCATTGTACAGTTTGAAATAATCCAGGTCACATATTAACAAAGATAAAGGAATTTTTTCTCGTTGACAACACTTCCACTCTTGTTGAAGATAACGATTAAAATAACGGTAGTTAGGAATTTTAGTTAAATCATCAAACAGTATTAATTGTTCTTGACTCACTAAATAGGATAAGACGCGAGCAATTATTTGAGTTGTACTATCCCCTTTCACTAAACCAATTATTTGCTGGTTCAGCATAATGAAATGTTCTTCTGGTGACACTATTGTTGGTGACTCTCCTAAGAGTAAGTTACCATTAATATCTTCAATTGAAGTTGGAAGATTAATGAATTTCATCAAGTCTAATAAGAGAGATTTTATCTCAGAATTGTCCAAGAATTCTTCTAAGGATGTAGACCTAAACATTTGAAAGTAACTTAGAGATTACTTTATTAGTTTACTTGCAAATATTAATACTCAAACCTTTGTGAAAAAAAAATCACACACAGTTATTTGACAGTATAACTATGTTAATTCCCTTCTGAACAGACTGTAATACAATCAGACAAAAGGGAAGAAAAAAAACGATAAGTTATGTCAATCTATCAAAGTTTAGCGATTCTTGTATCTGTCAACAACTGTCTGTTTACTGACTCGGATTAATTTATAAACCCCTTCTTGCTTAATTAAGCTGTAGTCAGACTTATCTAAACCCAATTTACTCAGATATTTTTGTTCACTAATAATTAACACAGTATCACGACTATCTGTTTGTTGAAAATAGTCTAACGCTGGACCATTATCAATATCTGCTTCTGTAACAGAATCAACCACATCTTGAGTATAAAAGACCAAAGTCGGACGCATAAAACCCAAAAACGCCAGTCTTTCTTCTGGTTGTCTTTCTGTCTTCACAATGGTGGAAAGTTCCCGTAAAGGTAATTGTCTTTGGTTATCAACAATTTTAGCCACGGGCAAACCTACCCAAGAGAAAAATGCTAAAAATCCTAATAAATTAGCCACCCATAACCAGCGACGATAATGACGGAAAAATAGAAATAAGAGGCAAGAAAATGCAGCCGATGACCAAATAATTCCCCCTTTAACGGCTAAATTTGAAGCCTGTAATAGTTCTTTGAATTGAGGCATCATCGCATCTTCACCAATTAATTGATAACTGGAGAAACTAGCTATTCCTAAACCAAGCAAAATACCAATATTAGCAATACCACTTAATAAAAATAAGAAAGACCAAACCCCCGATGATTCTTCTGATTTTGTTTCAACCTGTTCGCTCCAAAATAAAGCAATAATAATAGCAGCAGACGGCATTAAAGGAAGCACATAACCCGCTAATTTTGTTACGGAACTAGAGAAGAAAATAAGAACCACTAAAAACCAACATAAGCAAAAGATTCCTAGATGAGTTGTTCGAGATGAATTGACCCATTGTTGTCGCTGCCAAACCTTTAACTTAGCTATAGCTAACGGTAAATAAATTGACCAAGGTAATAAACCTACCATAATCACAGGAAAATAATAATACCACGCCCCAGGATGACGACTTACTACGCTGGTAAATCTTTGTACATTATGGAGTCCAAAAAAAGTATTAATGTATTCTTGTCCGTGTTCTAAAGTGACTAAAACAAACCAAGGAACAGAAATCAATAAAAAGCTACCAATTCCTAACAGCCAAGGGGTTTCTTTTACAACTTCAATAAATCGTCCAACATAGACAAGAAAAACAATCACCGTTAAACCCGGTAAAACCAAGGCCACTGGTCCTTTTGCTAAGACCCCTAAAGCCATAAATACCCAATAACCGATGTACCACCATCGTGAAATAGATAGCCCAAAATAGGATTTAGAACTGGTTTCAGAATAGCCATATCCAAGGAAAAAAGATAACAAAGCTAGGGCAATACCACTGGAGAGAAACATATCAGAAACTCCCGTTCTTCCCCAGGCTATCCAAAAGGGATTTAAGGCAATAATGGCAGCCCCTATCCAAGCAGAAACCCATAATTTTGTTGGAGTGTGACTTGTTTCTTTTGCTCGTGAAAAACCGAATTTTTTGAGGGTATAAAAGCCTAAAAAAACAACAGCGATCGCAGCTAAAGCTGAAGGAACTCTCGCCCCCCATTCATTAATACCAAATATTTGAAAAGATAACCCAACTAACCAATAAGTTAAGGGAGGTTTATCGAACCGAGTTTCTCCATTCCAATAGGGAGTCACCCAGTCCCCTGTTATCACCATTTGGCGGGCAGCTTCAACAAACATTGGTTCTGTTTTATCCATTAAACCAATGCTTCCTAAGTTAGCAATAAAAGCAATAAAACTAATTAAAAAAAGCCATAACCCAGAAAAAATCCACAGAGTTTTAGTGTCTTTTTTCCAGGCATTAACAATCTTGTTTTTGTTATTATCTAAGGTTGCTTTATTCATTTTATATTTAAAACTTACGATATTTTTTACTAATTAATTTTAAAAGAGTAATAGAAAAAAGGAAACCCAAATAGGCAATGCAAACACCTCCAATTAAATCCGTAAACCAATGAATATTTAAGTAGATACTAGCCCAGGCCATCAAACCAACTAAAATAGTAGAAATAAGATATAAAAATGTTCCCCATTTTGGAAAATGGAAAGAGACTAAATAAGAAAGATATAAATATAACATTAAATTGCCAGAAACATGACCACTGGGATAACTTTTTCCGTGGACATCAATTAACCCAGGTGCAGGACGAATGCGACCAAACCAAGGCTTTAAAATTTGGTCTATTAATATTAAAACCCCCATCGCTGATATAGCTAAAACTTGGGCTTCTTGCCAATAACGTTTCCAACATAAAAATCCCAATCCTGCGATAACAATAAAGACAGCAACTTCTGCTTCTCCTAAAAAGTAAGATACCCTAGCCAAAATCATTAAACTGGGATGGTGAAAGTGACGAACCCAATCTAAAAAAGTTGCGTCCCAAGCATCTAAATTTCCTGAAACAACAGCTACAGTTAAAATGATAAATAACAGTAAAATAATAATGGCAGTAATAAAGGTATTATTTAGCCCATCCCAAGAATATTGTTTCAGTTTTAGCTTCATACTGTTAGGGTATTTAATCAATCGTTAAGTATCATCTTATAATAACACCTAGATTTTAAAATAGCTTTAACCTCATTTAACCTTAAGTGGCTATCTTTACTACTATGATGTTTATCAGATTCTAAAAAAGATTAATCTATCAGATATCAAATATAAAATAAAATTATGAAACTATTGAATCATCGGACAAAAATTGTCGCTACCATCGGGCCAGCAAGCAGTTCCCGCGAAATCCTCATTAATATGATTAATGCAGGAATGAATGTTGCCCGTTTAAATTTTTCTCATGGTAGTTATGATGATCATCAGAAAATAGTAGCTTTATTAAGGTCTATCTCCAATGAATTAGAAACTCCAATCACTTTATTACAAGATTTACAAGGACCAAAAATTCGCATTGGACAATTACCCGACGGACAAATCTCTCTCATAGACGCAGAGACAGTCACATTAGTTCCCATTGCTGATTATAATTATCAATCTAGCACTGTTGGCATTGATTATCCTTATCTAGCAGAAGAAGCAGAAATTGGGTCGCAAATACTGTTAGACGATGGTTTATTACAATTACAAATCCAAGAAATTAAAGGAAATGCTGTTATTTGTAAAATTATTGAAGGTGGTATCTTAAAAAGTCGTAAAGGGGTTAATTTACCCAGTTTAGATTTACGTCTTCCATCTTTGACAGAAAAGGACAAAAAAGATTTAGAATTTGGTTTATCTCAGGGGATTGATTGGGTATCATTGAGCTTTGTTCGCAAAGCAGATGATATTCGTAACATCAAAAATTTATTAGTAGAAAAAGGATATAAAGATGTTCCAGTCATTGCTAAAATAGAAAAACCCCAAGCCGTTGAAAACCTAGAAGAAATTGTCAATGAATGCGATGGATTGATGGTAGCACGAGGAGATTTAGGAGTAGAAATGAGTCCTGAAAGAGTTCCAATTTTACAAAAAAAGATAATTAAATTATGTAATTTTCGGGGTAAACCTGTTATTACTGCAACCCAAATGTTAGAAAGTATGATCAATAATCCTCGTCCTACTCGTGCGGAGGCCAGTGATGTAGCTAATGCAATTATAGATGGAACCGATGCCGTTATGTTATCCGGTGAATCTGCTATCGGAAAATATCCCATCAAAGCAGTACAAATGTTAGCTAAAATCGCTCAAGAAGTGGAAAAAGATGTTACTTTTCCTAATAGTCCACCAGCCGATACCGATGAAACCCGAGCCTTAAGTGAAGCTTTAAATATTGTTGATCAAATTCTAGATTTACGTTATATTGTTACCTTTACAACTTCAGGCTATACCTCACTGCTTGCCTCTAAAGAACGTCCATCAGTTCCTGTCATTGCTATTACTCCCAATGTCAAAGTTTATCATCGTCTAAATTTAATTTGGGGTGTTATTCCTGTCTTAATTAATGAAACAGTTGACTCCTTTGAAGCCTTAGTAAATCAAGCAGAAACTTGTTTAAAAGAACGGCAATTCGTATTACCAGGAGATCAAATTTTAATTATGGCTGGTATTCCAACACAAACCATAAAAGGCACTAACTTCATTAAAATTCATCGAATTTCAGCCTAGACCTATTCATTGGAAGTTCCAGGGTTAGAATTAGCGACCGGCGTACCGATTATTTACGATTTTGATAAAAAGGGTAACGTACTAGAAAAAACAATATTAAACTAAAAAAAACTGGATCTTTTTAAAACCCAGTTACAGCAATGAGATTGACAAAGCTTGGGACTATTCTGCTTAGAGTAGTCCCCAAAAGTGTAAGACCCCTTGGCCGGTGACTAATTCCACGATTAAAGCTGAGACAAAGCCAATCATTGCTAGACGACCATTCCAGTTTTCGGCATAGCCGGTAAAGCCAAATTTTCCTTCGTTTTGGTTATTGCTTTTCATGGGGTATAGCAGAAGATAGAGGTTTCTGTAAAGTATTGTAAATAAATATTAACAATTTAGCAACGTTTAGGGAAAGTTAAGAGTGGTTAGGTTAAAAATGCGGAGTTCATGATGTTATCGTTCGCTGGGTCATCAACTTATACACGAAAGCTAACACGAAAGCTAACATCGACCCTTTACACTTATACTCAAGAACCATTGTTAATAAATTTTAAGAGGAGAGAACGATGACTGGTGAGCAACTTCAACAATCTTATCAACAACAACTGGTTAAAGCTGGTGTATCCCAACAAAAAGCTGAACAAGCAGCTAAAACATTAAGTGTTCAAGAACTGCAAATCATTGGCGAGATTTGGCAAGACTGGGGTAAGGTCGTTGGTCGTATGAATTAAAATTGAACTGTTTTTCGGAAACACATCCGTCACGGTGGGGACTCCTACAACTGTCATTCAACGATAAAATCAAAACAGCCCACAACAACATCAATCAAGTGATATGACAATCCCTCCTGAGTCTTCTTCTGTGTCATCCTCAGAAGCTAACGGCAAAGAAGAGATTAACTCCTCACCCTCCTTAAATTCTGCTACCAATAGTCCTTTATCTTCTACTAATTTGGTGTCTCCTCAAGAGTCACCTAAACCTTTATACCTTCAAGAAGTTAAATCTTCTAATCCTTGGTTACTCTTAACCACCATCAGCGTGATGGGAATCGGTTTAATCCTTCATTTACCTTGGGTGGGATTAACCAGTGCTATCATCGCTCTGATTTTATCCTTGAGAGTCATCTTTCCCTCTGTTCAAGATTGGTTTCTGAGATACCTCACCCCCGAGGAGAGAGAAACCCTTATCGGATTTACCGTTTTTGCCCTCTCCTTAGGAGGGATTTTTTACTATTTAGGCATTTATCAAGCCATTGGTAATTGGCTCAATCAGTTCAAGTACGATGAGTTTGGCTCATGGGCCGAATGGGTTGGGGCCCTAGGACAAATTATGATCGCTATGTTAGCTGTGTATGTGGCCTGGGCCCAGTACGTCATCTCCAAAGACCTAACCCTTCAACAAAACCGTATTACCCAACAGCAAACCATTGACACCTATTTTCAAGGCATTTCCGATTTAGTCTTAGACGGAGAAGGAATGTTAGAAGACTGGCCCCAAGAACGGTCTATCGCCGAAGGACGAACTGCAGCTATTCTCAGCAGTGTTGATGGGATAGGAAAAGCCAAAATTTTGCGTTTTCTCTCTCAATCACGACTCTTAACCCCCTTAATGCGCGATAGTCGTCTGGGAAGACCGATGTTAGACGGATTTGGCGGTTATGCCGAAGACCGCGCTTATGGGGTACGGGTGATTAATTTAGGGGTGATGTTAGCCGGAGCTAATTTATCCCATCAAGATTTACGCTGGACCGATTTAAGTGAAGCCAACATGGTCCGCGCTAACTTAAGTGGCTGTGATCTCGTTAAAGCTAACTTATCTCGTACCGTCCTTTACGATGCTAATCTCAAAGGGGCCGACCTCAAAAGCACTCGTTTATTCTACGGTGCAATCGAAACCGCCAGTCCTCGCTCTAGAAATCATCCTCCTGATTATCTAACCGGTGCCTATACAGGAGTGGTTATTGAAAATTGCAACTTGGCAGAGCTAAAACATTTGACCCCAGAGCAACATTACTATTTATGTGCCTGGAGTGGAGACAAAAGTCGTCAGACTATTCCAGGGGGGTGTCAAGGCATTCCGAATAAGTTGAACCGATAAGTCTAGTGCTTTGGGGAAACTTAAGATAAATTAATAAACTATAGGTTTTTATAGGGAGTATCTGGTTGTGAGCTTTCAAGAGTTTTGTTTATTGTTGGTTTCTGTCCTCACCAGTGCTATGGGGCAATTGTTTCTCAAAATGGGAGCCACTAAATTAGGAAAAGTTGATGCGAGTAATGCCCTCAGTCATATTCTCAATATTATTTTAACCCCAGAACTGATCCTCGGACTGTCCTGTTATGGGTTAGGAGCGATCGCTTATATCCTTCTCTTAACCCGTGTCAGTCTCAGTGTAGCAGGACCTTCGGCCTCCATTATTTACGTCTTCTCTGTCCTCATTGGTTATTTTATCTTCAAAGAAACCATTCCTGTTCATCGGGCTTTTGGCCTAGGATTTATTGTCTGTGGCGTTTTGTTAGTGGTCTGGAAAGGGAATTAAACTTATTTTTGAGATCAGGGTTGCTAAATGTTGAGAAGGTGTGCTACGATAGTTAATCGTTGAGAAAAACAAGGGCTTGTAGCTTAGTGGATTAGAGCGTGTGGCTACGGACCACAAGGTCGGGGGTTCGAGTCCCTCCAAGCCCGTAACTATTGAAAAATATGAGTAATTCCCAGGTTATTCGTACAGATAATGCTCCTTCTCCTGTCGGTCCCTATAATCAGGCGATCGCAGCACAAGGAAAGTTGTTATTTTTAGCAGGACAAATTCCCTTAGATCCCAAAACAGGGGAACTGGTTGGGGAAGACGATATTAGTCAACAAACCCAACAAGTGATGAGAAACATTGAGGCTATTTTAGAAGCAGCCGGAGCAAGTTGGCAAAATGTTGTTAAAACCACAGTATTTTTGACTAACCTAGGCAATTTCGCCCCCATGAATCAAGTATATGCTCAATACTTTCATGAAGAAACAGCACCGGCCCGCGCTTGTGTAGAAGTCTCCCGTCTCCCTAAAGATGTCTTAGTGGAGATTGAATGTATTGCCGTTATTCCTTAAATTAAATCAAATTGATGGCAAATTACCCCACAAACTGCTGCAAAAACCGTAATGCCTAAGGCAAGAAGCGGATTTTGTCCTTGACCAACCGCAAAAGAGGTGACAATACCAGCCCCTAAACCGGCTGTTAACGCAGCACTGACGAAATCTTTATCTGTATTTTTTTTATACATAAAGGTTGCTTGATAACACAAGACAGAATTTTGACGTTGCTCAAACGTAACATCCTCTGGGAATCAAATGTCAGGAAATGTCTGAAATTGCAATCAACCTTTAGATTTAGCCATATTTCTTAACAATAGCCAAGGGTCACCAGATAAAGATACATTATTAAAGCAACGCTTATAAACTGTTACGGAAAATATGTCCAATACCTATACTGTTGAAATTCATCACCAAGGAACAACCCAAACCATCGAAGTTCCCGAAGATAAAACGGTGTTAGCTGCAGCCAAAGAAGCAGGTCTTGAGTTACCCTTATCCTGTGAAGCGGGAGTCTGTACAACTTGTGCAGGAAAACTGTTAGAAGGAGAAGTCGAACAAAGTGACGGTATGGGTTTAGGCCCTGAGTTACAAGCAGAAGGTTATGCTTTATTATGTGTGTCTTATCCTCGTTCTAATCTGAAAGTTGAAACCGAAAAAGAAGAAGAGGTTTACAGTCGACAGTTTCCACAACCATAACCAATTCTTATCTTAATTTATAGGGGTTTAATCTGATTAAGCCCCTTATTTTTAGTTTAAATTGATAATAAAGTAGATTCTATTTCTTGTTTTACCTTAGCACTAATATGGCCGTCTCCTTGCAAACATTGAACCAAGAAAACATTACCATTATAGAAACGAGTCCATAGCTCTTTTTCTTGTTCGTTTAATTGCCAATCATAGCAAATATTACGGTGATTGATTAATAAAGTGCGAAAGTTATCTACCCATGCTTGACCTTGGGTTTTCCACCAATTAAGAAGAGTGTCTTTTTCTTGTTCAAGGTCAGGAAGTTGTTGTTTCAGCTTTTTAAAATTCTCTAAAAAATCACCATCTAATTTAAACTTTTCTTCAATTTCTAAGCTAAGACATAAACTTAAAAAATGTTTTATATTAGGATTTTTAACTAAAAGTAAACTATCCATAAAACATCTGACCAAACTAGAATCAAGTTGAATATCTTTGCTTAATTGAGTTTGATAAGCAAAGTGAGAATCTAAGGATAAAGCTAAATTAAAATCTCGATGATTAAATAAGGTAAAATAGAAAGCTTTGACTGCCGATTTTTTTTCAGATAAATTCAAGGATTCTACTTTCTTATCGATAGATTGTAAGCATTTTTTTAATTTACTATTTTCTTCAGTTAAATGCTTTAGATAATCTTTGATTTTTAGCACAAAGATATCAGCTTTTGGTAACATATCAACAGTTAACAAAATGATTTCTCTCCAACTTTCATCCGCTATTTTTTGCGCTAAATCTGTTAACCTCTTATCTAAATTGTTTCTATCACTGGCTATAATATAACGAGCCGTAAAATACTCTTGAAAAGTAAGATGAGAAAAAGAATAAATATCTTTAGCTCTTTCC
This sequence comes from Crocosphaera sp., assembly GCA_030065205.1. Lineage (GTDB taxonomy): Bacteria > Cyanobacteriota > Cyanobacteriia > Cyanobacteriales > Microcystaceae > Crocosphaera. Next base: position 22,870 of record JASJDN010000008.1, read on the forward strand.
ACCAAAACGCCATGCTGTATTTCAATAGACTTTAAAACTGCTTCACTGGTTAACCACAAAGATTCCATATCTTCTTTAAAATTACAATGATGGCATAAGTAATCTTCAATAATTTCTTGAATTTCACGACCTTCAAAAAAATAATGCCCTTCAGAAAAAGTGACCGCAGCAATTTTAGACAATAGTTTTCGTTTATCTAGTAAAGGTAAATCGTGGTAAAAATCATCTCTTTCAATTCCCCGACAGCGATCCCAGCGTTGTAATAAAATATCTAACCCTGCTTCGTATAATTTAGCTCGTTGACGAGGAAATCTAGCTCGCTCTTTAAATACAGAACACAAAAGATTGAGTAAAATTGGGGTAACGGCTAATTCTCGAATTGCCTCATTTTCAGGACTATTTAATTCTTCTAAAAATTGCTCTGCTTTTCTCTTGCCTTCTGTTTTATTTTTGCTAGTTACTACAAACCATTTTTGGACAAAATCTTGAATTCTATTATGTTCAAAATCTGCCATTTCGACGTAAGTAAAACCTCGAAAATGAAACTGTTGTGCCGAATTTCTAGAGGTAATAATCAAGGAGTTTTTATAGAAAGTTTGAGAAAAAACTTGAATATTTTTACACAATATTTCCCTATGTTGTTGAGGTACCTCATCCAACCCATCTAATAATAAAAGAAATTTTCCTGCTTCTAATAAAATTTGGCTTTGTTGATGAGATAATCCGCAATTTTTACCATAATCAAGTAAATAGCTTTGTAAATCAATAACTTCCTCATCCCCTTGCTCCCATTCAGTTCTTAATTGTATAAAACAGGGAATTAAATCTTGTCGATACTTTCTTTGACTGCATTGCAGAGCAAGATATTGCAAAAAAGTCGTTTTTCCTGCTCCTGGTTTTCCTAAAATGACCAATTTATCTTGTTTAGTGACTAATTCTAAATCGAAGACAGTGTTAGAATGGGGGGCAGAAAGACGAAGTCCGTCAGCCTTAGCCAAAGAACGTTCGAGATCAGACACTTCTAACCAACGTTGATAGCTAGGTTCGAGGTAAAAGCTTGTCTGAGTGTAAATTTTCTCTAGAGGAGGTTGAGTTAATTCAAAAGAAGATTGCAGTTGGTTACATTGAGTGGTCATAGTCTCTTTGACTTGAGAACGCATCACCGAAACTAATTCTGATACATCTAAACTTTGGGGGGTTCCCTTAGCAGTCACTGCCGAGACAGGCTTATTCGGAAGATCAGCAATGGTTTCCCAGTCTAAATTGAGTTTAAAACAAAGTTCCTTAAAAATCTGGCGAGAAACAGGACGACCGGATAAAAACTTCCAAATACTTTGGCGACTGGATAAACCTACCTCTCCTGCTAGATATTCTTGAGTCCAACCTTTAGACGCTAAGACTTTTTTCGCCGCCTCTATCCCTTCTGAAGTAGCCGATAATGATCGATGGCTCATGCTAATGGTTGAAAAAGTAACAATAATAGGGTAAAACTATCATAAATGCCAGAAAAAAATTAATTTAAGTTTTTTTATCCTGTTTATAGATAGCTGTTTTGTATTGTACCTAATCAAAACCACCGAGTCAGTGATTACTATCACCATAGATGAATGATTATAACAGCAGGAGCGCAGAGACTAAAAACATAGCACTTTTGTCTGAGATCACAGATGCTAGAAGAAAGTTTTAGTGATTGATTTAACTTAAGTTTGGGAGAAAAACAGATAACGTAACTTATGATTCGAGGCCACTGAACCTTAATTGGTTGTTATTAGATTCTTATTGTATATTAAGTATTGTGAAGTTGAAGGGAACGAACTCTGATAAAATTAACAAAATATAAATTTTTATGACACACCCTTGACTATCTACCCACAAAAGCACCTTATTTTTAATATTGTCTTTCTAACAACCAAAATCCTATAGAACCCGATGATTGATATCCATATTGATTAAGTTTATGAATTTGAGCAACCTCACACCTAATAAAATCACCCTTAGATATTTAGGATTGACCAGTCTTGGTTTACTCTTAGCTCAGTTATTATTTGGAGTAATTCAGATTCGTTGGCGGTATTATCAACGCGTAGAAAATTTAACAACGAGAATAGAAGATTTAAGCAAAGAAATCCGCGTTATTTCCCAAGATTCTAACCTGACACTAGACGATGGGACTCTAGAACGACTGATGAGAGATTCCAGTGTTAACAAAGATTTGCTGTACAGTGTCATTATCAACGAAGAGGGAGTGCCGGTCAGTAGCTTTTTTAATCAAGAAAATTCTAGCATTGCCATCACCCTTTCTCAATTCAAACAAGGCAAAATAGAATCACAACTAGAAAAACTGGTAGAACAGCCCCAAATTAGACAAATACGGCAACCGATTATTACTGCTGGACAATCGTTAGGAGAAGTTCGTATTGCTTATACGCTACAACCAACCCAAGAAAGTAATCTTAAATCAGCCAGCAAAATTTTAATCGCTTCCTTCATGGTCAGTGGCGTTTTAATCGTGATCATGTTCGTCATGTTTAGACGGGAAGTGCAACTCCCCTTAGGACAATTAGTCAAGAAAACCCAATCCTTACTACCAGAAGAAAAACGCCCTAACTTAAAACAATGGGATGAACTCTATCAATTACAGATATTGATTACCACCCTAGGTCAGTATTTTCAAGACCTTCAAGATTTACAAAAAGAAATGGCTCAACAAAAAGCCTCAGAAAAAGCCCTTGAAGAACTTAATCTGGCAAAAAGTGAATTTTTATCGATGATTGGTCACGAAATACGTACTCCCTTAAATGCAGTGCTAGGAATGACTGACTTACTGGTAGATACAGAATTGAACGAGCAACAACGGGAATTTGTAAGTATTATCGGCAATAGTGGAGAAAATCTGTTGACCATGATCAACAATATTCTCGACTTTTCCAAAATTGAAGCCAAAAAATTAGAGTTAGAAGAAGCACCCTTTGAACTCGGTCCGTGTATCGAAGACGTATTACGTTTATTTATTTCTGAAGCTTCCACCAAGAATCTAGAATTAGCTTATTTAATTGAATCCAATACCCCTCGGGCTATTGTTGGAGATAGTACCCGATTAAAACAAATTCTCGCTAATTTAATTGGTAACGCTGTTAAATTTACCGATCAAGGGGAAGTGGTGATTTATGTCAATGCCACACCCCTCGATTGTAACGAAGTAGAGGAAGAAACCCTTAATTATGAACTGCGTTTTGCCGTCAAAGATACAGGAATTGGCATTCCCTCAGACCGTTGTCATCGACTGTTTCAACCCTTTAGTCAAGTAGACGCTTCGACCACTCGACAATATGGAGGAACTGGATTAGGATTAGCCATCAGTAAACGATTAAGCGAACTGATGGGGGGAACCATGTGGGTTCATAGTATAGAAGGGAAAGGTTCCACCTTCAACTTTACCCTGCGTACCAAATCATCTCCTAGTTTCTCTCCCGTTACCTCCCAACAAGGGGAAGGGGAGTTAATGAGTAAGCGGGTGTTGATTATTGACGATAATCTGACCAATCAAAAGATTTTAATCAATCAATCTCAATCTTGGGGGATGTACACCTGTGCCGTGGATTCTGCCGAAAAAGCCCTAGAATGGTTTCGACGGGGGAATACCTGCGAAGTCGCCATCTTGGATATGAATATGCCTGAGATGGACGGTTTAGAGTTAGCCAAAGAAATTCGTAAACTACCTCACTGTGAAAATTTGCCCTTAGTAATGCTCAGTTCCATTACCAAGGCAGAAATGGCATCTCAAAGCAGTGAAGGAGAATTTGCGGCAGTATTAATTAAACCAGTGCAACAGTCCCAACTGTACTATACCCTAATGCAGATTTTTGCAGGCAAACCCATTGTCATCGCCCCACCCAAATTAGATCATCCTCCAAAAGAACCATTGCTAGGAGAAACTCACCCCTTAAAAATTTTAGTAGCAGAAGATGTAGTGGTGAATCAACAGGTGATTCAATCTTTGTTAGAAAAATTGGGTTATCGGGCAAATATCGTCAGTGATGGGCAAGAAGTCTTAGCCGCCTTGAAAACCTCCTCCTACGATGTGATTTTAATGGATATCCGCATGCCAGAAATGGATGGGTTGACAGCAACTCGTCACATTGGTCAAACCCTCGCCCCTAATCAACGCCCTCGGATTATTGCCATGACCGCAGAATCCATGCCAGGGGATAAGGAGAAATGTTTAGAAGCAGGCATGGATGACTATATTGCTAAACCCATCCGCATCGAAGAACTTAAACAAGTCTTACGTCTTTGTCAACCGCTCTCAGAGTCTGTCGCTATTGACAGAAAAATGCTTAACCAATTACGAAACATGGCAGGGGAGCGAACCGATGATATTATTAGAGTGTATCTCGAAGATTCTCTTCTACGTCTCGATGACATGAAAAAGTCCATTGAGAATAATGAGCCTGATCAACTGCGTCAAGCTGCTCATGCTCTGCGATCCTCGAGTGGGAATCTAGGAGCCACTAACGTCTGGAACTTATGTGAGGAAATCGAGGCAATTGCCCGTCAAGGAACCATTGAAGGGACAGCCCAAAAAATGTATCGGCTCAGAGTGGAGTATAGTCGCGTCTGCGATGCTCTGCACAAAGAACTCGATAGATTCCCACGCATCCCAGGCATCCCAGTATGAGTAAGTTGTTAACCTAACACGAATGGTGAATAATCCCACTTTTAAACGAGAAGATTGCTTAATTCTGATTGTTGACGATGATCGTACCATGAGAAATCTCCTCAAGATTGCTATGGAAGAAGAAGGCTATAGAGCGATTGAAGCCAAAAACGGCCAACAATGTTTAGAAGAATATCATCGTCACCAGCCTGATATCGTGTTGTTAGATGCCATCATGCCCGAGATGGACGGGTTTACCTGTTGCCAGAAACTGCGTTCTCTTAATAATAATCATTATCTTCCCATTTTGATGATTACCGCCCTCGATGATCAAGACTCCATCGACCAAGCATTTATGGCAGGGGCAACGGACTATATTACTAAACCTATTTTTTGGTCTGTTTTATCACAACGGGTTCATCATCTCCTATTGACTTGTCAAGCTTTGAGAGAGTTAACCCTCTTAAAAAGTCACTTGGTTAAACAACAGCAATGGCAACGTCTAGCCCATCAAATCACCCACCAATGGCAACCATCATTAAAACTTAAATCTCTGTTTCAAGATTGTCTAGAGCAACTGCGAAAGCAATTAGATGCAGAACGAATGGGTATTCATCGGATGGATGGAAAACTAATAGCTGAGTCTATTGCTTCGGGTTATCCATCAGTCAAAACCTTGGAATGGGAAAAAATGACCTTATTAGACCGATATCGAGCCACCTATGAGCAGGGAGAAACCATCAGACTCGATTTTTCTCAAGAGCTTAAATTATGTAATGAAGACCTGGCTCCGTTGGAGCAATTAGGGTTGAAACATCTGACCTTGATTCCCCTGATGGTTAAAAAAGATATTTGGGGGATCTTATGGATTCATCATTGTAGCTCTGACTATCATTGGGAAACCTGGGAGATAGACTGCTTGATCCATTTGAGAGATTTATTAGCCGTTAGCTCTAAAATTGTAGAATAGACGATGTCTACTGAAGATTTTAGGTGCAGACTTTTCCTGACATTTTGTTAAAAAAATGAGTACAATAAAAGAGTGGAATCTTATAATGTTCCTCAGCATACTTTAATCGAAAATTAGAACTATCATTTTATGGAATCTAGTAGCCCGTCAGGGAAGGTTTCTGAACCTCCTGCCCATAGATGGACTCACATTATGGGAATAGTGATTGCTATGCTAACACTCATAATGCCTATATTAGTCATTGCCTATTATTCTTCAAATGCTGCAACCCGTTTCCAGGTGGAGAATATACCGAAATGGACGAATGTTGAAGGAAGCCAATCAAATATAAATCCTAAAAAGCATATGGAAACTGGAGTGAGATAAATTAAACTCAAAATGGAACATTGAAGAGTCAGGTTACTAGAAAAAGCTCTTTATAGAGAGAGTTGATGAGTTAACCTAAAGTCAAGTATAATTCATAAAAGTTTAACCTTTAGGATGAGTGTACCTATAGGTTGCTTATTTAACAAAAAAGTTTACTATTGAGAACGTATATCGTTCTCATCCTTAACCGATGACTATAGTGACACACCTTACTCTAACATTCAAGTATTTAGGAGCATTTTTGCCCATCGATAGCGTTTTTTCCACCCAAGGCATCATGGTGATGTTATTGGCTGCCTATGGTTTGGCCATGTGGATGTTCCTCACCAGCGCACCAAAAGTCTACACGATTATGGTGTCTGATATAGAGGTCGCGCGACAATTTTATGAGGGTTTATTGCAGTTAAATGTGGCTGATGTACCTCTTCATTATTATTATAATTATGAACAAACCCTAGGAACCGCAGGGGTTGATCCTTTTTATATGTCCGCTACTCCTACTGCAACTACCACCAGTAACTTAGGAACCAGGGATGGACTATGGTATCAACTGAAAAAAAATACCCAACTTCATATTATTGGAGGGGCAAGTTACGGTGCAAAGAATCGTCAACGTCATGTTTGTTTTGATAATGAATGTTTAGAAGATATTTTATTAAGGATTGAGTCAAGACGTTTAAAGTATAAGGTACGTCGTAGAAAACCTCTCAATTTTTTAGTGAAGGATATTGATGAGAGAATTATCGAAATGGTAGAAGTTAAAAATTAAACGTTAAACGGGGTGGGTAAAACTCACCCTATTTATATAACTGAAGTTTAATCAATTAAATGCGTATTACCCTTAAACCTTTTACTGTTCATAAACGTTTTCCCTTAACAATTAGTCGTGGAACTACCGCAGAAAATACTAATTTATGGATAAAAATAGAATCGGATGGGATAGAGGGATGGGGAGAAGCGTCCCCTTTTTCGATAGTAAAAGGAAGCAAGATAAATAGTGAACAATTGCAACAAGAACTAACAGGAATTACGCCTAGTTTGGAAAGATTTCACCCACTACAAAGACAAGAAATAGAAACAGTTTTATTAGATAATACTATTAATTCATCCCTTAGGGCAGCTATCGATACCGCTTTGTATGATTGGTTAGGAAAAAAGGTTAAATTACCCCTATGGAAACTATGGGGAGTAACGGGAGATCATCCCTTTTCTACCTCTGTTACTATTGGTATTAGTTCCCCAAAAAAAGCAGTAGAAAGAGTCAAAAATTGGCTTAATTTTATGGAGGTTAACCTCTTAAAAATTAAGTTAGGTTCTCCAGAAGGAATCGAAGCGGATCAAGCCATGATTTTAGCCATTCGTGAAGCCACTCCTCATCTTCCTTTGACAGTAGATGCTAATGGAGGATGGACATTGAAAGAGGCGATAGTTATGAGTAACTGGTTAGCCCAATACCATGTTAAATATATCGAACAACCACTTAATGTGGGAGATGAAGATAATTTATCTCAATTATATCAGCGATCGCCTTTACCCATTTTTGTAGACGAAAGTTGTTTTACCAGCGAAGATATTATCAAACTTTCTCCTTATATTCATGGCATTAATATTAAACTAATGAAAGCAGGAGGATTAAGTGAAGTGATGAGAATGATTGCGATCGCTAAAGCTTGTAAACTACAAATTATGTATGGTTGTTATTCTGATAGCAGTTTAGCCAATACCGCCATGACTCATTTAGCAGCTTGTGCCGATTATTTAGACTTAGATAGCCATTTAAACTTAGTTGACGATCCCTTTCAAGGGGTCAGTCTTAACCAAGGAAAATTAATGCTGAATGATTTACCCGGTTTGGGAATAACATTACCCAACTAATTTATCGATAGTAAGGATTGGATCTATCCTGAGGGACAAAACGAGAATTACGGCCATATCCTCGATCATTTCTATAGCGATGGTAGGGATTAGAATTACCACAATTGTAACAATATCCCCGTTGATCCCTTTGAATAGTAATTCTTTCTTGGAACCGATAATTTCCCCTACCTCTATAATTAGAATTGCCTCTAGAATAACTATTCCCTATCCTACTATTAGGAGCAATAATTGTCCGATGGACTCCTGCATTGGGATTAAAGCGAACTCGGTTCGGATAGGCTAAAGTTTTTGTAGCCAAAATCCCAAAAGATAGGCTAATTCCTAAAAGTAAACTTAAGGATTTGTTGATCATTAATCTTGTCCTCGATGTGGTTAAAAGAATCTTAATTTTTTTCGTAGATTCTCCTACCTCTATTTTACACTTTGTTCTTAGTCAGAGTTAAACAAAAATTACCTACAACTTAACTACAAACATGGGTTGAAGTTGTCAAATACAAAAGTAGTTAAGGATTAGTGGTGAAAAAGAATCTAGCCACTGTTACTCCTAACCCTAGAATTGCGGTAGCCAAGATACCGATCAACGTCCAAACCTGATTCTTTTGGGTTCCTTCAACTTTTTCAAGTCGTTTATCCATTCCATCCACTTTCTCAGTTAAAGTGGTAATCTGTACCTCAATGGTGTTTAGTTTCTCTAGCTTTGTCTCAATCTTTTCAAACTTGTTCTCAATCTTTTCAAACTTGTTCTCAATACCTTTCAAGACTTCTACCAAGTCATACCTAACTGTAACGGGTTCATTCATGAGTTAAACTCCTAAATAGATATTTTTGTTGATGTCCCCTTGGTGGCCGCCAGGGGACTGCTTTTATTTTAGGCTTGATCTTTACCTAAATCTAACTTTCATCCCAATAACTAAAATATTTCTTATTGGCTCTTTATTGATGTCAACAACTAATAGTAAAACTTGATATTTCCGTGTAATCAAGTCAATGACAACTTATTCAAAAAATTTCTCATAAATCTTGTTACGATTGTATCTATAGAAATAATTAATCAGCCCGATCGCCTATCATAAGGTAATCTAGAAAATAGGACAAAATATCTTTCAACTATTTCATCAAAAAAAAGTAATTCTATGGGGACTGCTAATAAAATCTGGCTCTACGATACCACCCTCAGAGATGGGGCCCAACGGGAAGGAATTTCCTTATCCTTAGAAGATAAATTGAAAATCGCCCGTCAACTCGATAAAATGGGCATTCCCTTCATTGAAGGCGGTTGGCCAGGGGCTAACCCCAAGGATGTGCAGTTTTTCTGGAAATTACAAGAAGAACCCCTCACTCAAGCCGAAGTGGTGGCCTTTTGTTCGACGCGTCGTCCCCATAAACTAGCTGCAGAGGACCCCCTTTTAAAAGCCATTTTAGCCGCCGGAACCCGTTGGGTGACTATTTTTGGTAAATCTTGGGATCTTCACGTCACAGAGGGGCTAAAAACCACCCTAGAAGAGAATCTCAAGATGATCTCTGATACCATTGAATACCTTCGCAGTCAGGGACGGCGCGTCATTTATGATGCCGAACATTGGTTTGATGGTTATCTGAATAACCCAGACTATGCCCTCGAAACGCTGAAAACTGCCAAAGCAGCCGGGGCTGAATGGTTGGTGTTATGCGATACCAATGGAGGAACCTTACCCCATCATGTGACTCAAATTGTTAAAGACGTGGTACGTGCGTTGGAGATTAAACCAGACGATAATAGCCCACAATTAGGCATTCATACTCATAATGATTCTGGAACCGCCGTCGCTAATGGGTTAGCCGGTGTAGTAGACGGGGTAAGAATGGTACAAGGAACCATTAACGGTTACGGAGAACGGTGTGGAAATGCGAATTTATGTACATTAATTCCTAATTTACAGTTAAAAATGGGTTATCACTGTTTAGAAGAAAACCAGTTAACCCAACTAACAAAAACCAGCCGTTTAATCAGCGAAATGGTTAATTTAGCCCCAGATGACCACGCGCCGTTCGTGGGCCGTTCCGCTTTTGCCCATAAAGGGGGTATTCATGTGTCTGCGGTACAGAAAAATCCATTAACTTATGAACATATTAAACCCGAAAATATTGGCAATGAAAGACGTATTGTTATCTCAGAGATGGCAGGGTTAAGTAATGTTTTATCTAAGGCAAAAACCTTTGGCATTGAGTTAAATAAAGAGGATGCGGCTTGTCGTGAAATTTTAGCCAGAATCAAAGAATTAGAACACGAAGGCTATCAATTTGAAGCAGCAGAAGCCAGTTTTGAATTGTTAATGCGTCAAGCGTTAGGACAAACCAAAAGTTTCTTTCAACTGCGAGGATTTCAAGTTCATTGCGATCGCTTATATGGAGAAGGAATGCCCTACAGTAATGCTTTAGCCACCATTAAGGTAACAGTAAATGGTGAAGATAGACTAGAAGTTGCAGAGGGTAATGGTCCCGTTTCCGCGTTAGATAGTGCTTTGCGTAAAGCTTTGGTTAATTTTTATCCCGAAATTGCTCAATTTCATCTCACCGATTATAAGGTAAGAATATTAGATGGTGGTGCCGGAACTTCAGCCAATACCCGTGTGTTAATTGAGTCGAGTAATAGTCATGAACGCTGGACGACGGTAGGGGTTTCTCCTAACATTTTGGAAGCCTCTTATCAAGCAGTAGTAGAAGGAATTGAATACGGTTTGTTGTTGAAGTCAACTATGAAGAAACCAATCAAATCTATGTCTTAAAATATTACCTTAATTCACTAAATTAAAAGTCGAATTTATAAACTGTAAAAACTCAGAAGAATAATCTTAAATTTTTAAGATGTATTGAAGCTTTTGGGGATTCATCGCTGGGGGGATTATCACTTTCAGTGATGCTGTGACAAAAGTAGGATGCTACCCAGTCAAAAAAAGATTAATTCATAACAAATTATGAAAAACTTGGAACCTAAATTAAGTCCTCCTCTATCTTAAAGAATGTAATAACAGTGTGAGGAGATTCCACTCATGTATCTACTGCAAGCGCCGGTAGAATTGCCTGTAGAATTGCCTATTGATGAGGTACAGGTAGAACAGGTCAACGTTTTCGTACAAACCCTTAAAGAACAGATTACCAATTTTGGCTTAAAATTTCTGGGTGCCATTGCCTTATGGATAGTGGGACAATGGTTGATTAACAGAGGGGTTCGTATAGTGTCCCGTGTCCTCAAGCGACAGAGTATCGAACCCACCTTAATTGCCTATTTAGCGAACTTTTTAGGCGTTTCCTTAAAAATTGTCTTAATTGTAGCTATTCTAGGCTATTTTGGCATCGAAACCACGTCCTTTGCTGCCTTATTAGCTGCTGCGGGGGTTGCCATTGGTGCTGCTTGGGGGGGACTGTTAGCCAACTTTGCGGCCGGGGTTTTCTTGGTGATTTTCCGTCCCTTTAGTGTGGGAGACTTTATTTGTGCTGCAGGTGTCACCGGAACCGTAGAAGAAATTGGCCTATTTGTGTCTACCATTAATACCCTGGATAATGTGAGAACCATTGTGGGCAATAATAAGATTTTTTCTGATAATATCCAAAACTTTTCTGCTAACCCTTACCGTCGGGTTGACTTAGTCGCACAACTCAATCATGCTGTTAATCATGCCGAAGCCATTAATCTATTACAAGAACGATTAAGTCAAATTCCTAATGTTGTGGCTGAACGCAGACCCGATGTAGAAATCTTAGAATTTAATCTGGCTGGCCCTGTTTTAGCGGTTCGTCCCTACTGTAATAACGAACATTATTGGCAAGTTTATTTTGATACCAATAAAGTTATTCGTGAAACCTTAGGGGATGCAGGTTATCCCGTTCCTGAACAGCATTATGCCATTCGTAATACCGCAGCATCAGCGATGAGCTAATTACTTTAGAGTCAATAGGCAATAGCTAGATTTCTATTCTGAAAGAAGCAAAAATCTCCCGTTACAATCACAGATTGTAACGGGAGATTGTCAATTTCTTGCCTCTCGGTGTTCATTCTTTTATTTGGTGAGATGAGCCTCTAAAAACCATAATCGTTTATCAATCTCACGGGACATTTCGGTATATAAATCTGCGGTATCTGCATCCCCCAATTCCTCGGTTTTACCAATCGCTGCACGTACATGGGACCCGTAGGTAGCGTAACGTTCTGGTGAACTACCTACGCTCGTCTGAGGACAGAGCGTAGGCTTCTGGTATCCCCTTAAGGACTGCCAGAACTTCCTTCGTGGTACTATTAGTTTGAGTTTTAACAATTTTCCCACTACGGCGATTTATAGTCGGGAACAGTTCCAGCCCGACTCTTTTAAGGTTGATAGCAGCACAAATGTCTCTATCAACCCAGATTCTTTCATTTTCATCCCAATATTTCCTGATACTACAATCAGTAAACACAAGCTCATCACAATAAGGTAAAACTTGGGATGTGTAAGCAGGATTAACTTTTTTGACCACAGCACCAGCTTTTTCGGCTATGTAACTGAAAATATCAAAAAACTGTCCAAAAGAAGCATCAGCCCAGGACTTATTAAGTCCTGACTTAGCACTTTGACCATTAGGGAGATAATTTCCCTGATGGTCTTTTTTTGTCTTATTTCGCTTCCTTAATCCTTGTAAATTAAGGTTTTCAACAAAAAATACTTTTTTATTGCTGCGGACTAGAGCATGAGCCGTATGGAAAGCATGATCAATTCTTGCTCTAGCAATTTGTTGATGTTTTCTTGCCTCCCTTTTAGCCAATTTTCTTCTAGCCTTAGAACCCTTTTTCTTGGCATTTTTTCTTTGAGAAATCTTGGCTAATTCATCTTGATTTTTACGGTAAGATTTAACAGAAGGTAATTTATTTCCCTCTGAAGTTGCTAAGTAATCATCCTCAAAAAGTACCGCATCTATTCCCAGAGAATTATCCCAGGTTGGGATAACTTTATCAGGAGTGAATTTAGGGATAGAAGGATCGTCTAAACAAATCGTACAGTACCAACCATCGGCTTTTCTTGTTATTAAGATATTTTTGAGAGCAAACCCTTGTGGCAAAGAACGATGTAATCTGATTTTTAACCAACCTCCTAACTTTGAAATAGAGAGATAAAGCCAATTCTTTTCTATTCTTTTAATCTTGATAGCTTGAGCTTCTATTCTAAGGGTACGATAACGATTTTTAAAGCGTGGTTTCCCACTTCTACTACCATTAATGTCACCCTTAATGTATCGGTTGAAAGCTAATTCAACACGCTTAGAAACATCCTGTAAAGTTTGAGACGGTACAATAGAAAAGTCGAGTAATTCTCCCGAATGCTTTACTATTATTAGGTCTTTTTTCTTCTCAGGTAACAGCTTCTTTTGAGAATAGAAAGTGGGTTTATCTCTTAGCTCTAAAGGAGGTAGGCTACAAGAGATGTAGCAAAACTCACCCCTAGGGACAACATAGTTAGTGCGATTACTATCCCACCAACGAAAACGATCCCCTATTTGCCAGTTGTACCAATATTGACAAACCCTCAGCCAGCTATTTAACTGGCTTTTTTGGGGTGTCTCAGGGTAGCAACGGTACTGATAATTGAGGATCATTATTGTTGATCAAGCATGAGTGACTATATAATTGGTATCACTTATCCTAGCGCAAGAGAAAATTAAATGTCAATGAAAAATGATTTTTATAGTCGGGGAAGGTCTGTAAGTGACTTAAAAGCCCATCTAGTCTTAACTACAAAATACAGAAAAAAAGTTTTTACAGATGAAATGTTGACTCGTCTTCACAAAATAACTGAAGGGTTGTTAGAGCAGTGGGAATGCAGATTAATAGAAATCAATGGAGAAGAAGATCATGTGCATATCCTCTTTCAATACCATCCTGCTATGGAGTTAAGCAAGTTTGTCAATAATTTTAAAAGTGTATCTAGTCGCAAATTAAGACAAGAGTTTCCAGAGCAAATTAACAAGTTTTATTGGAAGGAAGTTCTTTGGAATAGTTCTTATTTTATAGCTTCTTGCGGTGGTGTCACTATTTCTACTCTTAAGAAATATATTGAAAATCAAACTCGTCCAGAATCATAATCTCGGACGGCAATTCATCCCACGCTGATTTGTAGGTGTTTTTCGGGAAAATACAGCGTGGGGCTTCTTGCCGAAGAAGCTAAAGCTTGAATATGTTCAATTCCATCAACACTATCGAAAGGATATTCAGGAATTAAGGACTCATTAGCTGCAATTCTAGCCGTTCCCATAGCCGTTCCCCCTAAAGCGGTAATTCGTTCCGCTACCATGTCCACATACCCCTCTAATTCTCCTGCTAGGGTATCAAATAATTCGTGTAGTTGATAAAAATCCAGTCCTTTAACGTTCCAATGGGCTTGTTTAGCTTGGGTTTTTAAGTCTAAGCTAGTGGCCAAAGTTTGAGAAAATTGTATTTATTTTTATCATAGCAATAAGAGCCAACTCTGTATATTGATAGGATAGCGAAAGATACGAATGGTTAAAACCATTCGAGTCGCCTTTCATCCATCTCTTAAAAGAAGATAGCTTTCATGCTCCCGTGTTATTTCGGTAAATTTCATTAAACCTTAAATGCAAAAAATGGATTTGTTAACCTCCGTAAAATTAGGCTCCCACACCTTATCCAATCGAATGATTATGGCTCCCATGACTCGATTAAGAGCAGTTGGTTCAATTCCTACACCCTTAATGGCGACTTATTATGCTCAACGAGCTTCCGCCGGTTTAATTATCACTGAATGTACCATGGTGTCTCCCTTGAGTAATGGATATATGAACTGTCCAGGGATCTATTCTTCCGAACACATTAGAGGATGGCAACAAGTGACAAAAGCCGTTCACGATCAAGATGGTAAGATTTTCTTACAATTATGGCATTGTGGGCGAGTGGCTCATCCTAGTTTGTTAAATGGGGAAATACCTGTCGCCCCTAGTGCAATCCCCGCTGTAGGAGAATTGCATACTCCAGCAGGTAAAGTGGCAATGGAAAAGCCTCGCGCTTTAGAAAAGTTTGAAATTGCCGAAATCGTCAAGCAATTTGGTACTGCAGCTGAGAATGCTAAAACGGCTGGATTTGACGGGGTTGAACTGCATGGTGCGTTTGGGTATCTCATCGATCAGTTTCTACAGGATGGTTCCAATCAAAGAACCGATGAGTATGGTGGTTCGATTAAAAATCGCGCCCGATTTCTGCTAGAAGTTGTAGAAGCAGTTTCAGAGGTTTGGGGAACAGAACAAGTAGGGATTAAACTGTCACCGAGTAATACTTTCTACGGGATGGTTGACTCGAATCCTCAAGCAACCTTTAGTTACGTCCTTGAAGCACTTAATCCAATGGATTTAGCTTACGTACATCTCATGGAACCCAACCAAGTCGACCTAAGAAATCGAGATGTACTTAATCCCGTAACTTCTTTATTTCGCCCTATTTACCGAGGAATATTGATTACTAATGGAAACTATACCCAAGAAACAGCCAATGCTGCGATCGCTGATGGCAATGCCGAACTTGTTTCTTTTGGACGGTTGTTTTTAGCCAACCCAGACTTACCAAAACGTTTTAAGCTAAACGCACCGTTAAATGAACCGAATGTAAGGACATTTTACAGCAGTGGTCAGCAAGGATATACAGATTATCCTTTTCTAGAGCAAGTTGTTAGCTAAACTCCGTTGTAGAGAAAGCTTTATAATTACAGATTGATTAATGAATGAAACTCAAATTAGTTTTTTTCTTGATTATTTAACGGCAGCAATTCGGTTATCAATTCCGTTGAGTTTTGCTGCTTTAGGGGGAATGTGGTCAGAACGGTCTGGCGTTTTAAATATTGCTTTAGAAGGAATGTTATTAACAGGTGCTTTTGTGAGTGCTTCAGTGGCTTTTCTGAGTAATAATGCTTGGTTTGGGTTAATCATGGGTTCTCTCATGGCTGGATTAGTGGGATTATTACACGCTTACTTATCGGTCACTTTGAAAGTTAATCAAATTGTCTCAGCGTTAGGAATTAATTTATCGGTAAGTGGATTAACTGCTTTTTTTAACCGCTTTATTTTTTCAGACAAGAGTACGAATACCTTACCGAATTTATCTTTATTTGAAGGGTTGATCAGTTCAAAATTACAACAATTGTTATCTCCTGAAAATTTATTTATATTTTTGTTGATTATTCTGATAATTTATAGTGTTCATGTCTTGTTCTATACTCACTTTGGGTTATGGGTTAGAGCAGTGGGACAAAATCCCTTAGCCGCAGAAACGGCAGGTATTTCTGTTAGTTTAATTCGTTATTATTGTGTTATTTTATCAGGGCTATTATGTGGACTGGGGGGAGCTTATTTAGCCTTAGTTCATATCCAATACTTTGCTGAAGGAATTGTGGCAGGAAAAGGCTATATTGCTTTAGCTGCGGTGATTTTTGGGCGATGGCATCCTTTAGGAATTATAGGGGCTTGTTTCTTATTCGGTGCGACAGAATCCTTGCAGTTAAGAATACAAGCTTTTAATATCAATCTTCCTTATCAATTTTTGAATATGTTGCCTTACATTGTAGCTTTATTGGCTTTATTAGGATTGGGGGGAAAAGCATCACCACCTAAAGCCTTAGGGGTTGCTAATAGTAGAGAAACTAGAGATTAAAGATATTTTTGTGCCATGACAGCTTTATATTAAAATAGAGAAGATAGGGCGGTGAGGATGTCAAAAAAGTGGCAAACAAGGGAACTAAGAGTTAAGAATGCGAATTTTATTTGTAGGGGCAGAAGTGGCTCCCCTAGCCAAAGCTGGCGGAATGGGGGATGTTATCGGAGCTTTACCGAAGGTTTTACATCAATTAGGGTATGATGTCCGGATTATCATGCCTTATTACGGATTTCTAGACGATAAAATAGAAATCCCCTCAGAACCGATATGGCAAGGCAATGCGATGTCTCAACAATTTTCGGTCTATCAAACGACCCTTCCGAACAGCCATGTTCCTCTTTACTTACTTAAACATCATAGTTTTGCCCCTCGCCGGATTTATGGAGATGACGAATATTGGCGGTTCACCTTCTTTTCTAACGCAGCAGCAGAATTCGCTTGGAATTGCTGGAAACCGAACATCATTCATTGTCATGACTGGCATACTGGCATGATTCCTGTGTGGATGCACGAAACCCCTGATATCACAACGGTTTTCACCATCCATAATTTAGCGTATCAAGGGCCAGGTCGGGGTTTCATAGAACATAATACTTGGTGTCCCTGGTATATGGACGGAGATAATTCGATGGCTGCCGGCATAAAATTTGCGGGTCGTATTACCACCGTTTCTCCTACCTACGCCCAACAAATCCAAACCCCTGCCTATGGGGAACGACTCGATGGCTTATTGTCTCACTTTAATCATAATTTGGTGGGAATTCTCAACGGAATTGATATGGAATTGTATAATCCGGCTAAGGATCAATTCATTTATCAAACGTTTACCCCCGATACCCTGGAAAAACGCACCGCTAACAAGGTGGGACTTCAGGAAGAAACGGGACTAGAGATTAATAAAAATGCCTTTCTGATGGGTATGGTGACCCGTTTAGTAGAACAGAAAGGGATCGATTTAATTCTTCAGGTTTTAGACCGTTTTTTGGCTCATACGGATTCTCAATTGGTCGTTTTGGGGAGTGGGGATCATTATTACGAAAATCAGTTATGGCAATTATCAGCCCGTTATCCTGGTCGGGTATCGGTACAAATTCTTTACAATGATGTTTTATCCCGTCGTATTTTTGCGGGATCTGATGTCTTTTTGATGCCTTCTCGTTTTGAACCCTGTGGTATTAGTCAACTGTTTGCCATGCGTTATGGCTGTGTTCCCATTGTTCGACGAACGGGGGGATTAGGGGATACGGTCACTTTTTACGATCCGATTAAGGAACAGGGAACCGGTTATTGTTTTGATCATTATGAACCTTTAGAGTTATTGGTTTGTATGATTCGCGCTTGGGAAGGATTCCGTTTTAAAACCGATTGGACAAAACTGCAACAACGCTGTATGACCCAAGATTTTAGTTGGTATAAGTCTGCTGCTGAATATATTAAAATTTACAAGGAAGTAACTGGACAACCTGGAGAATTAAGCCCTGAAGAAGAAGATAAAATCAACGTTTTAATTACAAAAAATCTTTCATGGGATATTAATGGTAATGGAAGTCTAAATAAAAAATCGGACTCAGATAAGATTGAAGATAATCAAGAAATATCTAATGAAGAATTGGCCAATATTCAACAAAAAAACACTAATTTTGAGGAGGAAAGCCCTAAGAATCCTTCATTGTCAACTATTAATTCAGAGATAGAAAAAAACGAGAAAGAAGAAAAAAAAGACAGTGACATTGAGGTGATAAAACCAGAAAATTTGTCATCTACAAACACTTCAACTACCGATTCAGAAATAGAAAAACCAGAGGAAGAAGAAAAAAAAGAATCAGAAAAACAGACCGAAACTAAGGAAATAAACCCAGAAAATTCTTCGTCTTCAAGCACTGATTCAGCAATCAATTTATCAGGAAAAGTAAGTGAAGACCCCTCTACATCAATAGAGGAGCAAAGCTCAGAAATACCTTTAAATCAATCTAATTCTCCTAAGGAGTCTACCAAAGAAATAGCACTGAATCAAGAAATATCGACTCATCAAAATGTCTCCTCAGAAGGACTTAATGCTTCTGCTCCTAATGATATGAAGGAGACTGCTACAACCGAAGTAATGACTTCGGATACGCATCAATTATCCACCATTAATAATAAAGAAGGAATAGAGGATTCTAAAGATATAAGATAACCGAAGAAGGATCTACTTCCTACTTCTGACTTCGAGCAAAGCAATAAGATTAGATGTTAACATAAGTTGAGTTGAAAGTGAGTTGACGAATAAGATGGAGGGAAGTGTTTTATCCCTTTGCCTTGTTGACCATTTTTTCCATTCAACTGTGACTTTTCCATTTCTATTATCATTGAGTTGTTTAACTAAAATCTTTGATAAATCTTATGTTTGTTCTACGTTATTGTGTGTGTGTGAGTGTCGGTCTGTTGGCGGTATTATCCTCCAATACGGGATTAATGGCGCAAACCATATCTTTGATAGAAGGGGAGTCTCAGGCTGCTAAATTACGCCTCAAACCTGAGACACCTCAACCCCGTGTCAGTGATATTAAACAGATGAAAGAACCCTCTAGCCCCAAAAATACCTCAACTGCTGTTGAGCAAAGCAAAAACACACAGCAGAACATATTATCCCAGTCAAATCTCGAAGAGTCCCAAGACTATTCAGAGACGGTTCTCGAACAATTACCCCCCAACAATATTAATCCTAATGGCAATCCTCTCCTATTTCCCACCAAACCAGAGGATGTAGAAATTGATATCAATCAACCCTTGACTTTAGAGGAAGTGATTGCTCTTGCCCTACTCAATAATCGGGAATTACAAGAAGCGCGGATTGCAGTGGATGAGGTAAAAGCTCGCTTAGTTGAAGAAAGAGCCGCCTTATATCCTACCCTAGATATCGATTCAAGAGTCAACCGTGAATTTATTGAACGACAAACGGCAGAATTTGCGACTGGGCAAGATACTGTGGCGAAATCACGGGAAACCACAGGTATTTTTGGTGTGTCTCTGCGCTACGATATTTATACTGGAGGAGAACGAGATGGCCGTATTATTAGAACTGAACGAGAAATCCGCGATCGCCAATTACAACTAGAACGAACGGCTGAACAAATTCGCTTTGAAGCCACGGATAACTACTACCGCTTACAAAATGCGGATGCTCGGGTAGCGATCGCTCAAGCCGATGTGGAAAATGCGTCCCAAACCCTACGAGATTCTCGTTTATTAGAGCAAGCGGGTTTAGGGACAAGATTTGATGTACTACAGGGGGAAGGGGATCTGGCCGCAGCTAATGAGCAGTTAACGCGAAGAATCGCTGAGCAACGAATCGAAAGACGCAGGTTAGCAGAAACCCTCAGTCTGGGGCAGCAAGTTCAATTGGTAGCGGCCGATGAGATTAATGAATCTGGAACCTGGAACCTTTCCCTTGAAGAAACCATTGTCCAAGCTTATAAAAACCGTGCTGAATTAGAACAACAGCTAGTACAACGGGAAATTGGAGAACAAGATCGCCGTATCGCCATCGCAGGGGTTATTCCTCGTTTAGATTTTTTGGCCAATTACGGGTTTGACGATGACTTTGATGATGGTTTAGGGGCTTTGGAAAATTATCGTTTTGAAACCCGTTTGACTTGGCGATTATTTGATGGAGGACGGGCGTTTGCTGGTGCGAGAGCAGCAGAACGCCGGATTGATCAAGCCAATATTCAATTTGCTAATCTTCGCAACGAAATTCGTTTTGAAGTTGAAGACGCTTACTATAGTTTGATTGCTAACCGAGAAAATATCGGTAGTACCCGACAAAATGTAGCCACTCGTGAGGAAGCCCTGAGACTGGCAAGATTACGTTTCCAAGCAGGGGTCGGCACTCAAAGGGATGTCATTAATGCTCAACGAGACTTATCTACAGCCCGAGGCAATTTCCTAGAGGCTATCATTCAATATAATCAGTCCCTTAATGCCCTACAACGAGCCGTCAGTAACTACCCCGATAACCGTCTCTTTGAAATTAGGTAGACCCTACCGTGGATGAGTTTTTTCCCCGATATCGAATATACACGGTTGAATCATTGGCTCAAATTTCTTATAATTTCTTAACATTATAGGTAACGGTTGTTTTATTGATCGGCAAAACGCAAGGAGGGCAGATGACTATTAATTTTGTTAAGGAAAATAAAGAGGTTGTGGCAGCACAAGGAGCTAACCTACGGGAGAAAGCTTTACAAAATAAAGTTGATATTTATACTTTCAAAGGTAAACTCATGAATTGTGGTGGTTATGGACAATGTGGAACTTGCATCGTCGAAATTGCTGAAGGGATGGCGAATCTCTCTCCTCGTACTGATTTTGAAAAACGGGTTCTCAAGAGAAAGCCCGATAATTACCGTCTCGCTTGTCAAACCCTTGTCAATGGACCTGTGAAGGTGGTTACTAAGCCGAAATAAGAATTAGGACTGATTGCAGTCATTGACCATTGTGATGATATTCTAAGAGTTGTTGTTTTCATTTGATAACATAGAGGCTTATTACCTATGGAAGTTAACGATCTAGGATTTATTGCGACTATTCTGTTTGTTCTGGTTCCCACCGTATTCCTACTCATTTTATACATCCAAACCCGAGGGGAAACGGAATCTTAAGCTATTTTTCATTACTGCTTAATTCAAGAGAGTGGGGAAGTTTCAACAGTTGAAATTTCCCTCTTTTTTTAACTTCCTACGCTTAACAACATTAATTCATCGGACATTTCAAAATTAGCAGTTACATTCTGTACATCATCTAAGGATTCTAAAGCTTCGATTAATTTAAGAATCGATTTTGCTTGTTCATCGTCTTCAATGTCAATTAAATTATTAGGAATCCACCTTAATTCAGCTTCTGTGACGTTAAATTTTTTATCGCTTAATGTCTGAGTTAATGTGTCTAAGTTCGTCATATCTGTAAATACTTCTGCTGCTTGATCATTATCTTCTTCGTATAATTCATAACTGTCTGCTTCCCCTTCCATTGAGGCTTCTAATAAGGCATTTTCATCAATTTCACCTTCTATTCTTACCACTCCTTTTTGTTCAAACATCCAACTGACACAACCAGTTTCCCCTAAGTTTCCCCCGTTTTTATTAAACGCAGAACGCAAGTCAGCCGCCGTCCGATTTCGATTATCGGTAAAGGCTTCAATGAGAATAGCAACTCCACCAATACCATACCCTTCGTAGCGAATTTCTTCGTAAATGGTATCATCATTTTCGTAGGTTCCGGCACCCTTGGCGATCGCTCTTTCTATATTATCGTTAGGAATACCGGCTGCTTTGGCTTTTTCGATGGCTGTCCGCAGTTGAAAGTTCCCGGCTGGGTCAGGAATACCATTTTTAGCTGCTACAATAATAGCGCGGGATAATTGAGCAAAGGTTTTTCCTTTTTTTGCGTCTACTCTTTCTTTTTGGCGTTTAATATTTGCCCATTTACTATGTCCTGCCATAATAATATTTTGTAATAACTATCTCTATCTTATTTTAGCCGATTTAGAGGCTATATTGTTCTTGAATTGATAAGAATTTTTGCTTGACTTCCTCTGCATTATTAGCAATTTTGCCAAATTCAATAAACCGTTTTAACTCTTTTCGTAATAGGTTTCGTTCTACTTCCCAGGTTTGTCGATCTAAGTCGGGAGGCATAACAATCATATCATAAATTATGGCTTGTTTTTTATCAGGATAGGGTCTTAATACTCGTCCCCTTCGTTGAATAAACTGATGGGGGTTTCCACTACTGGCTAAAATAATCGCTTGTTGAATTTCTGGGATATCTATTCCTTCATCTAAACAACGAATAGAAACTAATCCTTGTAAGTCCCCTTTTTGAAATTGTTGGCGTATTTTTTCTCGTTCTTTTAAGGTATTTTCTGCTGTATACGTATTCACTCGATAGTTTAATTCTCGACCTAAAATACGAGTAACGGCTGCAATTTGTTTTTGATAATTTTTGGGTTCATTTTCTAGATAACCATCCCCGCAATAAAAAAGGGTGTACTTAGTTTCTAGAAGATTTTTCATCAATTCTCTTAAGGCGGTTAATTTATTTTCGGCTGTTCCAATTAACCGCGATCGCTGGATTAATAATGAGGTTAAGTTATCATCATTTTTTATATTATCATTGTTTCCTAATGCCCAACCAATGCGCTGCGTTAATTTAGCATAAGTAAAGGCTTCAGACTCGGTTAAATGAACAAAAATAGGATAGTATAAATAGGGAACTAATGCCTGTTTCTTAATCGCATCAGATAAGGTGAATTCTGGTTTGATTACTTCTCCAAAATAATTTAATAAAGCATCCGTTCCTTCTTCATCAAAATATCTCTCTGGCGTAGCTGATAAGGCTAATCTTAAGCCAATATTACGGGGTAAACTACTTTCTAAACGGGGAGAACCTAAATGATGCGCTTCATCACCCACAATTAAGGTTTTTTCAGGAAAAAATCGAAGCTGTGCTTGAAATCCCTGATTAATCAAAGTAGAGTTAGTGGTAATAATAGTTAAAAAAGCTTTATTATGAGATTGAATATTATACAGTTCAGTTGATAGTTGACTCTGCCAATTATGAATACTTTCAAAGGCTAAAATCGGATTAAGATTAAATTTTTTGCATTCTCTTTCCCATTGAATTACTAAATGACGATAAGGACAAACCACCACTAAAACTTGTAGTTTAATTTTTTCATATAATTCTGTAGCAATGGCTAAAGCAGTAATGGTTTTTCCACTTCCTGTTGCCATTTTCAAGGTTCCTCTTCCTTTATTTTTAAACCAGTTAATCACCGCTTCTTGTTGATAATCTCGTAAGGTTATCGATTCAGGAATTTTAGGGTTTCCTTCAGTAAATAACTGATAATATTTTTTCTTCTCTTTTACTCGATAATTAGCATATTTCTTTCCATACTCTCTAATTAACCAATTCCAATCAGTCGTTAAATTTATTTGATTATACTTATCCATTATCTTTCACAAAATGACTATGATAGAGACACTATTAATAGTGTCTCTATCTATTAGTTTAATTAGGAGATTGATCCGACCACTTGTGCTAAAATACCATTAATAAAACTGAGACAAATTGATCCTAATAGCGCACTCCAAAAACCATAACGTAAGCGAAACCCACTGACTAAAGCAGCAGCTAATCCAAAAACAATGGCATTAACCACCAATAAGAATAACCCTAATGTCAATATGGTTAAAGGAATACTAAAAAACAGTAGAATGGGTTTAACTAAAGCATTAAGGACACCAAAAACAATGGCAGATACTAAAGCTTTACCAAAATTATCCACTTCTACGCCTATAGGTAGTTGTGCAATAATCAATAAACTGATAGCAGTAATTAACCAAGCAATTAATATTTCCATGATCTTATCTTTTTAACTGTATTTAGATTTTCTCCTCTATTATAAAACAAACAATCAAACAATAAATTTATACATCTCGATGGCAAAAAGGTTTAGCATTCTCACCGGAATAAGTGGCTGTAATATGACCTTTTCCTGTTACTTGATATTTATAGGTAACTAACCCTTCTAACCCCACAGGTCCCCTAGGAGGCATTTTTTGGGTACTGATACCCACTTCTGCACCAAACCCGTAGCGAAACCCATCTGCAAACCTGGTTGAACAGTTATGATAAACACCAGCAGCATCCACTTGATTCATGAATTGTTCTGCGCTATTTTTATCTTCTGTAATAATAGCATCGGTATGTTTTGATCCATAAGTATTGATATGATTGATCGCTGCTTCTAAAGAGTCTACAATCTTAATGGATAAAATCAAATCACTGTATTCTGTTTTCCAGTCTTCTTCCGTTGCTGCTTCAATATTGAGATGATTTTGCGTTAATTTATCCCCTTTCAATTTAACGTGATGGGAGGTTAAAGCCTCAGCTATTTTAGGTAAAAACTCAGCAGCAATCTCTTGATGAATTAATAAAGTTTCAATAGCATTACAAGCAGCAGGATATTGAGTTTTCGCATCCACTGTAATAGAAATTGCTGTTTCTAAGTCTGCTTGTTTATCAATATATAAGTGACAAATACCATCCGCATGACCTAATACTGGAATATTGGTATTTTGTTGAATAAATCTCACAAATTCATTAGAACCTCTGGGAATAATTAAGTCAATATATTTCTCTAAATCTAAGAGGTTTCTAATTTCTTCACGGGTGGTTAATAACTGTACTGTGTCGGGATCGACTTTGGTATTTTTTAAAGCTTGTCGGATGATTTTCACTAAAGCTTGACAGGAGTTTAATGCTTCTTTTCCTCCTTTTAAAATCACTCCATTCCCTGATTTTATAGCTAAACTGGTAATCTGAATTAGAGCTTCTGGACGGGCTTCAAAAATGATGCCTAACACCCCTAAAGGACAACTCACCCGTTTTAAAATCAACCCTTCATCTAACTCTCTATGGATGGAAATATGACCCACAGGATCAGATAAATTAATAACATCTCTAACCCCTTTTATTGTCGCTTTTAATTTAGTTTCTCCTAGTTTTAAACGGTTATATAACGGTTTAGAAATGCCTTCTTTTTCTGCTAGTTGACAATCGAGTTCATTGGCTGTAATAATATCGGCTGAAGCCTTTTCTAAAGCTTGAGCGATCGCTTCTATAGCTTGGTTGCGATCGCTAGGTGAAAGTCCCCCTAATTTTCGGGCTGCTTGACAAGTTTTCTCGGCAATTTCTTTTAATAATAATGATTGAGAAGAATTAACCATCATTGCTAATAATAATCTTACTTTTCTAGAAGATTTGTATTTTACCAAAATATTTTAAAAAAATATTATTCTCTATATATTCTTAAGAATTTCTGCCGTTTGTTTAGAGCAATGAGTCCATTAAATTCATCAGATGAACCAAATCATCGTTTAATACTGCTTGTCCTTGATGTCGACTTAAATGATGTTCTAAAATACCTTTGAGAGCAATTAATTTTAAGCTATTTTCTGCTAAAGTATGAGCGATCGCATCCACTGCCCCCAAATAGCCAATGGAACCTAAATCCATCAAAGCCGAACGACGCACCTGTAAAGTGTTTTCTTGCAATGCTGCGACTAATTTTTCCCCGTATACAGGATTCTCGGTCAACTGATATAATGCCCTAGCTGCTGCAAATTTTACCTTCGGCACAAAATGCTCTAAAAACGGCTCAATCAAAGAAATAGCCTGTTTTGCCTGTAACGTCCCTAACGCCTCTAAAATCGCCTCATAAGGCTCTCTGAGATGGGGTTTACCCTCCACCTGTTGGGCTGCTGCCACACCCCCATCTAATAACCGGATCAATCCTGAAATCGCTTGCTGATCCCCTAACATTTCTAAAGATTGAGCGGCCGACTCTCTCACATAATAATCACTACAATTTAACGCCTCAATTAAGGCCGGCACAACAGAAGCCTCTCCTAATTTTCCTAAAGCTTTAGCTGCGTTGCGTCGTAAGGGATAACCCCCGTCTGGAGAGCGATCGCTGTTATCTTCTAATGCCTTCAATAAAGCCTCAATGGCCGTAGGTTCATTAACCCGAAAGCGTCCGATCCACCAAGCTGCATAATACCGCGCACTAGGATCTTCCGTTTGCTGTAAATTGTCTAAAGCTTGTTCAATGGTATAGGCGGGATCATCGGCAGATCCTTGACCTACCGACGATCCCGCCAACTTATCATCCTGAGAATGATTCACCATTTACAATGTCTATTCTTCAGAGGATGATGCAGCCAATGCTTCACTGGCTGATGAAATATTAACGATGGTGCCACCCATGCGGGTAATGCGCTGCATTTCCTCGTTCATGCGAGCATAAGGCACTTTAATAAAAACGCTACCACTGCGACGGACAGGATAACTATTTTTATCGTTGGTATCATTTTGACGAAGGCCGGTCACTTCGTAAACAAAGACGCGACTGGCAGAAGGGTTACTGGTTGATCCTACTAATGCTGATTGACCTAACATGACAAAGAATTTCCTAAACGATTTATTGACTCATTTTGGATCAAGTTATAGCACAAGAAGTGACTAAAACACGGCTTAATTTCTAGTCAGCAGGAGTAATACTCGCTACTTTACCACCGGAACGGCTAATGCGTTGTAGGGTTGCTGATAATTCTTTGTAAGGAACAATCAACGCACGGCTACTACGACGAACACTGGGATAGTTTTTCGCGCCTCTTGCACCAATACCGGAAATTTCCACCCGATAGGTTCTGTTGTCTTCATTACCGAAGCCCAAACTTCCACCAAACACCTGTTGGTTGGGGGTAGCACTGTCTTTAGAGGAACGATAAGCCCAACCGTCGTTAGCACCAGAAGGACCGACGACTGCAGAAGCAGAATTTTGCCCTAATTCGGTGGCTAAACGCACGGTACTGCCTTCTAATTGAGCGCGATCGCTATTAGCATAACCGCGATAGAGACGGAACATCCGCGTAAAACCAACGGTTTTCTGTCCAGTTTGGTTATTAAAGCCGCGATAATAAGGAACGATATTTTCCCCAAAGTTTTCTTGATATTCAGCTGAGTCAATGTAAGAATCGATGTCAGCGTCGAATCCTTCGGTTTGATATAAATCCAGGTGATAAGCAAACTCAGCTTCGTCGTAAGGAGCGCGTCCTAAGAGATGCTTGTAGTTGAGTTCGATCGCCCGTGTTTGGAAGTTGTTGTAGAAGAACTTCTCTTTATACAGTTCTGATTTAGCAACGGAACGGACAAATTCTCTGACACTAATAGAACCATTACAGAGTAATGATTCTGCGCTTTTGAGTCGTTGGGATTTCATGATATAGTCGTTGCCAAAAATTTGACGATAGACTGCACGAATCACCTTTTGAGCATCTTCTTCTCTCCAATCGGGACGAAGTTCCACCGGAGAGGTTTCTTCAAAAGCAGATGTACCGAGACGAGAAGCTGCTGTTGTTACTGGCATTAATTGTTCTCCTTTTTACCATTGATATTGATAGTTCTTGAACTGGGTGAACTATAACACCCTCTATCCCATAGCTAACAACTCGGCTTCGCTCGGCGTTAAACCTGAGCGAAGTCGAAGGGGTAAAAGCATTTGGGACTGCTTTTCTCATCAAATTTTAAGCCGGGGTAATTTTGATTACCTTGCCACCTTGACGGTTGATTTGTTGTAATTGATTGGATAGCTGTTCGTAGGAAACCAAATACTCCCGCCAACTGCGACGGAGTTGGGTTTTTGTTCCTAAAACGCTTTTTTGTACCACTCTCAGGCGATAAACCTGGTCACGGCTTCCACCAGATACACCGCATAATACTTCTGCTGTCTCACCAATGTAGACAGGGGAAGCACTGTTACGGGCAACTTCTTCAATCAATTTCCCTTGATTGCTACTCCCTTGAGAGCGATCGCTGTTAGCGTATCCCCGATACAGTTGAAAGGTACGACTAAAGCCAACGGTTTTTTGATTGCGCTGAGTTGCAAACCCTCGACAATAAGGGACAATCCCATCACCAAAGTTTTCTTGATATTCAAGAGAGTCGATATAAGAATTAATTTCTGCTTCGTATCCCTCTTGATGATATAGATCGCTGTGATAGGCGATTTCCGATTGATCGTAGGGTACCCGACCTAATAGGTGTTTATAATTGAGTTCGATAAAGCGATTTTGGGGATTGCTATGGAAAAATTTATTGCGGTATAGCTCGGAAAGGGCGATCGCTCTGACAAAATCTTTAACAGAAATGGAGCCATTTTTTAATAAAGATTCTGCACTTAAGAGTCGCTCACGAGACATCAGATGATCGTTACCGAGTACCTGACGATAGGCTGCACGAATCGCTATTTCTGCTTGCTCTTCTGTCCAATTTCCTCGCAACTCCACAGGTGCCATATTGACAAAAGGCTCAAACCCTAACCGTTGCGCTGCTGTTAAACTGGTCATTTTTAACCTCCTAACAATGCTAAGGGCGGTCTTAGATACAATAAGACCTGGAGAAACAGAGGATTGCTAACTGGTTCAGCCAACAACCTCCCGCTTTTCCAGGTCATCAGCACTTTCTAGATGACTAGCTTAGTGCGTTGATTGCGTAATCAATGTAGGAGTTAGCTTCTACAGCAGGATCTCCACTCATACCGTGGTTAGCTTTGATGTACTTGAGAGCTTCAACGTACCAGCTAGGAGATAAGTCGAAGGTGCGGTTGATTTCATCGATACCAGCGATAAGGTACTCATCCATAGGACCAGTTCCACCTGCTACTAAGCAGTAGGTAACCATACGGAGGTAGTAACCGATGTCACGAGCACACTTGTCTTTACCCCGTTGGTCAGCAGCGAAGTTAGGACCTGACATTTGGGTGGTGTAGGGGAACTTCTGATAAACTGCGTTAGCAGCACCACTGATTAAGGAGTCTGATTTGCTGGTTAAGCCTTTAGCAGCTTCTAAACTAGCAGAAGCTTGACGAAAACGTCCAAAAGCAACTTGAATTTCAGTGCTGCTTAAGAAACGTCCTTGAGAATCAGCAGCGGCGACGGCTTCAGTCAAAGGGGTTTTCATTGTTTTTGTATCTCCCGATTGTTTTGCTAAGTTTTCCTAGAATACGGTGTTGAAATCGTGTTTGATTGCTTATTGACCAATTAAAGGTTTTTATTAAGCAACAGCAGCAGCAGCGCGATCAAAGTATCCAGAGATTTCGGATACGATAGCGCTACAATCGCCTTGAGTGATACCATTGCGATCGTTAACGATTGCAATAGCTGCTTCTTTCATTTTTTGTACGCCGTTAGCAACGGAAGCACCAGGAACACCTAAAGCAACGTAGGTTTCACGAAGGCCGTTTAAACAACGATCTTCAAGTACACTGCCGTCTCCACTGAAGGTAGCGTAGGTAACATAGCGTAAGATGATTTCCATATCCCGTAAACAAGCAGCCATACGACGGCTGGTGTAAGCATTTCCACCGGGATTGATTAATTGGGGTTGCTCAGCGAATAAGGCGCGAGCAGCATCGGAAACGATGGCGGAAGCGTTGCTGGTGATGCGGTTAACGGAGTCCATCCGCTTGTTGCTTTCAGCTACCATTGCGCTCAGAGCATCAAGCTGGGAAGCAGATAGGAACTCACCACGGGCATCAGCTTGAGAAACAACTCTGGTAAATGCGTCGTACATTGAATTAATCTCCTACTTGACTTAATCAGTTGAGTTAGGTTAACAAAGGACTTCCATCAGGTCTGATTGTACTGTTGATACAGTTCTCAATCACTTTGGCCTCTTAAGTATCTTACAAAAGTTTTCTTAAGAAACCTGAGGAACCTTGATGATTATCTCAGAATTATCAGAGGTGTTCAAGATGACCTTCATCTCTACTTGTGTCCCCTTCAAGTTAATTTTATACAATGCCTTTGTGTCATTATTTATTACATATTATTAAAAAAAATGCGGTTTCTCTGTAAAGTAATGTTAAGTAAATGTCTTAAAGCCCTTATATCACTGAAGTAGAGGGGGATCATGTTTCTTGTAATTGTGCTTTTATTTTTTTTTGCCGTTAATTGGATTGCCTCTTACGTTATGGCAATTATCCCTATTCATTTATTGACTTTTTTAGGCTCTTTTTTACAATTTTTTCTCTTAATTATGGTTTTACTCTTGTTTACTTGGTTTTTTGGTGAGTGATCCCTGGAACGTTAGGAGCAGGGGGAAACTGGGAGTGTGGGAAGTGTGGGGAGTGTGGGGAGTGTGGGAGAGGGGGAGAAAAAGATTTCTGGTCTCCTTAACCTGCTTATGGAACTTCTGACTTCTGACTTCATTAACCCCCCGTCACCCCATCACTTTTGACTAAAGCCAGATGAACGATCGCATCCCCTTGATTCACCAATGGGTTTTGGACTTGACCAATCACCACTCCCTGATCAGGAGAACGAACTTTTGCTTTAGTTTCGCCAAATGCGTCAGTAATAATACCCAAAAGTTGCTTTTTTTGGATTTCATCCCCTAAATTGATATCCAAACGCAGTAATCCACTACGAGATGCCCTAATCCATTTCGTTTTCTCGATTTCTAGGGAAGGGGATGGCATCTCTTCGGTTAGAGAATGGGCATACATTTCCAATAAATCCATCACTTGTAAAATCCCTCTGACTCCAATATCAATCGCTTCTGCATTAAAACGACAAGCTTCGCCTGCTTCGTATAACAGCACAGGAATCCCCTTTTTACTCGCTGCTTGACGAAGAGAACCGTCACGAGTGGTCGCATGAATCATCAACGGTGCGCCAAAGGCTTGAGCGCAGCGATAAGTCTCAGCATCTAGTAAATTAGCGCGAATTTGAGGTAAATTAATCCGAGGTTGGGCTGCTGTGTGTAGATCGATGCCGTGGGTACTATGGTTAACAATTTCTGTCATGAATAAATGGGCCAGACGGGAAGCTAAAGAACCTTGAGGGGAACCCGGAAAAGAACGATTTAAGTCACGGCGATCGGGTAAATAACGGGATTGTTCAATAAAACCAAAAACATTGACCACTGGAACGGCAATGATCGCCCCGTATAGATATTTAGGCTTAATTTTGTTTAAAATCTGTCGAATAATCTCAACCCCGTTGATTTCATCTCCATGAATGGCTGCACTTAACCATAACGTCGGACCATTGTACTGACCATTAATCACTACCACAGGCAAAGAAATGGTTGTTCGGGTAGGAAGTTGAGCGACAGGAATCTCTAAGCGTTGTTTTTGGCCAGGGGCGATCGCTGCTCCACCTATTTCTAAGGTTTGTTTGGTCATGATTTAGTTCAGATTGGAAGACTTTGGAGACTAGGAGACTGGGAGACTAGGAGACTGGGAGACTGGGAGACTAAGAGAAATGATTGATATATATTCCCCCCGTCACCCCATCACCCCATCACCCCGTCACCCCATCACTCCCTATCTAAAACTGAATGCGATCGCGGGTACTACCAGAGGGGGCATTTTTGGCTAAAAATTCGATAATTTTCTTGGCCACATCAATTTCGGATGCTTTTTCAATCCCTTCCAAACCTGGGGAGGAGTTGACTTCCATTACCACGGGGCCGTGATTAGAGCGCAACATATCCACCCCTGCTACTTTTAATCCCATAGATTTTGCAGCCCTGGCGGCGGTGGTTCGTTCTTCTGGGGTCAATTTCACCATATCGGCTTTTCCCCCCCGATGAAGATTAGACCGGAAGTCCCCTTCGGCTCCTTTGCGTTTCATGGCTGCGACAACTTTACCCCCAACCACGAAACAGCGTAAATCCACACCGGCTGCCTCTTTGATAAACTCTTGTACCAAAATGTTCGCGTCTAACTGACGGAAGGCTTCTATGACTGATTTAGCTGCGTTCTGGGTATCAGCGAGAACCACGCCTATACCTTGGGTTCCTTCTAATAATTTAATGACCACTGGCGCACCTCCCACAAAGTCCAGTAAACCATCAATATCCTGTGTGGCATGGGCAAATCCTGTGACCGGCAAACCGATGCCATCTCTGGCTAAAATTTGTAAGCAACGTAGTTTGTCACGGGAACGAGAAATGGCTTGTGATTCATTGGCACTAAACACTCCCATCACTTCAAACTGACGCACAACCGCAGTGCCATAAAAGGTCTTTGAGGCTGCGATACGGGGAATAACCGCATCAAAACTCTCTAGAGGTTTCCCGTTGTAATAAACCGCAGGTTTATGGGAAGTAATATTCATATAACAGCGAAGATAATTAACCACACGCATATCATGTCCGAGTTCTTCTCCGGCTTCTTTAAGTCTTCTTGTGGAGTATAGAGTGGCATCTTGGGACAAGATGGCAATTTTCATAAAGTTTCCTCTGTGTTCGACAAATGAGTTGATGGGTTTTGTGCTGTTTACATTTTATGAGACTGGGGGAATCTTTGCGATCGCTGATTATTAAAAGGCTTTTGTAGACTCAATCGCTATGTTGATCCCTATCAAAAAAATAATTTATGGGAATGATTAAGTATTTTAATGAAACTACCGAACCTGTTATAGACAGTTTGTGTTACTCTAAGAGGCTTTAAGAAAGTATGGGAACTAATTTTTGTAGTTTTAGTTCTTTTCTAATTAGGGATTGACAAATTCGAGTCAATGACGGCAATCTGAAAAAAAGTTAAAATTATTAACTCGGTTTTAAAATTGCTGGTTTTATATTTATGTTTTCTTTACTATCATCACTACTCATCGCACAAACTGCGTCCTATCCCTTAACTTATCGGGAAAGGAACCCTCAATTTATCACTCAACCTCAAGAGATACGCCCTCTACCTGGCCAACTCAATGATGTTCTAGTTTTTAATAGCAATAGTCCTGAAGTGGTATCGACTGAAGGAGTGTTATTGTCGACGTTTCCTGCCAACGGCAAACGTAACCCTAACGCCCATCTCAATCATCCCATAGAAGGCCGTTTTGACGTTTTCACTCATCATATTTCCCGACCGGCGCGAGGGAATAAAACGCTTTATCAGGGTCTTTTGGTTCATAACCCCACCTCAGAAACGGTGGTGGTAAAAGTGTTACAAGGAGCAAGTTATCTCAACTCTTCTGATGCACCGTTTATTAGTCTTCCTCCCATTGTTGAAGATCCTTCAGGACAGGTATTTTCTGGTCCAGGTTCCCGTTTGATGGGGGATATTTTGCGAGGAGTTAACCAAGAGGAATTATCCCGTCGTATTGTCATCCCACCCTATCAAAGTCGGATGCTGTTTACCCTTCCTATTAAGCCCAGTAGCGCGCGCTCAACGTTTCTAAAGGTTTATACCAACGGGCCTCTTTATATGGCTAATTTAGCCCTCTATGAAGTGGCAGAACAAATCAAATACACAGAAGGCGACAAAGAGAAAGTCAAAATTGCCTATAGAGAACCCAACCTCAACGAATGGCGACATATTGTTACTAAAGGAAGTTTAATTTATCCGAGAGACTTGGCCCCGACTCCCCCAGATGTGGACTATGGAGATAAGACTATTTATGGCCGAGTTGCCGGTATTTCTGTGGGGTCAGAATGGGAAGCAAGACTAAGTGACGGACCAGGAAAACCCTATCTGAGTATTCCTAAGAGGGGTGGAGCGTTTTCCTATCCCCTGAGTACGGTGACAACGGGAACCCATGGCACAAAACAGATACAAAGTGCGCCCATGTTAGTGCGCTATCCTGATACGGCCTATCAAGCTCATGGAAACTATGGGGTACATTATAATTTAACCCTACCCTTGGTAAATAAAACCAACGAACCCCAAACAGTAGCCGTCACTTTACAAACCCCTTTCAAGAAAAATGAATACGCCGATCGCCTCATCTTTTCCCGTCGGCCTCAAGGTCAAGTGTTCTTTCGCGGAACAGTACAGGTGAATTATGAAGATAGGGAAGGAACGACTCAAGAGCGTTTCTTTCATTTAGTACAGCGACAAGGACAACAAGGGGAACCTTTGGTAAGATTCAATTTAAAACCAGGGGAACAGAAAATGGTTGAAGTGGACTTTCTCTATCCTCCTGATGCAACCCCTCCTCAAGTTTTAACTGTGGAAACCATGCAACTGTTTTACGGTAATCTTCCTAAGTGACATCCTCCCACGCTATGCTGCTAGGCAGTATAGCGTGGGCTTCCCAACTCACGATGGGATATTTCTGCCCACAGGGGTATTTCCCTACGCCAGTTATCTAGGCTCATCACCCCCGACACCTCGACTTGACAGACGGTTTCCGTTCGGCAGAGTCCCTGCCTACTATGTGTTTCTATGCCTCGATTACAGATTTCTTGTGCGCTGGCCACGTCTCTATCACATTGATAGCCACATTCAGAGCAATTGTGAACCCTATCAGCTAGGGTTTTTCTGACTTCTGCACGACAATTAGGACAAGTCTGGCTAGTTCCCCGATGGTCAACCACTCCAAAATACTTACCCCTTATCTGACAGACATATTTTAGAATATCCCTAAATTGCCCAAAACCTGCATCAAGAGTATGTTTTCCCAGAAAGCCTTTAGCCATTGTACGAAAGTCAATATCTTCCATAAAGATAGAGTCTCCCATATCACAGACTTTATGGGCTAATTTGAATTGATAATCTTTCCGCTTGAAAGCAATATGATTGTGTTGCTTTTCTACTTTCTTTCTGGCTTTTTCGTAGTTCTGGGAACGTTGTTTTTTTCGACTTAAGCGATGTTGCAGTAATTTCAACTTGCGGTATTCACTTTTGAAGAATTTGCGTCCTTTTTCTACATAATTATCACTGGTAGCTAAATAACTAGAAAGTCCAACATCAAGGCCAAGAAAATGACCAAATGGGGTCTCTATTTCAGGTAAAGTTATGTCAGATTGAATGCTAATTACAGCAAACCACCCCTTAGCTTTTTTAATAACTCTTACCTGTTTAATAACAAATCCGTTAGGGATTGGACGATGAAGATTTATTTGTACTTTCCCCAGTTTTGGTAAGTTTATTTGCCACCCAGTCAAAGGGTTGCTTCTAAACTGAGGAAACAATAACGATTTCATCTGTCCATATTTCTTGAACCGAGGAAAACCAAACCCCCGATTACGAAAAAAATCCCAAGCATCATGAAGTCTTCTTACATTAGTTTGTAAGACTTGGCTTGGGACTTTAGCTAATTCAGGAAATACTTTCTTAGCTTTCGGTAATTGGTTTTGTTGCTGATGATAACTTGGGAAAGGATAATCAGCAGACATTATATATTCTGACTCTAAACTACACCGATCCATTGGACACTTACGAGAAGCAATCCAATCCTTTAATTCACGCAAAGCGTAGTTATAAGAACGGCGACAAATCTCTAGCCATTCAGACAACATTGCCTCTTGTTTACTATCAGGGTAGATTCGGTACGAGTAATTCAGAGTCAGCATACAAACGATGTTAGCACAAAACTGCTAAAATGGTAACACAGCTTATCTAGGCGAGGTTGTGCTGTCGCACGTTAATATATTGGTCGGGCTGTATCCACACGCAGATTGCTTCGTTCCTCGCAACTGCCGATTCCCTTAAACTCCTCGGACGGTATAGCGTGGGACTTAGCCCGACATTTAAGTTAAATTTGGTGTAGGGGGTGTCTCTGGGCTAAAATCACCCCCAATTGCATTTTTTTTCCAATGTTGTAACAAGTGAAGTACCAACGTAAGACGATGTGGCTTCCCAGGCTCAGACAATAAAAAAAGTCCGCTAACACGGCGGACTCATGGTTGAGATGGAAATTAATTACATTCCAGCCCCAGTGGGAATATCGTCATTAATACTATGAGAACCGGAACCACCAAACCCATCGGGTTCTTTAACAAACCCATGATAAGCTTCCATGCCATGTTCTCCCACATCAAGACCATTCAGTTCTTCTTCACCACTAACGCGGATACCTATGGTCATTTTTAGAACTGTCCAAACAACGGCACTAAAAGCAACTGTAAACGCACCAATGGCAACAATACCAATGATTTGATTAATCAGTTGACCAATACCGCCACCGTAGAATAAACCGGTTTCCATGTTGAATAAACCAACGGCTAAGGTTCCCCACATTCCGTTAACTAAGTGAACAGAAACCGCCCCAACCGGATCATCAATTTTGAGAACCGTATCGATGAAGCTAACAGAAAAAACAACAAT
The DNA here is from genome assembly GCA_030065205.1 of Crocosphaera sp. Taxonomy (GTDB): domain Bacteria; phylum Cyanobacteriota; class Cyanobacteriia; order Cyanobacteriales; family Microcystaceae; genus Crocosphaera. Next base: position 59,069 of record JASJDN010000008.1, read on the forward strand.
AACACCAGCAACCGCACCGATGATCACCGCACCCCAATAGGATACGCCATCACAACCGGCGGTGATACCCACTAACCCGGCTAAGATACCATTGATAATCATGGAGAGATCGGGTTTACCGTCTTTTGACCAAGCCACGAAGGTTGCTGCAACACCACCAGCAGCTGCTGCGAGGTTGGTGGTAACAGCGATGTAAGGAACGGCACTATCAGCAGCTAACTGGGAACCGGGGTTAAACCCGAACCAGCCGATCCAGAGGATGAGACAGCCTAGGGTAGCAATACTCATGTTATGACCAGGAATAGCCTGGGGACGACCATCGACGTATTTACCCATTCTTGGCCCCAGGATGGCTGCGCCAACTAATGCAGCCCAACCCCCAACGGAGTGAACTACCGTAGAACCCGCAAAGTCGCTAAAACCAAGGGAACCTAACCAACCACCACTCCAAACCCAGTGGCCGGTGATGGCATAGGAAATAGCCACTAACAGTAAGCTAAAGATGATAAATGAGTTAAACTTGATCCGTTCCGCTACTGCCCCAGACACAATGGTGGCTGCGGTTCCAGCGAAAGCGGCTTGGAATAAGAAAGCCACAGAAACAGGCAGTCCCACAGGAAAGGGGTCAAGGCCATAGGTAGCCGGTTCTCCACTGAGGAACCAACCCCCAAACCCAATCAGAGGATTTTCAGGGCCGCCAAACATCAGAGAATAACCGATCGCCCAATAAGCGAGAGTGGCTAAGGCAAAGACAATCAGGTTTTTAGCCAGGATATTAACCGCATTTTTGTGACGACAAAAGCCGGTTTCTAACATCCCGAAACCCGCATTCATGAAGATGACGAGAATCGCTGCAATCAGTACCCAAATCGCATTGAGGGTTCCTTGCAGTTGAATAATGGCCTCAGGAGTGGCCTCGGTAATAGCTAATACATCAATTTCTACATCTTGTGCCACGACAGCCTTATTTACCACGATAGTGATAATGGCTGCTAAAGGAATACAAGCAATCCAATAAGGAGAGAAGGATCCGGCAATGGTTTTTAACGGTTGCCAGATAGAGACATCTTTTTTTGTTCGTGTTGATACCATTTTTAGGAGATGATTAAGAAAATCATTAACACTGAAAATAACTGAATGTTGAGTGATAAAGTCTCTAGTTCGGTTATTTTCTTCTTTAGTGTATAAACTCTAGAGAGAATCCCTGGATTTCGTCAAGGTCACTTAAGGATTTTCCCTAAATTTTGATTAAAATCTTAAACTTTTTCCCACAATCTGTTAATTTTTTTACCGTTTTCTCTGTATTTTTGGCTGCATATGACTCAAGAAAATTTTGACCAACAAATGATGCAACGCTGTTTAACTTTAGCCCGTCAGGGGTTAGGTTATACCGCCCCTAATCCCTTGGTAGGGGCTGTTATCGTCAAAAATGGTGAAATTGTTGGGGAAGGATTTCACCCCAAAGCCGGAGAACCCCATGCAGAAGTTTTCGCCTTACGAGAAGCGGGGGAAAAGGCAGCAGGAGGGACAGTTTATGTTAATTTGGAACCTTGTAACCATTATGGTCGGACACCCCCTTGTACAGAGGCATTAATCGGGGCTAAGGTGGCTAAAGTAGTGGTGGGTATGGTAGACCCTAACCCGTTGGTATCGGGAAAAGGTATTGCTAAGTTAAAAGAGGCAGGAATAGAGGTGATCGTTGGGGTAGAAGAAACCGCTTGTCGTCGACTTAATGAGGCATTTTGTCATCGTATTGTGCATCATCGCCCCTTCGGTATCTTAAAATATGCCATGACCCTTGATGGTAAAATTGCCAGCAGTACCGGCCATAGTGCTTGGGTAACGGGAACGGCTTCCCGTCACTTGGTTCATCAAATTAGGGCCAGTTGTGATGTGGTAATCGTTGGGGGAAATACGGTACGACGGGATAACCCCCATTTGACCCTTCATCAAGTCCCTGGACGTAACCCGTTGCGGGTGGTGATGAGCCGGAACCTACACCTACCCCAACAAGCCCATCTTTGGGATGTTACCACAGCACCTACCCTTGTGTTTACGGAATGGGGAAAACATCCATCTTTACAAGCAGAATTACGCAATAAAGGGGTTGAAGTCATTGAATTATCCCCGTTAACTCCTTCTGAGGTTATGGATGTTCTCTATGAACGTCAATTATCTAGTATTTTATGGGAATGTGGCGGAGTTTTAGGGGCTAAAGCTATCAGCGAAGGAGTTATTCAAAAAATTATGGCATTTATTGCCCCGAAAATTATCGGTGGTGTTTCTGCTGCTTCTCCAGTGGGTGATTTAGGGCTAGAAAAAATGTCCGATGCTCTATCATTACAAGATGTTACGATTCGTCAGGTGGATGAGGATATTTTAGTAGAAGGATATTTCAAGTAATGATAACAATTTGTCGTTTCAGGGAACTCTAAAATTATCAACCTGAATGATAATGAGTATCCATGAATTATAATGAGGAAGAGCAGCAATTAAAGCAACGACAACAAGCTTTAGAGCAACGAGAACAAGAAATCCGTTTGCGGGAGTTGGAGTTAGAGATTGCTCGTGAAACCCAGGAAAACGAACCCCCCCTTTATCAAACGAGAAAAGAGAATTTAGCCCAAAAATCCATAACTCCTTGGTGGAAAAAACTCCTTTTTATGGGTAAGCTCTTTGTTCTCATGGTAGTGGTTTTTGTTGCTACCAAACTTGCTTATTGGTTAGCGTTAGGAATTCTGGTTAGTTCTATCACATGGGCAGGGTATAAACTCTTTTTAGAAAGAGAGTCATCTAACAACAAAAAATAACCTAGCCTTATTGATAGTTACAAACAACATACTTATATTCAAAATTAAATAATTGAGGTTTTTTATGACGATTAATTGTGAAACGACAACTTTATTAGATGATTTGCAAAAGGTCAGTGATGTGCGTTCCCAAATGGCCAATCATCTCAATGAAATGATTAAAACACTGGAAAAAGGGGAATCAATGGGGGCAAATCTCTCAGGAAAATTGGAACTCTCTCAGGATATTGATGACCTTCAGAAGATTGGCTCAAACTTAAAGAGTGGTCTCTTTCGTCTCTTAGTTTTAGGAGATATGAAACGAGGAAAAAGCACCTTTTTAAATGCTTTATTAGGGGAAAATTTGTTACCCAGCGATGTTAATCCTTGTACTGCTTTATTAACCATTGTTCGCTATGGAAAAGAAAAAAAAGTCACCATCTATTTTAAGGATGGAAGTTCTCCAGAAACATTAGATTTTAAAACCTTTAAACAACGTTATACCATCGATCCCACAGAAGCAAAACAATTAGAAAGAGAAAAAACTCAGGCTTTTCCCAACGTAGATTATGCAGTGGTTGAATACCCTTTATCCTTACTAGAAAAAGGGATCGAAATTGTTGATAGTCCAGGATTAAATGATACGGAAGCAAGAAACGAATTATCTCTCGGATATATTAATAATTGTCATGCCATTTTATTTGTTTTAAGAGCTTCTCAACCCTGTACATTGGGAGAGCGTCGTTATCTCGAAAATTATATTAAAGATAGGGGATTAAGTATTTTCTTTTTGATTAATGCTTGGGATCAAGTTAAAGATAGTTTAATTGATCCAGATGACCCCGAAGAATTAGCTGAAGCCGAGGAAAAATTACGGAAAGTTTTTCACAGTAATCTAGCGGAATATTGTCAAATTGATGGTTATGATCTCTATGAAGAAAGGGTTTTTGAAATTTCTGCGTTAAATGCGTTAAGACAACAGTTAAAACAACCTAATACTCCTTTAAACGATCCAGGTTTTTCGGAGTTTTTATCTTCTTTGAATACCTTTTTAACCCAAGAAAGAGCTATTGCAGAATTTCGACAAGGACTAACATTAGCCCAACAAACATCTAGTCATGTCAATGAAGCAGTTGAACGGCGAATTTCTCTCCTTGAAAAAGATGTAGATGACTTAAAAATACAAATTGATTCTGTCGAACCTGAGTTTAAAATTCTCAATGAAATTTGTGATAAATTTCAACAAGAAATTCGTAAAATTCGGGATAATCAAGCACAAGTTATTTCTAACTCTTTTCGTAATTACGTTTTGAATTTAGGTAATACCTTTGAGGCAGATTTTGCCCATTATCAACCCAATTTAAACTTTATTGATTTCTTGTTTAGTGGCAAGCGAGAGGCGTTTGAAAAAGAGCTAAGAGATGCGTTTGAAAAGTATATTAATGAGCGCATCGCTGACTGGGGTAAAAAAGCAGAAAAAGACATGGATGCTGCCTTTTTACAGCTTTCTAAAATTGCTACCAGTTACGGTGATTCTTATGCTAAAGTAACCAACCGAATTACTGAAAAAATAACGGGAAATTCCTTACCTCCAATTAATCAATCTTCTGAAAAAAATAATGCTCCTAGTTGGGCAAAATGGGCAGCCGGAATCTTTTCTTTAACAAGAGGAAATCTTGCCGGGGTTGCTATGGCTGGATCAGGATTTAATTGGGAAGATATTATTCTTAATTTTATTACTGTGTTAGGAGTAGGAAGCATTATTACTGCAATTACTGGCATTATTTTAGGACCAATAAGTTTAGCCTTATTAGGGTTAGGAATAGGGGTTATGCAAGCAGATCAATCCCGTAAGCAATTGGTTAAAATTGCTAAAAAGGAATTAATTAAGCATTTACCACAAATCGCTGAAAACTATTCTCCTAAAATTCATGACGCTGTTAAAGAATGTTTTGATATCTATGAACAACAAATTACAGAACGGATGAATGATGATATTCAATCTCGAAAAGCCGAATTAGATAATTTAATCAAACAAAAAGAATCCCATGAAATTAATCAGGAGAAAGAATTTGAAAGATTACAAAAATTGCAACAAGATATTAACGGTGAAGCTCAATCAATTGAAAGTATCTATAACAATTTCTTAAAAGCTGCTTCTTGATAAATAAAGCGTTCAATAAGTTATATTCAGTGATTTTAATGCTATGAAAACCAGTGATGACCACTTAATTAACATCTCAAACACCCTTAATGATGCGATTGAAGTTTTGTCACTAGATGATGATTCTTCCCTTAAAAAAGATATCTTATCTCTAGGTAATTATTGTCAGAACAAAAATTTCCGATTAGCGGTTTTTGCTCCTTTTAATTACGGTAAATCTACGTTATTAAATGCTTTACTAGGAGAAAAGACCTTACCTATCGATCTAATTCCCACCACAGGAGCAGCAATTTATGTTAAATATGGAGAACAATTAAAAACAAAAATCACCTTAAATGATGGTCAAATTATTGAACAAGAAGGAACAAATATCCTGAAACAATATGCAACTCTTGATGATAATAGATGTATGAATCAAGAAGTCAATTCTGTAGAAGTTTATTGTAATCATTCTCTTTTAAAAATGGGAGTAGAATTTTTAGACTTACCAGGAACCAACGATCGAGAAGAGCAAAATCAATTAGTGAAAGATCAATTATTAACCTCAGATTTAATTATTCAAGTGGTTGATGCTCGAAAATTAATGACCCTTGAAGAAAGAGAAAATTTTCGTGATTGGTTACTGAACCGTGGCATTAATAGTGTTATTTTAGTGATAAACTTCTTGAATTTATTGGAACCACAAGAACAAAAAGACGTTTATTATCGGTTACGCTTTGTTGCTGAAAGTTTTCGCTCAAATTTACCTTCTGGGTTCAGTAATCTATATCGAGTTGATGCTTTACCTGCATTGAGAGCTAAACTAAAAGGGGATAATAATGGAGTACAAACCAGTGGTTTGTCAATGTTTGAATCTGCTTTACAAACGATTATTATTCAACAAAAAGAAGAAAGTTCTTTTAGAAGAAAACGTTTTGATAAAATTAGTGAGCAAGTGAAAGCGATCGCCCTAAATCAAAAAGATAATCTTATTAAAAAAATAGAAAATATAGAACAAAAACTGGACAAAGAAAAAGAAATTAAACAGAAAGCACAACAAGTTATTAACCAAGGATTTCAACGTTATCTTTCTGATTTTTATAGTTGGCTATACTTACCTAAACTATTAAATCAATATCAAAATGAATTAGCGATCGCTTTAGAACAAAATACCTTTCAACAATGGTGTGATAATCACTTTTGCAATAAAATAATTACCTATCAAAATCATATTAATGAATGGGGAAATAAAGCTTGTTTCTTTTTTGAAAATGACGACTTGACTTCTCTAAATATTAGCATTCCTGAACCCCCAGAAATCTCAATTTCTGTATCAGCAGAAATTGAAGAAGAATCAAATTACTTAGATAATATCACCACCGTTGGTATTCCTACAGGAATTGGTTTTTTGCTAGGGGGACCGATGGCAGCAGCAGTGTTAGGGGGAGCCAGTTATTTGCTCAACAAAACCACAACACAAGCAGAAAAAGAAGCAATAACACAGAATTCTCAAAACTCATCCACTTATGTTAAACTTGCTCAGAACTATTTAACTCATTTTAGTGAACAAGTTTTCTTAAGCTTAAGGAAATATGAACAAGAATTAGTTAAAATTATGGACATACCTCATACTTTACACTCATCAGAAGTAGCTCAATTATCTGATAAAATACAAAGGTTAGATGATCTTTTGACGAGACTTTAGCTAATTCATAGTTTTAAAAATCTTTTTTTATGCCTATTTTATATAAAAAAAATACTTTATTGACTCATGATTTATTTGTACCTTTTATATTATTAATTGGTTTATTATATCGCTCTTTTATTGCTTTTTTTCTGTTACCTGGTTACGACGAAGGTTATTATTATCTCTATACTAAACATTTAGATTGGAGTTATTTTGATCATCCTGTTTTTGTTGCTTTAACCACTGGTTTTGGTATTTGGTTAACAGGAATAACCTCTCCCTTGACTCTACGTATCGGCACATTAATTTTATATACAGGGAGTTTATATTTATTATACTTAACAAGTGCTAAATTATTTAGCAAAACAGCAGGAAAAATAACATTGATTTTAGCTTCAATAATTCCTATTTTTCAATTAGCTTTTGGTATTATTACCCTTCCTGATAGTCCTTTGATTTTTTTCTGGTCGGCTGCGTTATATTGTGCTACAGATGAATTTTTTAGAGCAGAAAATAAACCTTATTTACCCAGTTATCGTCTCAGTATTTTAGGGATTTTAATTGGACTCGCTTGTTTAAGCAAATATCATGGTTTTGTTTTAGGATTTTGTTTAGTTGCCTTTTGTATCAGTAGTCAACGTCATCGTATTGCTTTAATTTCTCCTTGGACAATTTTAGGATTTGTCTTATTTATTGCTACTTTATTTCCTTTACTATTCTGGAATTATCAACACGACTGGATATCCTTAAGATTCCAACTTTTTGATCGCTTTGTTCCTGTTCCTAATGCACCAAAAACTTCTTATAATATTTTCAATGCTTTGATAGTTTTACTGGTTAATATTGGTTTATTATTTCCTACTATTGGCTTTCCTTTGTGGTGGGTGACGAGCAAAAGTTTATTTTTAGAAAAATATCAATTATGGGCTGAGAAAAAAATATTTATCTATTGGATATCTTTACCTTTAACCTTCGGATTAATTCTTTTAGGAGGAAAACAACAAATCTTAGTAACTTGGCCGATGCCTGGCTATTGGGGGATGATTTTATTATTAGGATTTTATGGTGAAAGATGGTTAAACTATTCAAAAAAATGGGTAAAACGATGGCTAATAGGAACAACAATCGCCATTAATACTATTTTATTATTACTATTATTTCATTTGAATACAGGTGCTTTTTTTCAATCCCATGAATCTCCTTTTTTTCAAGGCTTTTTAACTCCCGAAACTGACCCAACAACGGAATTAATTGATGTTAAACAAATTAGAGAAAAAGTTAGTCAATCACCCTCATTATTAAACAGTCTCAAAAAAGCTGATTTTTTGTTTACCAATGCCTACTATTTAGCAGGATTAATTGATTTGGCGTTAGAACCCTTACATGATATTCCTGTGACTTGTTTTAGTTATGATAGAAGAGGGTTTGACTTTTGGCCAGATACGGACCAATGGTTAAGTAAAAATGCCCTTTATATTACTTTAAAACGGTTTCATGAAATGCCAGAATTAACCAACGAGTTTCGAGCTTTTTTTGCAGAAATCAAAGAAATCGGTACAATAGAAATTGAGCGAGGTGGTGTGGTTGTGAATGTTTTTTATGTCTATGAAGCGAATAACTTATTAAAACCCTATGTATCCACAGAAGACTCGATTCGATAAATTTTATAAATAATAAAATCATGGCTAAATTTGGCGCAATTTATTTATCGGTGGAAGGAAACAATAACTCGATAGAAGAGGTAAAAAATGTTGCCTCAATTTTAGTGAAAGCAGGTTATTTATTTACCGTACGGTATCATCAAGAAACCCCTTGGATCCAACTTTATATTGATGAACCCGAAACCGTTACTCCTTATGCTCAACAAGTCGCTCAAATTTTTCCTAATAAAAAAACATTAGGATTAGCAGCTTATACCGTATCCGACTCAGTAAGTTTTTGTTATTTTCAAGGAGAAAAAATTATCCGTATTTTACAATCAGGTTTTATCAAAGAAAGACAATGGGAAATCATCGAAGGAGAAAAACAAGAATGGGAAACAGAAATCTTTAGCAAATTAACCCTAGAAATTGGTGCAATAGGAATGGTTAGTTATCATATTCAACAAATTGGCGTATTATTAAATTTACCAGGGTTTGGAATTCCTCGATCTGGGGAACCTTGGACAATAGAAATAATTAACTAAACTAGGAGTTACGGAAAATGACAAATCCCTTAAACCAGCAGGAAACCAAAGAACTCAAAAAGTTTTTTGATGAAATTGATCAAGATAATAATGGGAAAATTGATCGAGAAGAATTAAAACAATTATTAGAAACAATATGGGGAAACAATACAGAGATTGATATTACTGAAGCGGTTAACTCAACCTTTAATAAATGTGATCTTAATAACGATGGTTTTATTACCTTTGAAGAATTGGCTTCTTTAGGCGAATAAAATGCTATTAGTAGCAATTAAACCAAAAAATAACGTATAATAGAAAGGTTGTGTGATTTTTTATATGTAAGTCCTATGGCAGTTCCTAAGAAGAAAACATCCAATACAAAACGAGATCAACGTAAAGCCCATTGGAAGCGTGTTGCAGCCAAAGAAGCACAAAAAGCCTTATCGTTAGGTAAATCTGTTTTATCTGGCCGCTCTAATAGTTTTGTTTATCCTCAAGAGGAAGAGGAAAACGACGAAGAATAAACCTTACATTGATCCGCGATCGCTATTTTATAGATTCAAGAAGTCAGATGTTCCTCACTTCGTTTAAATTATTAGAAAAAACGACTTCTGACTTCTGACTTCAAGCGAAGCGATAAATGGCGATCGCTGTTTATAATAAATGCCGAGCTTTAATATCTAAATAGCGTCTCACCAATGATTCGCTAATTTGATTCGCTGGTGCATCTAAGACTAGAATCCCCTTTTGTTTGAGTTGAGCCAAAGCAACTTGACGCTGAGAAAGCATATCTAGAGCGACACTACGATTATAAAGCTCTGGAACGGTTTCAGTTGAACTGTGGGCGATTTCATCCAGTTGAGGATCTCGCAGCGTAACACAAAAGGGCAAATAACGAGGGGTTAAACGTTGCATGGCCGTTAACAATTCGGCTGAGGCAATTTGATCAATAATATCAGTCATGACAACCACCAAAGCACGACGATGTTGCTGATTAACTAATCGAGTCACGGACCCAAAATAGTCTGGTTCCAATAACACGGGTTGTATGGGAGTTAAGCGTTCCAAGATTCGAGATAATTGGCTTTTTCCTCTTGCTGGGGGCATCCAAGTCACGATTTCTCGGTCAAATACCCCAATTCCCACACAATCCCCTCGATTTAACCCCGTTAAAGCTAACGTCAAGGTACTATTTAACGCCCAATCAAACCGCTTTAACCCTTGCACCTGTGCTGTCATCAACCGTCCGCGATCGAGTAGAATAATCAGAGTTTGTTCTCGTTCTTCTTCTAAGACGTTGACAATGGGATGACTTCTTCTGGCAGTGGCTTTCCAGTTAATTAAACGGGTATCGTCTCCAGTGACATATTCCCGTAATTCACTAAATTCCGTCCCTTGACGCAGACGACGACGAAAATTGATGGTTCCATTATTCTCAACACTCAGGCGTATTAGAAGCGATCGCAATCCCATTAAATCGGGATAAACAGCCACCTTTTGACGAGCCGGTACCTTCCAATCATACCAAGCTAACCCCCAGGTACTTAACTGTCTGATGCGAATATCTCCCCACTGAAATTCTCCTCTTTGATTAGGATAGATACTATACTGTAAGTCCTTTTGACTCTGAGGGGTTAAACGGGTTTCTAAGATAGCCGGAGACACTGAAAATTGTTGAGGGTAGTTATCCTGGATAATAATTTGTGTGAGTTGTTGTTGAGTGGTAATGGAAAGGATAACTCTATTTTCTCTCCCGATGGATAATTTGTGCAGGGGATAACGAGTGACAATCACCCGATTTTTTTTCACCTTACTTCCATCAATCACCATCACTGTTAAAAAAGTGACATCGAATAAAAGCAGCAACAAGAGACTTATTTGTACATTAAATAGAGCCAATAATACTGCTACGAATAGAGCAATGATTAAAATAAAATACGACCGTTTAGCTGGTAAAATCATGAGCAATTAATAATTAAAATAGTTATTTATCTAGGAACAGGAACTTGTTTAAGCATCGACTCAATTACTTCTTGAGGTTTTAAACCTTCTAATTCAGCTTCGGGATTGAGCATTAAACGATGACGAAGTAAAGGAATTGCGATAGATTTAATATCATCTGGAGTCACATAGTTACGACCTAAAAACCAAGCTTTTGCCTTGCTAGTTTGTAACCAAACGACTGCAGCACGAGGAGAAGCACCTAAGGCAATATCAGGATGTTGACGGGTTTTTTCCACTAAATCTAATAAATAATTAACAATATTATCTTTAACTTCAACGTTTTGTACTTCTTGTCGAGCATTTAAAATGTCTTCAATCGTAGCTATGGGTTGCAACTTTTTTAAGTCAGTTGATTTTCCTCTAAAGCCTGTTTTTGCCTGGATTAACATTTGTTTTTCTGCCGAACGCTCAGGATAATCAATCAATAATTTAAACACAAATCGATCCAATTGAGCTTCAGGAAGGGGATAAGTTCCTTCAAATTCTAAAGAGTTTTGGGTAGCAATAACCCAAAATAAAGAGGGTAAGGCCATCGTTTGACCATCGAGGGTTACTTGCTGTTCTTCCATCGCTTCTAAAAGAGCAGATTGGGTTTTAGGAGGGGTTCGATTGATTTCATCAGCTAATAAAATCTCGGTAAAAATGGGGCCTTCTTTAAGAGTAAAATTACGAGTATTAAAGTCAAAGATATTAGTTCCTAAAATGTCTGAAGGTAAAATATCTGGAGTGAGTTGAATCCGTTTAAAATCTGCTTGAATTAGGTTCGATAGGGCTTTGACCAATAAAGTTTTTCCCGTTCCTGGAACCCCCTCAATAATAACATGACCGCCACTTAATAAAGCAAGCAAAAGTTGTTCAATAATAGAAGATTGACCGATAATGATTTCTTCTAAGGTTTGGCTAATGGTTAAGAATTTTTGATTATTTGTGGTCATATTGGGATTGATTAGAATTAATTTCTTGGTGAATAGTTTGCCATTGTTTTATCCATTGAAGCAACTTTGCATCAGTGAAAGGACGTTTTTGGTTGGGGAGTTTCAGCAAAGATTCTAAAAGGATAGATGATTGTTTTGTTTGTTGATTCCAAGCTTGAACTAAGCTGTCTATATCGTGTTTTTCTCCTTTTAAACCTAATTGTTTTTTCAGTTGGAATTGTTCTGCTTGTCCTATGGTTTTTATCACAAATTCATGACTTTCAGCTTTTTGTAAGACAGTGGCCAATGCGTTGATATATTGTTGGCTATTATTCCCTATTTTTGGACTAATTTTTTGTTTTTTGTTTAACGATTTATTATGCCCAACAATTAAAATAATTATAATAATTAATCCTTGAATGAGAATAATTAACAAAGGGGTTTTTAATAAATAAAGAAATACATTGTTATTGTCTTGAGCCTCTTTATTTTCTTCATCTTTGTAACCATGAATATATTCATCAACTAATAGTTGAGAGGATTGAAACGATTCGATTAAATGAGCGAGGAACTCATAATTGCCAGGAGAATCTTTGTAAGCATTGGCTGCAAAATAAGGAGTTGTTACGTTAATTAATTTTCCTTTGCCTATGGTTTCATACTCAATAATAGCTCCAAATTGATCTTGAAGAATAGCTTGATTGTCGACGCTTATTCTGCGGGTTGTTTCAATTTTAACTTCACCAAAATCCGTATTATGAATAGTAGTAAAAGGAGCTTCACTTACCGTACCTTGAGAAGCTAAAATGATTAAAGTATTACCTTTTTTGACCCATTCTAGTGCCGCTTCACTTACAAACCGTTGAGAAGAGCGACCATAAATTCTCAACAAAATTATAGACTTATCTGAGAAGCTTTTCCCTAAAGCAGTTAAAGGTTTCTTCCATCTTTCAATAGGGGTATCTCTATGTCTCATAAACTCATACCAAGCTGCATATCCATCAGGAGAAACAGCAAAAGTTGACCCACTCATAAACTGATTGCGAGTGGGAGCCATTAACAACGTTAAGAGAATAATAAAACCAATAAATAGACTAAGAAATAGCCACCATTGACGACGAGATAAAATCATGATTTTTCAATTTTCTCATAAGCTTGCCAACAAGTTTCTAACACAGACATTGAAGCCAAACAATCACCGAAACACAGTTCTTGATGTATTTGTAGTAACTGTTGATAGGGTTGAGACTGGGGCATTTTTGCTATTAGTTTTCCATATTCTCCATCGGTGCGACTAGATTGGTGTGGTACAATATTTCGCTCATGTAATTGTTGTAACATTGCTTGATATAAAAATTGACAAGCTTGTTGATAGTTTCCCTGTTTTTGTGCTTGTTGCGCTTGAATAATCCAATGAGCAACAGAATGATCTTGAGTGATTTCTAGTCTGTTTTGGACGATGCGTTGATGGTTATGGGACTTGATTATTCGTCTATACCATCTTACCCACTGTTGTCCTTTCCAAATCATCCAAATTAGCAACCAAGCAATGAGTCCCCAAAAAAGGAGATGACTGATACCTTTGATCAAGGGAGAATCTAACCAAGAAGGAAAAGAGAGATCACTAAGATGTTCACCTAATTTCAGACCCATTAATTCCCACCTTTCTGAGAGTCTTTGTTGCCATTGAGCAATTTGCCACCCTAAATTATTGGTTTCTACAGAAATGTCTGACATTGATTATCATCTCATAGTGTAAAGTTTGCATTATAGATCACACCAAATTAAGTAAAAACAGCTTATACTTAGAAATGTTGCCGAGATGTAACAAAACGCAATCTTTAACGGATTACCACCAGCCATTATGATTGTTTCAACCTCACCGAAACCATCGTCTCAAGACAGTCAAGCTTTACAAGAAGTCTGGTCAAGACTCAATGCTCATAGTTGTCCCCATGAGTATAATTTTCATATGCACACCATTTGTTCTGATGGACAACTTACCCCCGAACAACTGATTAAACAAGCGGCAAACATTGGACTTAAAGGATTAGCCATTACCGATCATCATTCCGTTGAAGGTTATAAAATTGCCCAAACATGGCTCAAGAAAACATCCCTAGAAGGGTCAAAAGTAAGTTTACCCCATTTATGGACAGGAATCGAGATTACATCTCGTTTACTCGATATTGAAGTGCATATTCTGGGTTATGCTTTTAATCCCGAACATCCCGCCATGGACTCTTATCTCTGGGGAGAGCGTCCTCTGGGAACTCAAGGGTTAGTCAGTACGGTTATCCAAGCCATTCATCAAGCAGGGGGAATGGCAATTTTAGCGCATCCAGAACGATACCCTTATCCCGCTAAAAAAGTAATCCCTGTAGCGGTTGATTCCGGGATTGATGGGGTTGAAGCCTTCTATGCTTATAATAACCCTAAACCCTGGAAAACGAGTCCCCGTCAAACGGAAACCGTCTTAAATCTCAGTTATCTTTACGGACTGTATCATACCTGTGGCACAGATACTCATGGGGTTAACTTATTACAAAAAATTTGACATCTTTAGATGTTAGGGCTTGACAAACTATAGGAAATTAAGCGATCATAAATAATGCACATTATTGCGTGCGGTTCCATCGGGAACGTTCAGGGGCTATAACTCAGTTGGTAGAGTGTCACAATGGCATTGTGAAAGTCAGCGGTTCGAGTCCGCTTAGCTCCACTTATATATAATGCTACCTTTTTTGAGATTAAACTCGGGAATATCTTCAGTTAATTGTACCTGAAAAAATCAATTAGATGTCAGAAGACAACAACGCCCCATGCAAGAAGATGAGGCGATCGCTGCATAAATATCTGCTTTATCACTTCCCTTGATTATCAATAATTAACTACAAATCTTCCCTCCTGCCTCCTGCCCCCTGCCTTCTGCCTCGCCCGAAGGGCTGTTAAAGGTTACTTAACTTCGAGCGCAGCGATAATTTCTGATTTTTGTGTTGTGTTTTTTTCTTCATCAATAATGCAGTTTAAAGTCAATTGATGCTCCAACAGAAGGGTAGGGGGTTGAATTGTTTCCAGGATTCGTTTCCCAATTTTTTTAATTATTTTTTGATCATTAATGTGATTCAACAAAATCACAAACTCATTATGACTCCAACGTGCCATAATATCATTCGCTCTCACGGAAGATTGTATTTGTTTTGCTACATTTTGCAGAATTTTATTCCCTTGAGTCTGTCCTAAAGTGGCTTGAATATCTGTGAAGTTATCAATCCTCAGAAACATCAAACTATAAGAAAATTGTGTTTTTTGAGCATCTTTAAGGACAACAGATAAATATTGCTCAAAACATTGGCGATTCGGTAACTGAGTAATCGAATCGATATCCTGGACAGTTCGAGTAATTTTTATTGGTTTTCGAGTTGAATCATTAGATAGTGGAATGTGGGTTTGTTGATTAGGAATTAAAGAAGAATCCCGATCAGTTTTGGTTTTGCTTAACGGTAGGTTAATCTTAGTATTTTTTGACAGATACTGATTAACCATTGACTGTAAAGCTTCCTTTGTAAAAGGTTTAGCTAAATAATCTGTTGCTCCTGCTTCTTGGATATTTTCAGGGGTCAGCATTTTACTGTTACCACTGATCATAATGATAGGAATATCCTTGAAGAAAGAACTGGCTTTGATAATCCGACAAAGTTTATTGCCATTAATACCAGGCATGGAAAAATCAAGTAAGATTAAATCGGGTTTGTATTTAAAGAGACAGGGAAGAGATTGTGTCGGATTATCCACCGTAAAAACTTCATATTGTTCCCCTTCTAAATAAGCTTTGATCATGTCCAAAATGGTTGAACTATCATCAATACAAACAATTTTGTAGGTTTTTTGTGATTTCCCTTGGGTTGGTTGATAATTATTAAGGGGTTGTGAGTTAGTTTTTTGCTGATTACTGGCAGAAGTGGGTGTTAAAGGAGGAATGGGGGGTAATTTATCTAGGGGAGGTTGAGGGGCTTTTAATTGGAGAATATTATTTTGAAGATAGGGAAATAATAATCGAGCAACGTTTAACTCATCTTGCTTGAGAAAAAGACTGATTTGACGCAGCGTTTTTCCTTGCATCAACTTAACCAGTTTTTCCAAAGAAGTAGGATTAAGGGTTCCAGAGGGGATTTTTTGTTGTATCAAAGAAGGGTTAGTGCAGACAAGACGTTGATAGGGTGAGGTGATCACATCTGAGAAGGTTTGCCAGGTTTTCATTCTCATCTCCAGATTGTCCAATAGATTAGAAATAGCTAAAAGTGGATCTTGTTGGAGGACGATCTGATCAGAAGGTTGAGTCTGCTGCTGATTGGACCAATGGTATTCCCCTTTCCTTAACCATAAACAAGATTCTAGGGCATCCTTGATTAAATTTGTGGTCAATAGAGAGATGCGATCAGAGCTTAAATGATTTTGCTCACTTAAGTGCTGAAGCAGGGTGGGGATCAATTGACGATTTTGGGGAATCTTTTGGGCAAGGGTAGGGATAACTTGAGCGCAGGTTTCTTGCTTCAGACAGAGTAAATAATATTGGATAGTTTCTAGAGACTGTAACGAGTGACACCCATACCGTATGAGTCCTTCTGTAAAATAGAAGTCCCAAGTAACCTGGTTAGCGGTGATTTTTAGATGACCAGTGTTACCCAGATTTTCGATATTTTTAAACAGTTGAATCGGTTGAAAAGAGTTAGTCATGATGAAGAATTAAGAATTTAGATGGTGACAATAGTCTTGAGAGTTTGTAATAATTCCTGTTCGTTGTAGGGTTTAGAGAAGTAAGCCGACGCGCCTAAATTCATGGCTAACTTACGGTGTTTATCGTTACTGCGAGACGTTAACATAGCAATCGGTAAAGCCTCAAACGCTGATTTCGTTTTCAGTTCTTCGAGTACCCCATAACCGTCCAGTCGTGGCATTTCGATATCACAGATCACTGCATCCACCGAAAGTCCTGCAACTAACTTATCCACTGCATCTTGTCCATCTTTAGCTTGTTCGACTTGATAGCCAGCTTTTTCTAGGGTTAACGTTAGATAACGACGGACGTTAATGGAATCATCCACCACCAGAATTGTTTTAACATTGTCTTGGGTTGAGGGTTCAACCGATGGGGTAATAGGGTTAGAACCCTTTTCTAGAGAGTCTTCGAGGAGTTGCAGCGGATCCACCAAAGGAACCACCCGACCATCTCCCAACATCATAGAACTGATTATGCCCATCGGTAGGGGAAAAGGACTTTCAATGGGTCGAATGGTGACTTCTGGTTCACTCCAAACCCGATCAATATGAATGGCACCCAAGGTGGTATCGTTACCAACAATCAAAGCAGTGGGTTTATTGATGATGGCATGACCTGACATTTCCAACGGTTTATGGGGTCGATTAAACTGTAAACTTTTGTCTGGATGTAACAAGGGGATGGTTTCTCCTTGCCAAGTAATTTCGCTTAAGTTGTCCACACCTTCAACCATCGAGGGAAACACCTCTCGAACACTGTTGGCCGGAACCGCAAAAATCAGGCCAGCGCGTTCGATCAACATCACCCGTAAAATAGAGAGGGTAAACGGGACTTTGAGGACAAAAGTGGTTCCCTTGCCGGCTTCCGTCTCCACTTGAACATCCCCACGAATGTCTTGAAGACTGGTGCGTACCACATCCATCCCCACACCACGGCCCGCTAGTTCGGTGACTTGTTCGCTGGTGGTAAACCCCGGTTGAAAAATGTAGTCAAGGATGTCTTGAGTAGACATTTGATGGATGTCTGGGTCGCTGATCCCCATGTCTCGCAGACGGTGACAAATTTTGCCCATATCAATGCCTTTACCATCGTCTTTGATAGTAATAATGGTTTGAGTCCCTCGATTGACTGCTTCTAGGGTGATAGTTCCTTGGGGGGGTTTCCCTGCTAAGAGACGAGTGTTGCTATCTTCAATCCCGTGAGCAAACGCATTGCGGAGCAGGTGCATCAACGGAGCATTCAGGGTTTCAATCATGGTGCGATCGATCAGGGTGGTTTCCCCTTCAATTTTCAGGGTTACTTCTTTCCCCGACTCAAGACTGAGATCCCGAACCAACCGAGGAAAGGGTTTAACCAAGTCAGCAAAGGGTTGCATTTGGGTCGTGGTCACATTTTTTTGTAGCGATCGCGTGGTTTGGTTGAAGTCTTGAACCGCTTGGGTCATTTTTTGTAACCCTAAGTCGATATCGGAGGTGACTTCTTGCAGTTGGACAATGGTTTCGATTTGTTCTTGAGAGATTAAATGGAGGTCACTATAGCGATCCATTTCCAAGCGATCAAATTGTCTGGTTTGATTCTCCAGGGTTAAAACAGAAGAGGAAACCTTAGACAAAGGAACCGTTTCTAATTCCTGATTCCTGACAACTATTCCTTCTAAAGAGGCTTTATCATACCAGGTTCTTAACTGATTATTAGATTGTTCTAATTGAGTGATCCGAGACCGCATCAGGGTAACAAAGTTGGTCAGTTGTTCTAAACGCAGGTTAATACTATTGCGCTCTAGAATGAGTTTTCCAAAGAGACGATTAATTTCATAAAGTTGCTCTACTGGAACCCGAACGGTTTTCCCTGTGGTTTTGGTGTTGACATTTTGGGGGAGGGTTTGACGACTCCAATCTAATTTATTTTCCTTCCCCTCTATGGAATGCTTCTGACTTTCGACAAGGGGTGTATCCAAGGTAAAAGCATTCTGTAACTCAGCTACGTCTGAATCGTTTAAGGTGGTTTCGGAGGATAAATCTAACGCTTGTTCTATTGCGTCTTGAAGTTCTGTAAAATCGCTTAATTCTTCTGCACCGAATAAGTTGAAACTGCCATCTTCAGCTACAGATAAGTTTTCTTCTATCTCTAAATCCCTAGCACTAGGGTTTTGAACCGTGTCATTTGACTTCTGTGCGATAGCGTTGGAACGGAGTGAGGAACTTCTGAGTTCTGACTTCTGTTCGCTAGAGCCGGAACGAAGTGAGGAACTTCTGACTTCATATACGAACCCTTCTACATGAGATGGAAGCTTCTCAAAACTACCCCGCATCACTAAAGCGTGGGAACGTCGCCATAAAGTTAACGCTTGTTGCGTCAAAGAGGGTAACTGTTCCGTTGTCGCCATCATTGCTTGCTGTTGAACCGACTGACAGAGTTGGATAAACGGTTCAAGCTCGGCCATTTGACCAAAGGCCAAGAGTTGTTCTGCGGTCACGGCCAGGGTTTCACCTAACTCGTCGGGGGATAAGTTTGGATACGCTTGCTGAAATTGATCCAAGAGGGTTTCTACTCCTTCCTCAAACATCAACCAGACCGGTTCATCTCCTACATTTTGAGAAAATAACGTATTTTCGTCCTCTTCTTGGAGATCCCCTAAATGGTGGCGTAACTGCTCAAAAATGGGGTTAACGTTCTCTTCTAACCACTCATTATTAATGTCTGTTGCGTGACGATGTAATTCGTTCACCTGACGCAGACGATCAACCCCTTGTAAGAGTAAGGTTTCTACTTCCGTGGTGATGGGGGTGTCAGGATGACGAACCCGTAAAATTTTAAAGAAGTCTTCGAGACGATGAGCGACGTGAGAGAGTGTGCTGAACCCCATCATGCCCGCCCCTCCTTTAACAGAGTGAGCCGAGCGCAGAGCAAGATCCAAGGGTTCAGTCATATTATCAGAGGTTCTTAACCCTAATAACACTGATTCAATGGCATCATAGCAATCTTGGGCTTCATCGAGAAAATTAAGACGGACTTGTTGTTCTTGATCTATCATTTGATCCTGCCTAACTAACTTTGAATTGTTTGACCGCCGCTTCTAGTGTTTGGGCGACTTGGGCGGTTTCTTGCATGGACTGGGCTACCGTTTGAGAAGCAGTGGACCGTTGTTGAGATTGTTGGGCGATGTGCTGCATCAGTTCGGTTACGGTACGAGAAGTGTCCGTTTGGGAAACCGTTGCTTGAGAAATCGATTGCATTAACTCATTAATGGTCTGAGAACGCTCTAGAATCCTCTGTAACCGTTGTTTGGTCCCTTCAACAAGGCGGGTACTATCTACCACCTGAGACGTACCTAATTCCATCGCTTGTGTTACTTCCTGGGTTTCTGTTTGAATGGCTTCAACGATGTGACTAATCTCTTTCGTCGCTGCGGCCGACTGTTCTGCTAAGGCCCCTACTTGTTCGGCTACCATCATGAACCCTTCCCCTTCTTTCCCGGCACGACGGGCTTCTACACTGGCGTTAATGGCTAATAAGTTGGTTTTCAGTGCCATTTCCTCAATTAAGGAGACAACCTGAGAAATCTTTTGAGAGGACTCCCCTAACCGCTTCATTTTCTTGGCCGTCTCCCCTACGGTTGTTCGTAACTGGAAAATACTATTTACAGTTTCATCCATCGCTTTTGTCGATTCTTGGGTGACGGTATAGGTGTCATCGACTAGGGTGGCTGCTTGGTTCGCGTTGTTAGCAACCGCTTCAATAGAATGGGACATTTCTTCAACAGAACCCAAGGTTTGACTGGTGGCTTCGGCTTCTTCAATGGCCTGTTGGGCTAAGGTTTGGATGGACTGTCCATTTTCCCCTAACGATGAACTAACTTGAGTGCTGGAGGTTTTTACTTGGATCGCAATGTCTTTGAGGCTATCGATAATCGCGTTAAATAAGTCAGCGATCGTACTCATTTCCATCGAGGTTAAGTCAGCGCGAACGGTGAGATCCCCATCCATTGCACCTCCCACGTCTCCTAGCAATTGAGCAATTTCGTGTTCGAGTTTCTCTTTGGCTTGTCGTTGTCCTTCGGCTTCTTGTTGTCGTTGGGCTAAGTTACTGTCAATATTTTGCGCCATTTCGTTGAGGTTACGGGTTAACACCCCAATTTCATCCTGGCGATCGCTTGCTTCGAGACGTACCCCAGGTTCCCCAGAAGCCACTTTACCAGCAAAGTTGGTTAGTTGTTTCAATTGACGAGAAATCCCCGTATCTGAGGGGGTAACGATGAGAATCACCCCAAAAATCAGCAACACTCCACCCCCAATACTGTAACCCAGCCAAGTGATTTGTCGTAGATTCTGATTCACTTCTGTCATGGGAGTTCCTACATAAGCAATACCAATCGGTTTGGCTTGTTCGCTATTAATTTGCTGGCTATGATCATAAATGGGACTATATCCCGTTAAATAGTCAATCCCAATAATATTGGCTTGTCCTTTATAAACCTGGGCTTTATTTAAGACGGTATCTGCTACCTCACGAGATACCCTAGTTCCAATCGCTCTGGTGGTTTCGTCGGTATAAGGCACATTGGTACTCACCCGCCAATCTTGAGCGAAAATCGTGGCAGTAGGAACTCCAGTTACATCTTTGAGACGATCAACCATCTCAAAGTTACGATTAACCAAGGTTCCGACAATAGCGGTTCCCACTTTGTTGTTGGCTAATTTAATGGGTTGGGTGGCCATCAAAACAAAGCCAGCTTTCCCTTGGTCAATATCAAAGGTGTCTTCGGGATAGGGTTTTTGGGGATCAGGTAAACCTTCTATTTTCTGTTGACGTAAGCCAATGAAGGCTTGTTTTTCTAGTCCTAACCGTTGCAAAACTTGGGCATTGAGTAATTCAAACCCCGATAAGGGACGAGATAAGGTCAAAGTATTGTTGACAATGGGAACATCTTTGAGAGAGATACCAGAGTCTAATTTAACGGGTTCTAAAGCTGTTTTGGCAGATTCATCACTGGGTAACGAAGGATAATTATCAAAGTTTCCTGTTACGCTTTGTATAGACTGAGCAATGGTGTTTCCTTGATCATCGGTAATGAGATAGAAACTGGCATTGGGTTGTTGTTTTTGGGTAGCTGTAATTAAAGCTTGGAGTTCTTGTAATTGAGATGTTTCGGCTGTGGCTGGATTAATTTTCGATGCCTGAACCGAAAGAGCTAAGGTATTGGCAGTTGCTTCGAGTTGTTGTTTTTGGGCATTAATTTCTTCTTCGAGTAATACTAAGTCAGTGTTTAACACTTCTTGTAAATTACTGACCGCTTCTCGTCTCGCAGAAGAGGAAATCCCTTGAGTTACTGCAATTGCGGGAATGGTTGCAGCGACTAATAGTAAGGCCGTAATTTTTGTCCGTAGGGGTAAGTTATTCCAAAATTTAACTAATTGATTGGATTTTGAAGAAGGTTTCTTGGGGGAAGTCTCTGGGGTAACCGTGTCAAACGGGACAGTGTTTGACAAGTCTAAGTTGGTTTTTGGAGAAGATTGAGTCATTTTCAGTTATCAGTTATCAGTTATCGGTTATCAGTCATCAGTTATCAGTTGTGTTCACTACTTTTCAACTTTGAACTGTTCAACGGCGGCCTCTAATTCTTGGGCAACCTGAGCCGTTTCTTCCATCGAATGGGCGACGGTTTCTGACGCAACTAACCGTTGTTTGGAATATTGAGCCATTTGTTCCATTAACTGGGTAACGGTTTGAGAGGTATCTGTCTGAGAAATGGTGGCATCAGAAATGGATTTCATCAGGTCATTAATGTTACGAGAACGCTCTAAAACCTGTTCTAGTTGCCCTTTGGTGGCTTCGACTAATTGGGTGGTATCGTTCACTTGAGTCGTCCCCAAGGTCATGTTATAAGCCACTTCTTGGGTTTCTCGTTGAATATTGGCGACAATATTAGCAATTTCTCTGGTAGCTGTGGCAGACTGTTCCGCTAACAAGGCCAGTTGTTCCCCGAAAATAGCAAACCCTTCTCCCTGTTCCCCGGAACGTCCCGCATTAATGGCTAAGAGGTTCGTTTTTAAGGTCATTTCTTCGATTAAAGAAACAACCTGAGAAATCTTTTGCGAAGATTTTTCTAATTGCTCCATTTTTTCGGCGGTTTGGGCAATGGTTGTCTTCAAACTGACAATACTATTGACGGTGTCATCCATGGCCTTTGACCCTTCTTGGGTTACGTGATAGGTGTCGTCGGCAAGGGTGGCGGCTTGGTTAGCGTTGACAGCGACTGCTTGGATAGACTGGGACATCTCATCCACCGATCCCAAGGTTTTTAGGGTTGCCTCAGCTTCTTGAGACGCTTGTTGGGCTAAGCGTTCAATAGACTGTTTATCCTCTCCCAAGGCGGTATTTACCCTAGCACTAGAGTTTTTCACTTGAATAGCAATGTCTTGCAGACTGTCAATCACAGCGTTAAATAAGTCGGCAACGGTACTCATTTCCATGGAGGTTAAACTAGCACGAACCGTAAGATCCCCATCCACTGCCTCTTGTAATTCTTCTAGGAGTTGATAAATTTCTTGTTCGAGTTGTTCTTTTTCTTGTTGTTTCTGTTGCGCTACAGTAACTTGTTCCTGTACCAGTCCTTTAACCTTTGTTACTAAGTTATTAAAGCTATCTCCTAAGATTCGAGTTTCTTGGGTTCCTTCTAAGGGAACTTCAACGTCTAAGTCTCCCTCTGCTGCTTGTTCTGCTTTCTTCACCAAATTGGTTAAAGGTTCCGATAATTTTTGGGACAACAGAATAATCATGCCAGTGGCGACACCTCCTAAAACCAAAGCGGTTAAGGCAAAAATAGTCGTCAGTTTACGTCCTTGTGCTGCAATTTCTGCTTCTTCAATAGAAGAAACCACAATTAACTCTGTATCAGGAATCTGTTTGATATGAAAATACTTATCTTGATACTTAAAGGAGAGGATATTCCGTTCTGTAACCAAACTGGCTGTTTCTTCTTGTTCTTCTCCTTCAAATTTAACCTTGGAGATACCATTACGCCCTTCTAAGCTCATAAAAGCTTGTTCTAGCTGTTGATTATTTTGGGATAGTTGGCCTTCTGATTCTTGATTTTCTGTTTTATTAATGGTCTGATCAAACAATCGAATTGCTTTGGCAATCACATCCCCACCAACAAGATCCCCTAATTCAGTGACCTCTTCGACAGTCAAGGTATTTAATACTTTAGTTTCATTGTTCTCAACAACGTCAACCAATTGTAAAGTTTGGGTTTCTAATAATCTCACGCCAATGGTTAAGGCCAACTTTTCATCTAGTTTGGCAATAGAAACACCTATTTTAGTAACCCCCAACACCTCTTTGGTTTGGGGATGTTTTACCGTATTAACCAGTTCTAAAATAGCTGACTGAGTGGATTCATCAAATTCTGGTTCCAGGATGGTTGCCCCTTGTTTTTCCCCAATTTGCCACCATTGTTCATCCTTTTGAACAAAGTCTGAAGTGGGAAGATTATAACCCACATTATAACCATTACGTTCTGTGAGAATAATTTCAGCGAGATCATTCGCTTTAGCAATGGTTGCCAGATAATTGTTGAGATTTGGGTTAGGAGAAAGCAATTTATCACTGGCAAATTCTTGTTCCACTTGGTCAATGGGTTGTTGTAATAATCCCAAAGTATTGACTTTTTCTGTACCAGATTGCAAACTGTCTACCACATAAGGACTGCTTCCTAATACATCACTTACCTTAAACGCTTGTTCTAGAAATTGTTTGGTTAAAGAACTCGTCTCAACCATCGTTTTTTCTGTGTCTTCAAAAATGTCTTGTTTTCTATCAGCATAAACGGTTTGAACGGTAATCTGACTGGCAATGCCTAAGGGAATCAAAACCGTGGGTAAAATCGTGATTAGTAAGCGTCGACGGAGGGTTACTGCTTTTTTAAGGGTTGGTTTCTTTTGGTCAGTTTGGGATGGGGAAATAGGCTGTTGGGTTGATTCCAATATTAAATGATCTGTATCTTGAGAATCATGCCATGAAACTAAATTGAGAAACTTTTCTTGAATAGTCATTAATCTTTACTGATGATAATGAACAATTAACTAATAAACATTAGTTTGATAAAAGGTAATTTGTGAACCGTTAATCTGCGATTACGATTGATTAATCGTTTGGTCAACAACGGCAGCTAAATTAAGAATAGGTAGGGATTTACCCGATTCCATGATGTTTCCCCTGATATAAGGGTTTAACTGAGAAGAAATGTCTGGTTGAGAAGGAATAATTTGCTCAGACATCACCCGCATTACCCCTTGAATACGAGGAACAACAAAACCCAGAAGCATTTCTTGGTTGGGGTTCGCCGTTTGAGACATCAAAGAGGAGATGCGAAGCACAATGATCTGATAGGTTTGTAATAAGGGACAAGGGGATGACAATCCTAACCGATGAGACAGATCGATCAGCAAAAAAACGCGATCGCGGGAAGTCATTAACCCCATGACAAAAGAGGGCATATTGGGAATAAACGTAATTTGTTCCCCAGGTACTAATAAAGATTCTTGGACAAACTCCATAGACACTAACCCACTAATTTGAGGAGTTAGTTGACAACGTAAATAGGGTTCTCCCTGTACGTCGGGAGTTTCAAACAGTTGGGGAAGGAGTTCTTGTAAACGAGAAAGCGAACTGGTGGCTGTGGACATGGTTATCAAAAAGTAAGAGGATAAGAGATAATAGCTAAAAAAGGAATGTCTGCTTTAATTACCTCTTAACCTTGAGGGCAGTAGCTTCAATATATTTGCCAGCAAATGATAAAACTGTGATTGTAATCGCACTGTATCAGTGAGATTACAATCTTTTTTTGTCACCTCATGGCAGCTTGTAAGGCAGTAATAATGTCTTCTTCGGTACAGGGTTTAACCACATACCCTTTAACCCCCTGTTTACTGGCCCACATCTTATCAACGTCACGGTTTTTTGCCGTACAAGCGACCACAGGAATATCTGCGGTTTCGGGTTTTTTCTTGAGTTGACGACAGAGATCCAACCCTCCCATGTTAGGCATCATCCAGTCTGTGAGAATGGCATCGGGTTTACTCTTAATGACTTTTTCTAACGCTTCTTTACCATCGGTTGCGGTAATCACCTGATAACCGGCTTTGATTAAATATTGGCTGATGAGGTCTAATTCAGCCTTCATATCATCGACGACTAATATTGTATTCATTGGCTAGATAGAATTGTGTTGATTATCGGAATTATTCTTAATTTTCCCAAGATTTTAGCTAAAATTTCTAGTTAAGAATGCTTATTATTTTTTTGCCTAATTTACTGGTTACATAATTTCACTGAAACATAAAAAAGCTCAACCACGTCTATGTAGCCTATGACCTAAGATCAGTTATCAATCAATCATAAAACCCTGGTCATTTTTGACATCATAATCGACAATTAATACATTAATCATCTAGCTATATATAAAATTATGTGTGGAATTGTGGGCTATATTGGCACAAAAACAGCAACCGACGTATTAATCGACGGTTTAGAGAGATTAGAATACAGAGGCTATGATTCAGCCGGTATTGCCACCGTTTTAGAAGGTAATATCCACTGTACCAGAGCAAAAGGTAAACTCTATAACCTACGAGAAAAGCTAGAACGAGAAGTTAATCCTTCGCAAATGGGAATTGGCCACACCCGTTGGGCCACCCACGGTAAACCCGAAGAACATAACGCCCATCCTCATCGAGATAATAGTCAACGGGTGGCTGTTGTGCAGAATGGTATTATCGAAAATCATCAAGAATTACGGGAAGAACTGATTAATAACGGGTGTGAATTTGCTTCCGAAACCGATACAGAAGTCATTCCCCATTTAATTGCTCAATATCTCCCCGAAACTATTGATTATGATGGGTTATTAGAAGCGGTACAACAAGCCATCCACCGTCTCAATGGGTCTTTTGCGATCGCTGTTATTTGTGCAGACTACCCTGATGAGATTATTGTGGCACGTCATCAAGCCCCTTTGATTATTGGCTTTGGCCAAGGGGAATTTTTCTGCGCTTCCGATGTGACGGCGGTCGTGCCTCATACCCATGCGGTTTTGTCCTTGGAAAACGGCGAAATTGCCCGTTTAACCCCCCTCGGCGTAGAAGTTTACGATTTTGACCTAAAACGTCTCAGAAAGCTCCCTAGAACCCTCGACTGGAACATTACCACCGTTGAAAAACAAGGGTTTCGTCATTTCATGCTCAAAGAAATTTATGAGCAGCCTTCCGTGGTAAGAAGTTGTTTAGAAACCTATTTAGATCCTAGCTGGAGTATAGAAAATGGACAAGAAAAAAGCCCCATTAATTTAGGGTTAGCTGCTGAACTGTGTGACAATGTAGATTATATTCAAATTGTAGCTTGTGGCACCAGTTGGAACGCAAGTATGGTGGGTAAATATTTGCTAGAACAATTAGCGGGTATTCCCACAATGGTACAGTATGCGTCAGAGTTTCGTTATTCTCCTGCACCCATGTTAGGAAATACCCTCACTATCGGGGTTACACAGTCAGGGGAAACGGCTGATACTTTAGCCGCATTAGAGATGGAAAAACAGCGCAGAATGGGCTTAGAATTTCCCTATGATGCACGAATTTTAGGCATTACTAACCGTCCCGAAAGTACCCTTGCTCACATGGTAGATCGCATTATTAATACCCAAGCAGGGATAGAAATTGGGGTTGCTGCAACCAAGAGTTTTATTGCACAGTTAATGGGGTTTTATTGCTTGGCATTAGAATTAGCTTATCGTCGTAAACATTTGAGTTTAGAGAAGTTTGAAACTTTAGTGAAGGGGTTAAGAGAATTACCCAATCAAATCGAACTTATTTTAAGTCAACAAGAAAAACAAATCGAAGAATTGGCACACGAATTTATCGATACTCAAGACTTTATTTTCTTAGGAAGAGGCATTAATTTTCCCATTGCCTTAGAAGGATCATTAAAGTTAAAAGAAATCAGTTATATTCATGCTGAAGGCTATCCCGCAGGGGAAATGAAACATGGTCCAATTGCTTTATTAGATGCTAAAGTTCCTGTAGTTGCGATTGCCATGCCAGGGGATGTTCATGATAAAGTATTATCTAATGCCCAAGAAGCAAAAGCGAGGGATGCACGGTTAATTGGCGTTACATCTGTTGATGATAATGAAGCGCGAGCAACCTTTGATGACTTGTTATTTGTTCCCCATGTGGATGAACTTTTATCGCCAATAATTGCAGTCATTCCCTTACAATTATTAGCCTATCATATTGCTGCCAGAAGGGGGTTAGACGTAGATCAACCTCGGAATTTAGCAAAGAGTGTTACTGTGGAATAATTATTAGCTTCAAGTTTTAAATCTTGTAGAGTGACAATAAAGTTGGAAACTTTCCAATAAAGTTGGAAACTTAAGTCTGGAGTGACAATATAGTTAGAAACTTTAAAAAAAGTAACAATAAAGTTGGAAACTTAACCGTACAATAATAGTGACTCTATATTGTACGGTTTTCTCATGGCTAGAAATAGATATGATTGGACTCAAGATAAGTTCGAGCGATATGTAAAAGAAGGACGAGGTACAGGTACAGGAAAAGACTACAAACCTTGGATAACGATTACAGATTTTCCTTCCGTGGGTAGAGTATCAAGACTGCTTGGATGGAAAAGTAATCGCATACATCATCTAATGTCAGACTGGGAATCAAGACTTTTCTATTTGTTGGAATGGAGTAACAAAGTTGAAGATATTAGAGAACAATACCCATTATTAAATCTGGATCTGGCAATGGAAATTGCCAAAGAAATGGGAATTAAGTATCCGGTAAACACCAAAAATAATACTCCTTATGTATTGACAACTGATTTTATGTTGACAGTCCAACAGGGTCAGCAATCTGTTCAAGTTGCTCGTACATTCAAAACCATCAAAGACCTTAGCAAGAAAAGAACCATAGAAAAATTAGAATTAGAAAGACGATATTGGCGAAAGCACAATATTGATTGGGCGATCGTAACCGAGGAAGAAATCCCGAAAATTTGTGCCTCGAATATTAAATGGATTCATTCCGATTATCACTGGAATTTATCGGATGAGCAAAATCAGATAAATCTATATGACTTCAAGAATATGCTCAAGGAACTTACTTTTCACGGGATCTTTTTCGGTTGTCAGGCGATCGCCAAATTCCCATTCTCCAAGGCTGATTCTCTCGTTACTCATTTTCATTAAGCATCAATTAATGAGAATCAGCCTTGGAGGAAAACCCTTATTTGAAGGG
>JASJDN010000167.1 GCA_030065205.1 Crocosphaera sp.
TGTCAATAAACAACTCTTCATGAGAATAGTTAATCAGTGCTAATTTGGTTAGCGTAAAATTGACGCTAATTTCAACCCAAAACAAAAGACTTTTCTCGGTTTTTTCGTATCACTTAATAAAAGTGCGAAATGTGGGTTAGAAGAAATTGAGAAATTACCAGCAACTCGGTTAAAAGAAACCCCAAAACATCAAATAATTCAGGCTTATAAAGGTTATGAGCAAGGTTATGTCCGTTATGTCACTTTTAGTACAGATGGAAATAACTTAGCCATTGTTGAAGGTGAAGGTGGCAATGGATATATTGGTTTGTGGGATTTGCAAGGCAACCGACTAGCATTTTGGAAAGCAGACTACAACAAACCCCCTGTTATTTTTACGAAAACTGTTGATTTTCATCCTAATAGGAATCAAGATATTATTGTTACGATGGGCATGGATAAACAGATCAAAATCTGGGATATCAAAAATATTAAACCATCCCATCAACCTGAACTATTATCAACCTTATTAATCCCCAAACAAGAAGAGATTAAAGGAGCAGATACAACCAACCAATTTCCCGGTTGGGGGGCTTTTTTTAGTCCCGATGGAAAACATATTGTTGCTGCTGGTGACGAAGGTCAAATCGCCCTTTGGACATCAGAAAATGCTTTATGGGGTCTTGAAAATCAAAAAGTTGGAAAAGTATGGAAAGCTCATCAAGAAACTATCTGGAATGTCGCTTTTAGTCCCGATAGTCAAAAAATTGCTAGTGGAGGAAAGGATGGCAATGTCCGAATATGGAACTTAAAGGGAGAGAAATTAGCACAATTTCAGGGACATAATGGACCCGTTCGCAGTGTTAAATTTACGGCAGATTCACAACAGGTAATAAGTTCTGGAGATGATGGGACAACTCGTTTATGGAATTTACCAACTCAGTTATTAGATAGCCAAAATATAGATTTATTTCCAAATAATGAGCTAAAAAATAGTCAGAATATTGTGAGTCCTGATCATAAATTACGTGCTTTTATTGACAAAGATAACAAAATTCAGATAACAGATATCAATGGGAAAACATTAAATACATTGCAAGATCATATAGACAAAGTCTTAACCATAAATTTTAGTCCCAATTCCCAACTATTGGTGAGTGCTGGAGAAGACAATACCATTCGTGTCTGGAGGAACTTAAGACAGAAACAACAAGGACGATACACTTCTATTTTTCAAGTATATGAAGAAGAAAGTCAAACCATTCCAAGATATAACAATAATGAGAATAAAATGACAACAGTAATATTTAGCCCCAATAACCAAAAAATTATCGCTGGAGATAATACTGGTCATATAAGGATTTGGGATTTAAAACAAAATAAAAAAATAGCTATGTGGCAAGCGTCTCACCGCGCCATTAAAACTCTTAGCTTTTCATCAGATGGAGAGTTATTAGCGACTTTTGTGGGTCAAAAAGATACGGTAAAATTGTCAATCGAATCTCTTAATCAATTAATAGTAAGAGGTTGTAATAATCTCAAATATTTCTTAAAAAATAACCCAAACTTGGTTTCTGTGGATTCTTCTTTATGCAAAACAAAAGTAGTTGATAACATCAATGATTTAGTCACTATTAATAATAACGGACAAGTGGATCATAATCTGTTATCAAAACCAGTTAATTTTCTAGCAAAACGAGAATTTAATGATTATTGGTCAGGCATTTGGAATCACTCTTTTATTGGCATTAATAATCAAAAATTTCAAGGAACTATGACTTTAAAACTGGAAAACAATACTGTTACAGGAACTTTCACAATTCCTACCAGAAATTTAACAGGAGAAATCACCGAAGGAAAAATTCTCAACAAGGGTCGCATTATTGAAGGTAAATGGTCAAATAGTTCCCAAACCCAAGGCAATTTTCGTTTTACTTTACGTCCTGATAATAAAGAATTTTCTGGTTATTATAGTACGGGTAATCAAAAAATTGGAACCAATCGTGCAAATTCATGGAATGCTGTCAAAATAGACAATCAATAGTCCCTTAAAAAAAAGGGTCAATCTTCATATCCTCACCCTGAAAATGGTTAACCTTTGTCTATGGCTTCCCCGATCCATCCTTTGGGATCTACCACATCGTCTAATTCCTGATAACCATCCTTTAGTTTCTTGATGTCTCGCTCTACGGCTGACAACCTTCTATGAAAATCAAAGTCTGACATGAGCTAAGCTCCTAAGTGGTTATTTTTTAACAATGTCCCTTGGTGGCCGCTAGGGGACTATTTTTATTTTATGTTAGATAATCTAGAGTTACTGAAAACGCCTACTTCAGCGTAGAGAGTAGGCGCAGTTCATTCAACCTATAGTTTAACTTCGATTTCCACACCCGCAGGTAAATCTAATTTCATCAAAGCATCGATGGTTTTAGAAGAAGGTTGATAAATATCGATAATGCGTCTATGGGTTCGGGTTTCAAAGTGTTCCCGTGAGTCCTTATCAACGTGGGGCGATCGCAGAACACAATAGATCCGTCTTTTTGTCGGTAAAGGTATCGGTCCGATGGCGGTTGCGTCGGTACGGTTAGCCGTATCAACAATCTTCTCACAAGAGGTATCTAATAAACGACGGTCAAAAGCTTTTAAACGGATGCGAATTTTTTGTTGTGCTAGAGTAGCCATAATGTTTAATTGTCAAGGTTCAGAAATTTACAGCAATGGATAGTTTGAGAAAATTAAGTGACCAGTTAAGACAAAGTTAACTGGTCACTTGTTCAATGTTTGGTTGTCCTACTTCAGAATCTTAGAAACAACGCCGGCACCGATGGTACGGCCACCTTCACGAATCGCAAAGCGCATTCCTTGTTCAATAGCGATGGGATTGATTAACTCCACTGTCATTTTAATGCGATCGCCAGGCATAACCATTTCTACTGCGCTACCATCATCGGCAGTGTAGTCTTGGATGGTTCCGGTTACGTCGGTGGTTCTTACATAGAACTGAGGGCGATAGTTCTTGAAGAAAGGGGTGTGACGACCTCCTTCTTCTTTGGTGAGAACGTATACTTCTCCTTCAAACTGGGTGTGAGGAGTAATCGATCCGGGTTTAGCGATAACCATTCCCCGTTCAATATCTT
The DNA here is from genome assembly GCA_030065205.1 of Crocosphaera sp. GTDB lineage: Bacteria > Cyanobacteriota > Cyanobacteriia > Cyanobacteriales > Microcystaceae > Crocosphaera. The sequence goes on from JASJDN010000167.1 coordinate 3,117, forward strand.
CTTTTTTGATACCCCGTAGTAGGATACCCACGTTATCCCCTGCCATACCTTCGTCAAGGGTCTTCTGGAACATTTCCACCCCAGTCACGGTGGTGCTGCGGGTGTCTCTGATTCCCACGATCTCGATGGTTTCACCCACCTTAACTTTACCCCGTTCAATCCGTCCGGTGGCGACCGTACCCCGACCAGAGATGGAGAATACGTCTTCCACTGCCATTAAGAAGGGCTTATCGATTTCCCGTTCGGGTTCGGGAATATTAGCATCCACTTCTTCCATGAGTTTGAGGATTTTATCGGTCCATTCGTTTTCCCCAGGAGCAAGTTTTTCGTTTTCTTTAAGAGCTTCTACAGCCATTAAAGCCGATCCGGTGACGATGGGAATATCATCTCCAGGGAAGTCGTACTCGCTGAGGAGTTCCCGTACTTCCAGTTCCACTAATTCTAAGAGTTCTTCATCATCCACTTGGTCTTCTTTATTCAAGAAAACCACTAGACTCGGAACCCCAACCTGTTTAGCTAGGAGGATATGTTCACGGGTTTGAGGCATGGGGCCATCAGCCGCCGATACCACTAAAATCCCACCGTCCATCTGTGCCGCTCCGGTGATCATGTTTTTCACGTAGTCAGCGTGGCCAGGACAGTCCACGTGAGCGTAGTGACGGTTAGGGGTTTCGTATTCAACGTGGGCGGTGTTGATGGTAATACCCCGTGCTTTTTCTTCGGGAGCAGCGTCAATGTCTTCGTAGTTACGAGCTTTTGCGCTACCGGCTGCTGCTAAAGTCATGGTAATAGCAGCCGTTAGGGTTGTTTTACCATGGTCAACGTGACCGATAGTACCGATGTTAACGTGAGGTTTAGTCCGTTCAAATTTTGCGCGTGCCATGAATTAACTGTTCCTTTTTTTGTCTTCTTTATTCTAAGCAGTGATGTTTTTTTGTCACCAGTGACCCATAGTCTATTATCCACTATCAATGGTTAACTATGCACTGATTCCTCATAATCATTCACTGTCATAGGTGTAGGCGTTCCCTGTGTTTTTTAGGACGATCGCTTCGGCGACGTTGTGGGGAACTTCTGCGTAATGGCTAAATTCCATCGAGAAAATTCCCCGTCCTTGGGTTTTTGACCGGATATCGGTCGCGTAACCAAACATTTCTGCTAGTGGAACGTTCGCAGAAATCTTGGCAAGTCCGTCTTCGCTGTTCATCCCCTCAATTTGACCTCGACGAGCGTTGAGATCCCCAATCACATCTCCGAGGAAATCTTCTGGGACTTCGACTTCCACTTTCATCATGGGTTCGAGGAGAACAGGAGCAGCTTTTTTAACTGCGTTGCGAATGGCCATAGAGCCAGCAATTTTAAAGGCCATTTCCGAAGAGTCAACGTCATGGAAAGAACCATCCACTAGGGTGACTTTAACATCGATGAGGGGATAACCAGCAATAATACCTGAGTCGCAGGCTTCTTTCATGCCTTGTTCAGCCGGGGAAATAAATTCTTTGGGTATGGCGCCCCCAACAATTTTGGAGACAAACTCAAAACCACTGCCGGCTTCGGCGGGTTCTAAATCGACGACCACATGACCGTATTGACCTTTGCCACCGCTTTGACGAATGTATTTCCCTTCTGCTTGGCTCGGTTTACGGATGGTTTCGCGGTAGGCTACTTGGGGTTGACCGACGCTTGCTTCGACTTTGAATTCTCGCAACATCCGATCCACCAAGATTTCTAGGTGAAGTTCTCCCATTCCTGCGATCACCGTTTGGTTGGTTTCGGGATTAACACTCACCTTAAAGGTGGGATCTTCGTCAGATAAGGACTGCAAGGCTTTGGATAGTTTTTCCATATCTTGCTTGGTTTTGGGTTCGACGGCTACGGAAATAACCGGTTCTGGGATATACAAGGATTCGAGAAGAATGGGATGTTTCTCGTCGCACAAGGTATCCCCAGTAATGGTATTCCGTAAACCAATGGCTGCCCCTAAGTCTCCGGCTCTCAGTTCGTCTACTTCGATGCGATCGTTAGACTTAAGCACGATTAAGCGAGAAATTCGCTCTTTTTGCTCTTTGGTGGCGTTGTAAATATAGTTGCCTTTTTCTAAGACCCCTGAATACACTCGCATAAAGGTTAGACGGCCATAGGGGTCAGAGGCAATTTTGAAAGCCAAGGCAGAAAATGGTTCCTCATCGTCTGCTTTGCGACTGTCTTCTGTGCCGTCCTTTAATAACCCAGTGATGGGAGGAACATCTAGGGGAGAGGGTAAATAGTCCACTACTGCATCCAGTAACAGTTGTACTCCTTTATTTTTGAAGGCAGAACCGCACAACATAGGCACAATGGTCTTATCTAAAGTTCCCTTTCTTAACCCTTGTTTAATCTCCGCCTCTGTCAGTTCTTCCCCTTCAAGATATTTCTCTAATAGGGTTTCATCGATTTCTGCTACAGCTTCGATGAGTTTAGCGCGGTATTCTTGAGCTTGTTCTAAATATTCGGCGGGAATTTCCGTATCTTCGATGTTTTTGCCTAGATCATCTTGATAGATTTTTGCCCGCATCCTCACTAAATCGACAATGCCCCGAAATTCGCTTTCTGTGCCAATGGGGATCTGTATGGGAACCGCATTGGCTTTGAGGCGATCGCAGATTTGTTGGTAAACTTTGAAGAAATTGGCTCCAGTCCGATCCATTTTGTTGACAAAGGCAATGCGAGGCACGTGATAACGGTTTGCTTGTCGCCATACCGTCTCTGACTGCGGCTGAACGCCTCCCACGGAACAAAATACAGCGATCACACCGTCTAACACACGCATAGACCGTTCAACTTCGATGGTAAAGTCTACGTGGCCTGGGGTGTCGATGATGTTGATGCGGTGATCGAGCCAATTGGTACTAATGGCTGCTGCTGTAATGGTGATGCCCCGTTCTTGTTCTTGGGCCATCCAATCCATTGTGGCTGTCCCTTCGTGGACTTCACCGAGTTTGTATGCGATTCCGGTATAAAAGAGAATGCGCTCTGTGGTCGTTGTTTTGCCCGCGTCGATGTGGGCAGCAATGCCTATGTTTCGCACCCTCTCTAGGGGGATATTCCGTGCCACAGCTACCTCCTTATGCTTTGCCTTGTCTCTAGTTGAGGCCGTCTATAAGTTTACACTATTTACAATTCTATACTTTTCTTTGGAAAAATTTACCTTAGATGAGCAAGAATCTGGGGATTATGGCTAAAATTTAGTAGCGGTAATGAGCAAAGGCTTTGTTTGCGTCTGCCATACGGTGAGTTTCGTCCCGTTTTTTCATGGCTGCGCCGGTTTCGTTGGCTGCGTCCATAATTTCGTTAGCAAGTTTACTGGCCATGGTACGACCGCCTCTGATGCGAGAATAGCGGATTAACCAGCGTAAGGCCAAGGTGGTTCCTCTGGAGGGACGGACTTCCATCGGGACTTGATAGGTGGCCCCTCCTACCCGTCTCGCTTTGACTTCTACTAAGGGGGTTAAGTTTTTAATGGCTTTTTCAAATACGTCTAAGGGTTCTTCTCCGGTTCGCTCTTTGATCATATTCATAGCATCATAAACAATGCCGGCGGCCAGAGATTTTTTACCGCTTTTCATGACTCGACGAATGGTCATGTTTAATAAGCAACTATTATAAATTGGATCGGGGGGAACGGGCTTTCTTTTGATGTTTCCTCGGCGAGACATGGTGGTTTGTTCCTTTGAACTAAGTTGACATTACAATTTTCTTTATCAAACAATCTAAGATTGTTTGTGGTTTTCAAGGTTCAATATGGCTGATTCAAAGAGTGTTTATTTTACTCTTTAGGACGTTTAGTTCCGTACTTAGAACGTCCTTGCTTACGGTCTTTTACCCCTTGAGCATCTAGGGTTCCCCGAATAATATGATACCGCACACCAGGTAAATCTTTTACCCTTCCTCCGCGAATTAAGACCACAGAGTGTTCTTGTAGGTTATGACCAATACCAGGGATATAAGCAGTGACTTCAAACCCTGATGTTAAACGAACCCGTGCCACTTTTCTCAGGGCTGAGTTGGGTTTTTTAGGGGTAGTCGTATATACTCTAGTGCATACACCTCGACGTTGGGGACACTGCTTGAGGGCAGGAGATTTCGTTTTCTTTTTGGCTTTGGAGCGTTCACTCCTGATTAGTTGTTGAATAGTTGGCATAATTTCACTTATAACAATACGCTCAGGACTTCCAGTTTAATAAAATCGCTGACAAATTGCCATCATACCAATATATACTAAGCTCTGTCAATGTCAATTGGGACAGGCTTTAAGTTTCCTTAATAGTAAAGGACAAACCGCAACGACAAGAAGTGGTAATGAGGGGGTTATGGAAGCGAAACCCTCCTCCCATTAAGTCTTCTGCGTAGTCTAAGCGTAAGTCTGATAAATAGTTTAAACTTTGTTCATCGATCAACAAGGAAATGTCGTCAATGGTTTCGATGCGATCGCTATTTTCTTTGGTATCACATAAGTCAAACGTATAATACAGTCCATCACACCCCCCTGGTTTCACACTCAAGCGAAAGTAACTGTCAGGTTGTTGACGACTATTTTGCATTCGTTTTATTTCTTTGATAGCTGCGGGTGTCAATTCGATCATAATTAGAGCATCATAACCTATCAATTATCAATTGTATGATGAGTTGGTCAATTTTATTTCATGATGAGTTTGCCATAGAATTTCTTAACTTTCCGAAAAGTGTACAAAAACGAATGTTGGCTAAACTAAAGGTATCGACAACATTTAGAGAATATCTCATAAAAGGAAGGCAAAAAAATGACTAAAACTTGAGCAGAAATGATGGACAACTTTACTCCACAAGAAAAAACTGAAATTCAAGAAGAAGCTGATAAATTAATTGCCGAAGAAATGATGCTGAGAGAATTAAGAAAAGCTTATTATTTAACTCAATCAGAAATTGCTAAAAATTTAGTTTTAGAAGAAAATAACATCTCTAAGGTAGAAAAACAAACTGATTTCTTACTTTCTACTCTAGCTAACTATATTGAACGCTTAGGAGGAAAGTTAAAATTAGTAGCAGAATTTCCAGAAAAGCAAACTATCATCATTCAAAGTTTAACGGATTTAAACAATGATTAGTCATTAAGTAATAAATTATTGACTTCTTCTGCTTCTAGTCTTGCTAAAGTAGTGGCAGCATCTGCCAAATACATAGATAAAGTCACTCGTTTTTGAGGTCTTTTTCTTGCCAAAGATCGTTAGCATAAATCATAACGCGATTACGATAAGCTTGAATTGATTCTGAATCATCTAATTGCATCATAATCCTCCATTAATTCAACTGTTTACAGAGTTTTCTAGACGTTTTCTGCGTTGGCGCAAAAGCTCAGTGTTTGCCATTCCTAAAATTTCTTCAATTTCTAAGCCAAAAAGGTCTAATTTTTTTTGTACTTCTTGTAAATTTTTGACACTTTCTTGTCTAGATTTTTCATCAGGAATAGAAAAAGATTCGTTCATCATAAACCCCAATTTTTTTTAACTTCTAGAATACTAGCTTTGGCAGAATCAATGGTTGCTTGCCCTCTTTCAATAGTCTTTACTAGCAAATTTACCATATCTTCTGGAGGCCGTGGCTGAATTTCTAAAATCCTTAACAATAGCTTGTTAAGTCCATTATAACGCTCAGTTAGTTTTTCTCTAACATTCTGAAGTTCATCAAGTTCTGGTATAGTTTTTGTTGTTTCACCGTATCTTTCTAAGATTGTCCATTCTGTAGCGGATGCTTCTTCTATTTGGTTTGCTAACTGTTGCAGGAGACTAAAAATACTTTTTTGGACTTCATTGGGAAGTTTTGCCATATTGTTTGTTTAGTTTAAAGTCCATAATGATTATATCTTACTTGAAGGCGATCGCTTATTCACACAATACACCACAAATTTATGATTGTTGAGTTTCATCCTTTAACCCAACCTATAGCAATCAGGTTTCAGTTGTGAGAAAATGACCAAGAGGATTTAACAGTGTTAAATCCCTACAAGGGTGGATTTGTAGGGACATAATACCATTATGTCCTCATCATTTCT
>JASJDN010000047.1 GCA_030065205.1 Crocosphaera sp.
AAGTATAATAGACTACATACCTAAAATGGTGGGTTAGGTTGCAGACCATAAGTTATTGTGTTTTCATAAAAATCAACCCTGCGCCTAACCCACCCTACGAGGTATAAATTTTTCTGATCACCATAACTACAGGAGAGCCATAGGAACTGTAACATAGGGTTGTAATTTAAAATGCCATCCATCATTATTATTAGTTTCCGTTGTATAGTTATCAGCAAAATTTCCTAAATCTTCATGCAAGTCTTTTTGAACCGTCAAAGAAGATTCTTCTATGGTTTCAAATGAGTATTGAGGCATATCAACTCCTAATAAATCTGCAGCACATGAACTGGTAGGTTCAACTTTTTTAGTTACTTTTTCTTGCTTATTAAGTGATAGATTAGGCTCAATGGTATTGCTTAACGGAATAAAACTTAGACAAGTAGTATCAGATTTATTGATTTCATCTATTTCAATTTCTTGGGTAACAGATTTTAATTGATCTATAATATCATCATGGGTGAAATCGTATTGAGACTTAATAAATGAGGGGATTGAAGGTTGATTAATGTCGGTCTCTAAAGAATTAGCGATCGCCTTAGTAGAGATAAGAAAAGAACTCCCTAAAAAAATCTGACTTAAACATAGTAAATAGACCACTTGTGAGAATTTATAAAACATCTTTAAAAATCCATATCAAAAGGGCGAAAATCTCTATTATCAAAGATTAACAGTGACTTTAGTTTCTCAATTAATATAGCAAAATAAAAAGATTATAGTCCCCTTTAGTATGGCAAATGAGATACACTAACAACTAAAATTAAATCTCCTATTGTATGAATTTTGAAGAAAAACTAGACAATTCTCCCTTAACCCTTGAGATGTGGTTACTATGGATTTTAGCAGCCGGTTTGATCGCCCTAGATGGCTTTGACTTTTTTGTGATCGGTATCGCTTTACCCTTTCTCAAGCAAGATTTTAACTTAACTTCTCTGGAAACGGGTGCGGTTGCCGTTGCAGCGATCGCAGGTGCCTTATTAGGATCGTTAACGTTAGGCCCGATTACCGATAAAATTGGTCGGCAAAAAATGCTAGTGGTGGATCTGGCCATCTTCATTTTAGCCAGTGCAGGAACTGCCTTAGCTTGGAATGCTTGGTCTTTGATTATGTTCCGTTTTTTAGTAGGGGTTGGTATCGGGGCAGATTACCCTATTAGTGTGTCATATATTACGGAAAATGTACCGTCTCGTCTGCGAGGACGAATGGTTATCGGTGCATTTACCTTTCAGGCCATTGGGTCTTTTTTAGGGGCAATGACTGGTATTATTGTTATTGCTTTGTTTGAATATTTTTCCCCTAATTCTATTTTACCGGCGGTTCAATATGCCTGGCGTTTGATGTTAGGGGTGGGGCTACTCTTTGCCATTCTTGTTGCTATTTTACGGTTTCAATTTTTACTCGAAAGTCCCCGTTATTACATCGCTAAAGGAGACTATCAAGCAGCCTCAGAAGCAGCCTCACAACTGTTAAATGAAACGGTAATTATTACAGCAGAAACAGAACCACCACCCGATGATACTAACTTAAACTATGGGTCTTTATTCTCCTCAAAATACTGGCGAAATACACTTTTTGCCTCGGTTCCCTGGTTCTTACAAGATATTGCTACCTATGGTATTGGGGTGTTTACTCCCAGTATTATCGCCTTTTTAGCCTTTTCCAATGAAACCAATTTTCTTAACCGTGAACTAGAGTCCGCAACGGGTTCAGCAGTAGTGGATTTATTTTTAATCCTTGGGTTTATCCTAGCCGTTATTTTAGTCGATCGCTTAGGACGTATTCCCTTACAAATTATCGGATTTATTGGTATGGCCGTCGGATTATGTTTGTTAGGAGTGGCAGGAGATCCCACTCAAACCACTCACCCTAACCTACTGTTGATCTTTTCAGGATTTGTTATTTTTAATCTGTTGATGAATATGGGGCCTAACTCCACCACTTTCCTCATTTCTGGGGAAGTCTTTCCCACCTCTCTCCGTGCCAGTGGTGCCGGGTTAGCAGCAGCGATCGCCAAATCGGGAGCAGTGTTAGGCACATTTACCCTACCCCTCCTTAAACAAAGTGTCGGTGTTAGTATGCTGATGCTTATTTTAGCTTTGTGTTGTCTTCTAGCAGCTTTGATCACCTATTTCTTCGGTATTGAAACCAAAGGACTCTCTTTAGAATCTGTTAATGAACCTCATGTCTGAATCAGAAACTAATATCTCTATTCATTCTTCCAACCTGATCATTTATTATGACTAATTTTAATGAAATTGAAGCAACTAAACCTAAAAACATTTTAGAGAGAGAAATTAATCTTGATCTCAAAAGTTTTTTGTTAACGGTAGGGAAAGGAGCCGTTAATATTGCTTTTCTGCAATGGGATGATTTAGCAGAAAATGGAGTTGAAATATTAGAGTCCCTAGGATTAGAAAACAAACCTGAAGAGATAGCAGGATTACTAATTATTCGAGGGTTAACCAATGCCATTAAAAAGTTAATTAAGAGTAATAAAGATTTATTTATTGAAGAACCGGGAAACCCGAAAGAGCTTTTTAAGTCTTTATCTGATGCGTTAACTAATCATCCTATTACAATTAGCGATCGCTTTTTTACATATCCTAAAGAATTACCATTGATTACTGAGGTTAAAACAGGGTTTTTCAATTGGTTAAAACCATTAATAGAGAATGAAAAAGAAGCCGAATCAATTAGTCATCGCTTACCTGAATATTTTGTCTATGCTTTAACAGAAGAATGGCAAAATAATAAAGAAGATTATTTAATTTTAATTGAACAGTTAGACACACCTTTTACTCAAGCGAATAAAAGAGAACAAGGATGGTATAAATATCGTGCTTGGTTACAGCAACAAATTCAAGAACCTGTGTTTTGGGAAGCATTCAGTCTCAAACAGATTTATATCCCTTTAAGAGCATTTTATGAAGAAAATAATTATTCCTCTGGTTCTTCATCTCGTAAGCATCAAATTGACGAAACTTTATTACAAGAAAAAGAAAAAAAATGTATTGTTTCTAAACTATTTGAATTATTAGAAAGTTGGGTAAAAGAAGCTAATAAAGATGATGCCATTCGTTTATTAACAGGTGGTCCAGGCAGTGGCAAATCATCCTTTACTAAAATGTTTGCAGCGAGTTTAGCAGAAAAAAATGAAATTCCTGTGCTTTATATTCCTTTGCATCGCTTTAATTTATCTGATGATTTAATTAAAGCAGTGGGAGAATTTGTACAATTTGATGGCTTTTTATCCGAAAATCCTTTAGATCCTAATAATAATGAGTTACGGTTACTGATTATTTTCGATGGGTTAGATGAATTATCCAAACAAGGAAAAATTGCCGAAGAAGTGGCTAGGGAATTTGTGGAAGAAGTACGGGATAAGGTAAGAGAGTTTAATATTCATAAAACTCGTTTACAAGTTTTAATCAGTGGTCGAGAAGTGGTTATTCAAGCACACCGTAGTAAATTTCGTCAAGATAAACAACTATTATATTTATGTCCTTATATTGTTTCAAACGAAGATAAGAGAAAACATAAATATGTTGACCTAGAAAACTTATTAGATGAAGATCAAAGAGATGACTGGTGGAAATGTTACGGAGAACTAAAAGGGAAAGACTATCAAGGTTTACCTGATGTTTTAAAACGAGACAATTTAAAAGAAATTACGGCGCAACCCCTCTTAAATTATTTAATTGCATTGAGTTATGGACGGAATCATATTACTTTTACTGAAGAAACCAATCTTAATGAAATTTATCAAGACTTATTAGCAGCCGTTTATGAACGAGGTTACGAACAACAAGGACATTTAATTATTGAAGGTATTAAACAAAAAGAATTCATTGCCATTCTAGAAGAAATTGCCCTGGCTTGTTGGCATGGTGACGGACGAACCACCACCGTTAAAGAGATAGAAACCCATTGCGACAGAAGTGGCTTACAAGAACTATTAATCCGCTTTCAAGATTGTTTTCAAAGTGATTCTCGTGCCAGCATTACCCGACTATTAGCTGCATTTTATTTCCGAGAAAGTGGACAAATTAGAGAAAGTGAAAAAACCTTTGAATTTACCCACAAAAGTTTTGGAGAATATTTAACGGCGTTGAGAATTGTAGAAACTTTAACGTTAATTAATGATGAATTAGCCAGGAAGAAAAAGACATTACGGCAAGGATGGGATGAAAAAAGAGCGTTACTGGAATGGATTCAAGTGTTTGGACAATCTGGAATGGATATTCATTTATTTCATTTTATTGTAGATGAAATGCGCTTACGGGAAATAGAAACAGTGCAGCAATGGCAAGAAATGTTATGTCATTTAATTGAGTTTATGTTAATCAATGGAATGCCAATGGAAGGGTTAACCCCTCGTCCCAGTTTCCAGGAAGAAATGAGACAGTCTCGGAATGCAGAAGAAGCGTTATTAGTGGTGCTAAATGCTTGTGCCAAGGTAACAGAAAACCGCTCTAATGTTAAGTGGCCAACTCCTGAATCTTTTGGGGAATGGATAGGAAGATTGTTAGGACAACGGAAAGATTTTGAGCCAGTTTTTGTGATGCAATATCTTAGTTTCCTTGATTTACAAGACTGTAATTTATTGTTGAGAGATTTTTATTTGGCAAATCTTGAACGGGCAAATCTTGAACGGGCGGATCTTCTAAAGGCGAATCTTGAACGGGCAAATCTTGAACGGACAAATCTTGAACGGACAAATCTTGAACGGGCAAATCTTGAACGGGCAAATCTTGAACGGGCAAATCTTGTCGGGGCAAATCTTGTCGGGGCGGATCTTTACAGGGCGGATCTTGACGGGGCGAATCTTCAAGGGGCGAATCTTCAAGGGGCTGAAAACATAACGCCAAAACAAATTAAACAAGCAAGAAATTGGGAACTTGCAGACTACGATCCAGAATTTAGAGAAGCGTTAGGATTATCAGTAGAAGACACTGAATAACGGATGATGTCATTGCAAGGGGAATAAACCACTAATAACCTTATTGATCCTTATGATCCCCCCGAAGCAATCTGCGTGTGGATACAGTCCGACAAATATATTAACGTGCGACAGCACAACCTCGCTTAGATAACTTATGTTATCACTTTATAAATTTTGTGGTAACATAAGGTTATGACTCTAACACTCAACTATTGTTACCGAATCTATCCTGATAGTAAACAAGAGGCAAGGTTATCTGAATGGCTAGAGATTTGTCGCCGTTCTTATAACTACGCTTTGCGTGAATTGAAAGATTGGATCGCTTCTCGTAAGTGTCCAATAGATCGGTGTTCTTTGGAGTCAGAATATATCATGTCTGCTGATTATCCTTTTCCAAGTTATCATCAGCAACAAAATCAATTACCAAAAGCTAAAAAAGCATTTCTTGAGTTAGCTAAAGTCCCAAGCCAAGTCTTACAAACAAATGTGAGAAGACTTCACGATGCTTGGGATTTTTTTCGTAATCGGGGGTTTGGCTTTCCTCGGTTCAAGAAATATGGACAAATGAAGTCTTTATTGTTTCCTCAGTTTAGGAGCAATCCATTGACTGGAGCCAGTCCGGTCTTGGGGGTTTCCCCCAGGAGGAACTGGCGTGGGTGGCATATAAAACTGCCAAAAGTAGGAAAAGTACAAATAAATCTTCATCGTCCTATACCTGATGGTTTTGTTATCAAACAGGTAAGAGTCATTAAAAAAGCTAAGGGCTGGTTTGCCGTTATCAGCATTCAATCTGATCTAACTTTGCCTGAGATTGAAACACCATTTGGGCATCCATTAGGGTTAGATGTAGGCTTAAATTCTTATCTTGCTACATCAGATTCTTATGTAGAAAAAGGACGCAAATTCTTCAAAACTGAACACCGTAGGCTGAAAGTGCTACAACGTCGGTTAGCCAGAAAACAAAAGCGTTCTAAGAACTACGAAAAAGCCAGAAAACGAGTAGAAAAGCAACACAATCATATTGCTTTCAAGCGTAAAGATTACCAATTCAAATTAGCTCATAAAATCTGTGATATGGGAGACAGTATCTTTATGGAAGATATTGACTTTCGCACAATGGCTAAGGGCTTTCTTGGAAAACATACCCTTGATGCAGGTTTTGGGCAATTCAGGGACATTCTGAGATACATTTGTCAAGTAAGAGGCAAGTATTTCGGCTTGGTTGACCATAGGGGAACTAGCCAAACTTGTCCTAACTGTCGTGCTGAAGTCAGAAAAACTCTGTCCGATAGAATCCATAATTGCTCTGAGTGTGGCTATCAATGTGACCGTGATGTGGCCAGCGCACAGGAAATCTGTAATCGAGGCATAGAAACGCATAGTAGGCAGGGACTCTGCCGAATGGAAACTGTCTGTCAAGTCGAGGTGTCGGGGGTGATGAGCCTAGATAACTGGCGTAGAGGCAAGCCTCTGTGGGCAGAAATATCCTACCGTGAGTTGGGAAGCCCACGCTATACTGCCTAGCAGTTAGCGTGGGAGGATGTCACTATTATCCCCCCAAAGCAATCTCTAGATGTTGATTTAACCTCTAGAAATAGAGTTAACAGACGCATCACTGTCCATCGCATGAACAGGGTTTAATTGATGATCTTCTTCTTCCCCTTCATGGTGTTCAGCAAACGATCCTTCGGGTTCTTTCAACACAAACCAACACAAGAAAGCCACAATAACCGCCATAATACCCATTATCTGGAAAAAGGCCGTATTCGCTTGGGCAATGATCGCCGGACTGGGATCTTTGCCTCCTCCTAACCATTCTGGTAACAAGCTAAAAATAGTTAAATAAGCCACTGCGCCCACGTTTCCGTAAGCCCCTACGTTACCGGCAACTTGACCCGTAATACGACGTTTGACTAGGGGAACAATGGCAAAAGTCGACCCTTCTCCTGCTTGGACAAAGAAGGAACAGCACATGGTTAAAATAATCGCACCCGGTAGCCACCAACTGCTAGTTACAGTCCCTAACATCAAATAACCGATACCCATACAGAAGGTTAACACCGCCATTGTATTCTTACGACTACCCAACTTATCAGAGATTAAACCCCCACCTGGACGAGACATCAAGTTCATAAACGCATAACTAGAGGCGATCATCCCTGCTTGTGCGGGACTTAAGGGAAATGTCCCTTCAAAAAATGCAGGAAGCATGGAAACCACCGCTAACTCTGATCCAAAGTTCACCACATAAGTTAACTCTAAAATAGCAACCTGAGAGAAACGATAGCGATCTTTTGCTGGATATTGCTTTTTACCCGTCATCAAATCTTTATTCACCACCCAACAGTTATAAGCTTGGAACAGATATAAACCCAATAAACAGGCCCAAACAATATACATGGTATTAACATCATAGAAACCCACCTTTTTTAACCGCCAAGCTAACACCATGAGAATGCCAGATAACGGCGCATTCATCACCATTAAGAACCAAAAATCACGTTTTGTGGTTACTTCGATTCCTCTGGCACTTTTGGGCTTACGGTAGGTTTTGCCGGGGGGATGATCTTGAACGTTATTGTAGTATAAAAGTCCATACAGCGCAGCAATAATACCCGTTCCAGCGATGCAAAGCCGCCAGTTGAGGAGGGGATCACCTGCGGGGGAAAGTGCGCCAAACGCGAACCAACCGCCGATGGTGGGCAGGGTGAAAGCAGCCGCAGCAGACCCAAAGTTACCCCAACCGCCATAAATACCTTCAGCGAGTCCTATTTCTTTGGGGGGAAACCATTCTGCAACCATGCGAATACCAATAACAAACCCTGCACCGACGATACCTAACATTAACCGTCCGATCACTAACTGGGTAAAGCTTTGTGCCGTGGCAAAGACTAAACAGGGAATGGCTGCATACATCAACAATAATGTATAAGTAATTCTTGGTCCGTATCTATCTAATAACATTCCAATGATAATCCGCGCAGGAACGGTTAAGGCGACGTTACAGATAGCTAACGTTCTAATTTGGCTAACTTCTAGACCAAAATCAGCTTTTACCTGAGTTGCTAAGGGTGCTAAGTTAAACCAGACGACAAAGGATAAAAAGAAGGCAAACCACGTCATGTGTAGTATTTTGTACCTTCCACGTAATGACCACATTTCTCCAAGCATTTTCGTTATTTTCCTCTCGATATCGTTAGATAAGATTAAAAGTCAAGTGTTAGGGGATAGGGAACTCTGGAACAGTTAGTTTCCGTAGGGGTTTAACACTGTTAAACCCATTATTAAAACCATGTTGTTATCGACGTTTTGCCCCGAAATTCTTAATTAAGATATCAGACAAAACTAGGAGTAAATCGTCACAAGCAATACCTTTTTGCACACAAGTGCCTAAATGAGCCTCTTTGCCGACTTTTCCCCCCATATAGAGGTCAACCCCTTCGACGGTTTTGCCATCTTTACGAACTTTTGTACCCATTAAGCCAATATCGGCCACTTGGGGTTGTCCACAGGAGTTAGGACACCCAGTCCAATGAATTCGCACAGTTTGGGGTAATTCTAAGACTTCATCGAGTTCCTTAGCTAAAGCTACAGCACGATTTTTCGTCTCAACCAGAGCAAAGTTACAAAATTGCGCCCCTGTACAGGAAACCAAGGCTCTTTGTAAGGGTTTCGGGCTAATAGTAAATTTTTCTAGGATGGGTTCTTCTAAAAACGGCTCTAAGTTGTCATCGGGAATATGGGGAATAATGACATTTTGCTCCACTGTGAGGCGAATTTCACTATTTCCATAGACTTCTGCTATCCTGGCGAAGTCTAACATATCCTCAGCGTATAAACGACCCACAGGAACGTGCATTCCTACATAGTTTAAACCTGCTTGTTTTTGGGGGAAGACACCAAGATGATCCCGTTTTTCCCAGTCAATTGCGTCTTTTTCGGCTTCTGGCGTTAATTTATAGCCTAATTCCGTTTCTACTGCTTCACGGAACTTATTGATGCCCCATTCGTCGATTAACCACATCAGACGGGACTTTTGACGGTTTGTCCTTGAGCCATGATCCCGAAATAC
This sequence comes from Crocosphaera sp., assembly GCA_030065205.1. Taxonomy (GTDB): domain Bacteria; phylum Cyanobacteriota; class Cyanobacteriia; order Cyanobacteriales; family Microcystaceae; genus Crocosphaera. The sequence continues at coordinate 9,054 of JASJDN010000047.1, forward strand.
GGTTAAAATAGCACGGCATAAACCCACAACAGCGTCATCTGTGGGAGGAACCCAAGCATTAAGGGGAATAGCAGCCTCGCAGCGTTTAGCAGAGAAAAAGCCACCAACTACCACGTTAAACCCTAGTTCACCCTCTTTATAAGCAGGAAAGAAGGCAATATCGTTAATTTCAGCGTGAACTGAGTTATCCCGTCCCCCTTCTATGGCAATATTGAATTTTCGGGGTAGGTTAGTAAAATCATAATTACCTTCACCGTGATTAGTAATCATGTCCTGCACTTTTTTGACCAACTCACGGGTGTCGATGAGTTCATCTGCGTCTAAACCGGCCATAGGAGAACCCGTAATATTACGGACGTTATCCATCCCTGACTGCACAGATGTCATGTTAGACGCTTGGAGACGGTTAAAGATATCGGGGATGTCTTCAAGACGAATACCCCTTAGTTGCAGGTTTTGTCGGGTGGTAATGTCAGCGTTTCCATCCTCCCCATACCGTTGTACAATATGACCGAGAACCCGCATTTGTTCACTGCTTAGGATACCATTCGGCATCCGCATCCGTAACATGAACTTGCCAGGGGTGACAGGACGGTAGAAAATGCCCACCCATTTGAGGCGATGTTCGAGATCGGTTTTGTCCATTGCTTCCCAACCGATACGGGCAAAGTGTTCTAATTCGTCTTTTATAGCGAGTCCATCTTTTTCGGCCTTTATTTTTTCAAATTTGTTTAACTTTTCTTTAGATTGGGTACTTTGCACCACAGGGAAAACCCTCCATCTGGTCGAGTTGTACCTATTTAAGCTCTACCCTCCGAGAAATTTTGTAGCTAATGTAACAAAATGTTAGGTTAAATTCGTTTTTTGCATTTTTATAATTTATTTTTTGCATATCTATTACGTTTGATTACCTACAGGACCACTATTGACTATTTTGGCTAAAACAGCTATTTTAGACTTAATAATAGTAACTTAACTAAAAAATCAATGAAAAAATTAGCAGCATCTGACGCAAAAAATCGTTTTGGTGAAATGTTAGATTTAGCTAGAAGGGAACCGGTACACATTACTAAAAAAGGACGTAATGTTGCTGTTGTTATTTCTACAGAAGAATTTGAAAGGTTATCAGAATTAGAGGATGAATTATTAGCTATGAAAAAACAAAAAACTCAATAAAAGTATAATTGATAAAAGAAAATAGTAGGGACATGAAAACAGTACAAAATACTTTAGTTCAAGAAGTATCTGATTTAAAAGGAGTTAAATCTTTGATTATTCCTATTCTTGTCGCTGTAATAACTGCGGGTTTAACTTTATTTGCTAGATTTATTCCTAACTTTCTTCGTTAAAAATAATTTCAGAATCATTGAAAACTGTAGAGGATGAAGATAAATAATTAATGGTCAGCGTTTTCATTGTTTGTTGTCATCTTTATGTTGTTTCATTATTTTTTGTTCTCTAAACTTTATTCCAAACTGTTCAGAAATAGCTTGTCTAAATTTCTCATTTTCTTCTGGTGTGACTCGTCTTGCTTTATTGAAAGGAAACTCAGATTTTTTGTTCATTATATAAATAATATTGATTATGGTACGAATTGAAACTATCAACGAAACATCTCCTTATTTACCTGAAGTTAATAAGCTAGGTGATGCAAACAAAGCTACTTTAGGATTTTTTTCTAAGGGTGCTTTTGAGGAAAAAGCAAGAAATAAACAGATTTTAGTCGCTCTTTCTGATTGTGGACAGTTTATGGGTTACTTAATGTATAGAACTGTTAAAACTTATAATCAAATCAGTATCACACATTTATGTATTAAAGATAATTATAGAGGTCAGGGACTTGCAAGAAAACTTGTCGATTATTTAAAAAGCATAACACAACAATATAACGGTATAAAATTAAATTGTCGCCGTGATTATGGTATCAATGATATGTGGATGAAACTTGGTTTTTCCCCCGTCGATGATAAAGAAGCAAGAACAGAGGGAAAACTGCTTACATCTTGGTGGTTGGATTATGGTCATCCTAATTTATTATCATTAATAAATGAGCAAGAATGTGAATCCAAATTATCTACAATTATTGATTTTTATATATTTCAAGAGATTTATTTACCCAGTCATTTATCTAAACTTCAAGAAGAAAAAAGCCAAGAATCTAAAGCTTTGTTAGCTGATTGGTTACAACCTAATATACAAATTTGGGTCACTAATGAAATTTTAACTACAATTAATACAATCAATGACTATGAAAAAAGAAAATCTATCCGAGATATTTTTTATAAATTAAATTGTGTGAATTATATAGATAAGCAATATGAAAAATTCTTAAAATCAATAGAATTATTCATTGAGTTAAATAACTTATCAGTAGATGAATCTTATATTCGTCATATTGCCAAGTCTCTTGCTTCAGGAATTAATATAATTTTGACTAAAAATCTAGAGATTTTGAAATTATCTGATCAATTTTATGAAGCATTTAAAGTTATTATAATCAGTCCTAATGACTTTATAAAACGTTTTGATGATATTGAACAACAAAAAAATTACCAGTCCAGACTTTTTGCAGGAATCAACACAATAAAACAACTCTCTGTTAATCTAGAAGAAGTAAACAAACTGAAAAAGGATTTACTTAATAACTGCTCAGAATACGAACAGCAATATTTTTTAGAAAATCTTAGAAGTTTTATTTTTAAGAAAGATACTCATGAGTGCTTAATAATTAAAGATGAAGATAATGAGTCAATAGCTCTAATTGTCTATAATAGAAGTAAAAAAGATCAGCTAGAAATTCCTCTGATTAGAATAAGTAAACATTATCTTGCTGAAACAGTAGCAAGACATTTGTTATTTATAAGTATTTCTTTATCAGCACAAGAGGGACGACAACTAACTAAAATTACCGATAAATACCTTCAAGATGAAATCATTAACATGATTCAAGAAGACTATTTTATAGAAACAAAAAATGAATTATCAAAATTAAATTTATCTTTGATTGACACAAAGACAAATATTGCAGATCAATTAAATAAATTAGAAAAAAAATTACCAGAATTAACTTTCTTTTTTCAAAAATTATCTGAAACTCTTAGAAAAAATAACTTAAATAAAGAAAATATTTTACTGATTGAACGTTACTTATTTCCTCTCAAAATTATTGATCATGATATCTATAATTTTATTATACCAATTCAACCGATATGGGCTGCTAATTTGTTTGATAAGGAATTAGCACAGCAAACTTTATGGGGTTTTAGTAAAATAGAATTAGCTCTTAATCGAGAGGCTGTATATTATAAATCTAAAAGATCCCCTAAACAATTACATTCAGGTATAAGTGGTAGAATTCTATGGTATGTAAGTAGTAGTAGTGATAAAAAAGATAGAGGTTTTTATAATATTGGTTCTATTAGAGCTTGTTCTAGACTAGATGAAGTTATTCTTGATACTCCAAAAGAACTGTATCTAAAATATCGTCATTTAGGGATTTATGAATTGTCTAATATTCTTGAAGTTGCTAAGAATGATGGACACAAAGAAATTATGGCAATTAAGTTTAGTGATACTGAACTATTCAAACATCCAGTTAGTTTAAAAGATGCACAAAAAATTCTTGAAAACAAAACAACTTTCATATCTCCTACCTATATTAATAATGAAAAGTTTGCTATAATTTATAAGCAGGGAATGAAAGGTAAATAATTAAAACATTATGTGTAAAAATTTCCTTCTTATTTCTATTAAGCCAGAATATGCACAGAAAATTCTAGATGGTGAAAAAACAGTTGAATTACGAAAAACTAGGACTCGCTTAAAAACTGGCGATATAGTCTTAGTTTATGTATCTTCACCTCAACAAGTAATAGCCGGTTTTTTTGAAGTGGAAAGTATTGAAATATTTGAAAATATTTCTAAAGAAAAAAAGTATTTTTGGGAGAAAATCAAAAATAAAGCTCACATCAAACAAAAGGATTTTAATAATTATTATAAAAGCGCATCTATAGGAGTAGCTATTTTTATTAAAAAAGTTCACAAGTTTGATAATACTGCTGAACTTATTCAACTTAAACAGAAAATTAAAAATTTCACTCCTCCCCAAAGTTATAGATATTTAAAACCCAAAGAGGTTGAAATTTTAGAATCTATAGTTAAAGAAAAAATTTTAGTCACATAATATGGAAAAGATAAAATGAAACAAGAAAAAGAAAGTATGATTCAAACTTTATTTGAGGAGTTTATTAATTCTTATTTTTATAGTCCTGAATTTCTAGAAACTCAGAATATCTATAATAATAACCGAAAAAAACTACATAATATTTTTCAAAATATCCAAACAAAATTAACCTTAAGAAAAGAAGAAGATTTTATTAATAGAGTCTTGAAGGACTTACTTTATTTAGGTGATAAAGAAACTTGGGTAAAATTATCCGAAGTTTATAAAAAAAATAAATCTTTTAACAATAATAGATCAGACTGGGATGTATTAGCTTATCAAGTATATAATTGTATTCATGATTTATTAAAATCACCTGATGATTTACAAAGTATTTGTGATCAATATTCACAATATGATTTATTTAAAGACATCCCTCTCTTTTTATTTAGTCGTGTTTTAAATGCTTTAAGTCGAAAAAAATTTTTTATTGTTATTCCATGTTCTCTAAAATTAATGAATTATTTATCAGAAACTTCTTATAATTTAACTATTAGTAATTATCCATATCTTAATTCTTTAAGTCAAAAAATCACTCAAACTCTTATATCTTGTCAACATCTATCTAGCATTCTTTTCTTATCTGAGAGTGAAATTTTTTACTACTTTTGTGATTGGTTGGATAGACTCAAAAAGATTGATGATAGTTCATTTCTATTGGAAAATAAAAAAAAACAATATACAATGATGCAGCTTATTGAAGATACTAACCTAGAAGAAACTAAATTAAACCAATATATCAAAACCCTAAAACGTAAAAAACATATCATATTTCAAGGTTCACCAGGAACGGGAAAAACCTACTTAGCGAAACATATTGCTAACCATTTAACTAGCAGTGGAGATGGATTTTATGAACTCATACAATTTCATCCGAGTTATAGTTATGAAGACTTTATACAAGGTATTCGTCCCCAAACTTCACTCGATGGAAACCTACAATATTCTATGATACCTGGATGCTTTTTAAAGTTCTGTGAAAAAGCAGAAAACTGTGAGGATATGTGTATTTTAATCATTGATGAAATTAACCGCGCTAACCTCTCTCAAGTGTTCGGAGAATTGATGTATTTACTAGAATATAGAGAAGAAGAAATACAACTCGCAGGGAGTGATCAAAAGTTCAAAATACCTGAAAATGTTTATATAATTGGAACTATGAATACAGCCGATCGCTCAATTGCATTAGTAGATCATGCGTTGCGTCGTCGCTTTGCATTTATTCCCATCAAACCTAACTATAATATCCTCAGAAAATACCATCAAAAATATAACCCAGACTATGATATTAAACCCTTAATAAACATTTTAATTGAACTTAATCAAACCATTAATGATCCTCATTATGAAATTGGTGTTTCTTTCTTCCTAACTGAAACATTACAAGAGGATCTTGAAAATATTTGGAAAATGGAAATAGAACCCTATTTAGAAGAATACTTTTTTGATGAAACCGATAAAATTGATAAATTTCGTTGGAAAAATATATAAGATAAATTGAACTTGTAGGGTGGGTTAGGCTAACTTTTATTATTGATACTAAACTAAGGTTAAAATTATGCCGTAACCCACCATTTACCTTATCTCTTGGTGGGTTACGATGGATAATTAAATACTTAGGATAAACTAAATGATAGCCATCTAACCCACCCTACAATTAAAATGCTTTTTAGGTTAAAATAAGACTATACAGGTCTTTATGCCTTGTTTACTCAATTATCAAAAAAAATGCCAGCAAAAGATACCTATCATGATGCGGTAAAAAATGCTTTAATTAAAGAAGGTTGGAAAATTACGGCCGATCCTTATCCTATTAAATATGAAGAAGTTAAACTATTTGCAGACTTAGCAGGAGAAAAAACCCTTTCTGCAATGAAAGGAGAACAATACATTGTGATTGAAGTCAAAAGCTTTAATAGTCCTTCTCCCATGCGTGAGTTTGAAACTGCACTTGGTCAATATTTAATATATCAAACTTTTCTTTCTATTACCCATCCTAATTATACAGTTTATTTAGCTATTAGTCAGAAAATTTATGAAAAATTTTTTACACAAATTGCAATACAACTAATTTTAAAGAAATATCATGTTTTACTAATCATTATCGATATTAATAAAGAGGAAATTATTCAATGGATAAATTAAAAAATTACCAAAATCTGATCAAAAGTATTTTAACAGAATATGAAAAAATTTCTTCACAAGTACCTGATCCAGATATAGATGAAGTTCTCATATTTGATGATGAGAGAAGTCAATATCTTTGGTTTAATATAGGTTGGAAAAACGAAAAACGAATTAAAGCTATTTCTGTTTATATTCGGATTAAAAATAATAAAATTTGGATTGAAGAAGATTGGACAGAAGAAGGAATTACTACTGAATTATTAAGAAATGGTGTACCAAAAGATGATATTGTTTTAGGATTTCATGATCCCGAAACTCGTAAATTAACCGAGTTTGCGATCGCTTGATTTTTGAAGACTTGTGATAACATAGATTATAGCTACGTAACTAACTTCACTAAATAGGAAATAATCTAATTATGTCAGAAGAAAGATTTAGTCGTATTGAAGAATTAATTATGGCACTTTCTAATAATATGATTGAATTTCGTCGTAATGTCGAACATCGCTTTGACTATTTAGAAAGCAGAATTAAAACCATTGAATTAGATGTTGAACCCGATGGTAGAATTTCAGAAGGTTTTGATCGTTTAAGTCAAGATATAGATTCTCTTGAGAAAAGATTAGATAAAATTGAACATGGACAAAACCAAATTAAAGCAAGTCTTGATGTTATCTTACGTCATATTACAGGGTATGGACAGGATACAGATCAAACTTAATAACATTAAATTCATGTTCATATATCATTTATGAATACAATAACCCTCACTGAATATAAACCCTGTAATATTTCTCGTGATAAAATTACACAAGAGATTATTGATGAGTTAAAAAATAACTATAAGGGTAAATTTAAAATTAATCTAAAATACACAAAAAAAGGGGATCAATGGGAAATTATTTCTCAAGGATGGGTAGGTTATATCCCCATTAATAATGACTGGAATTTTTACATTAAACCGAAAGTTCCAATTACTAATATTTTCAAGATGTTAGAATATGCTTATAACCTCAAAAGTTTTCAATTTTTAGACGGTTTAATAAGTTGTGATAGCTTACCCGACTTTTATAACCGTCTAGCAACTATTTTTGCTCATCGTATCTTAAACCGTATCCAAAAAGGACTTTATTCAACTTATGTTAAACAGTCACAAGAATTAAGTTATGTCAAGGGAAAAATAGACATTAAAACCATGCTTAAACATCCCTGGAAACCTAAACTAACTTGTCAGTATGATAACTTTACCCAAGACATAGAAGATAATCAGATTTTACTGTGGACAATATATATAATAAGTCGTCAAGAAATTTGTCAAGAAAATACTCGTATTTTAATCAGAAAAGTTTATCACGCATTACAAGGTTATCTAACCCTATTACCCTTTACAGCAAATGATTGTATTAACCGAAACTATAACCGTCTCAATGAAGATTATCACTGTTTACATTCTCTGTGTCGCTTTTTTCTAGAGAATACAACCCCTAGTCATGAAAAAGGAAATCATAATAGCTTACCTTTTTTAGTTAATATGAATCAATTGTATGAACAATTTATCGCAGCATGGTTAAAACAACATCTTCCCCCACACTTAGGAATTAAAACACAACATCGGGTAGAATATGATAACTTTAGTTTCAAAATTGATTTAATTATCTATAATAAAAACACACAGCAAAATTTATATGTCTTGGATACGAAATATAAAACAGAAATAAAACAACCTGATATTTATCAAATCATTACCTATACCTTTGAACAAAACTGTAATCATGCTATTCTCATCACACCGACTATAAACAACGCTATTAATGATAAAATAAAAAACATTTATATTCGCAGTCTAAACTTTTCTTTAGATGATGATATAGAAGTATCCGGAAAAAACTTCTTACAACAATTAATGAATATCAATTTAAACGCATATAAAAATTAGTGGTGAGGGATGACCTCCCACTAATATTACTCAAGAAAATAATAAAGCAAACGATATTTATGGTGATAATTGTTGTTTTAACGCTTCCAAACTAGCCCAACGACCATCAATAATAGGAGGATTCTCGTCATTTTTGGGCGTTGGGGGTTGACACTCTTTGCCACATAATTGTCTTAAAGGAACTGCTAAAGATAACTGTTCAAAAAGCCAACTTTGAGGATCAAAATGACCTTCTGGGGATAACGTTTCTGATAAATCTTCCCAAGCAATTTCCCTTTCTTGGGGATAATTTTGTATATCTATATCTTTATCTAACCAAATAATTTCCGACGTATCGAGACTCAGACGACGATTATACTGTTGTAAACAACGATCGCAAGTTAAGGTAATAATGGTTTCTCCTTTGACACTCACCTCCAAAAAAGTTCCCCCATGACGAACCATCATTTTTCCCCTAAAAGGGGTTAACGTTTCAAGTTCAGGGATAAAATCATCAAAAAGAAGGGTCTGTGTTCTATTGGGGGCCTGGAGTAAATGGGGAATATAAATCGCTTGCATAATCTGACTTCTTCCTCTTCTTAGTTGTTTCTAGTTAGGGTTTTGACTCCCCTTGTCCATAACCAAGGGATAGGGTTCCTGGTGGTAATTTTAGGGTGGTTTTAGACCCTGATGACTGTAACGTAACCTTTAACTCTCCTTGAGTGGTAACACCGATGATAGTTCCTCTTACCCCTTCAATGATAACGGTACGCCCGACACTCTCCAATATTTCTACATAATTTCTCAGCAAAACGTCAATCCCCTCCTGCTGATACGAGTCATAACCCTGAAATACGCCATTAATGGTAATAGCGGCTAAAGTTTCTAAACTGTCAATATCGTGGGGGTGAGGGTAGGATTGAATGGTGATACCTGGATCTGGAACCGCATTAGACCAATTAATTCCCACACCAACGACACTATGTGTGATTGTTCCTTGTTGAATGCGGGTTTCACTTTTGATTCCCCCTAACTTTCGTCCTTCTAAGAGTAAATCATTGGGCCATTTTAGGGTGACAGGGAGTCCATATTGACCTAGACTTTGAGCAATACCCCACGCCGTAAATAGGGTCAGATGAGGGGCATTTTCAGCCAAAAGATTAAGGGTTAAACCAATAGATAGATACAGTCCTCCCACAGAAGAAACCCAGGTCTTTCCCCATTGTCCTCGTCCTGCGGTTTGTTGAGTGGCGATCGCTATTAAAGGGAAAGGGTTACCCTCTGCTAATAAGTCCCAGGCCAGTTGGTTGGTGGAGGTAACCGTATCAAAAACAAACAGGGGATAGGATGGATATTTTAAACGGAATTTAATTTTGAGAGGATCAAGACTCATTTTTTCCCTTAGCCAAAAACTAAGCCCATTCATTGCACATGCTATCTGGGATCATTTGTTTAATATTAGCACGAATAACTGTCATTATTTTCTGCTTTTTTAGCATCAATTTCCAATTAATGAAAACTTATTAGGATTCTAGAGAAGGTTTTAGTAATTGGCTTACTCTTTATCATCTAAGGAAAACAAATTGAAGTAATCACCGTAAAAGCTCGATATATTTCTTAATAGCTTTCCTCGAAAATCATTGTATACTTCGGTAATTAAAGAAGAATTATTTTGTCTGATCCAAGCCATGAATTCTTGTTCCGTTTCAGGAAGAGCTAAACACCTTAAAGTTAATAGTTTAATCATCATTGGTGGAGCAATTTCTTTGGTTAATGCCATGCTTGCCCCGAAATCATCAAAAATTTTGTGCCAGTATTGGTCTGTTAAACCACTTTTTGTCACTTCTCTCATGAAAGCAGTTAAAGCAGTTAAACTAAAAGCTTCTTGATAAATTAAGCGTTTAATTATTTCCTTAATTTTGTCTTCATCAATGATAATACTATTCGGATTGATAGCAATATGTTCTCTAGTAATGACTTCTTTAATTTCTTCCTCATAACAAGTATGAATAACTTGAAATGACCGACATTTTTGTAAATTGACAGCTTGATATGCAAAAGAAACTGGGTTATCGGTAAGATTAGCCAAGTATTCTGCTCGTTGGTAAACGGCTGTCAATACTAATTTTTGGGTTAAAATCATGGGAGTATTTTCTTTGTCTTCTTGGCTTAATTCTTGTCTAATATTTTTAGTTAAAAAGACTTTTTCTAGTGAAAACAAAAATAATTCATGGGTTTTTTCATTTAATGCTTGAAAAGGGTTAAAAATAGGATAAGCATCAAATAATAAATATTGGCTTTGAACCCAGTTCACTAAATGCTCTAATGTGTTTCCTGGTGTGACAAAAAAACGGGAGACGGGTATTAATTCATCGTGGATAGTCTTGACTAAGTTATTGATAGCAACTACTGACCAATTACCGTCGATACCAGGAATTAAACGACCGATAATTGTTGGTTCAGTTTCAGTTCCAGTGGCTGAGAAAAAATCATTAGCGATCGCTCTTTCGACTAAATACGGGATTTTTTCATCGGGAAAGGAAACATTCATCCACTTTTGAGCAAGGGAAACGATTCCACTTCCTGTTTCAGTTGAATCGAGATGTACTCCTATACTGAATTCATGAATAGGAATAGAGTTATTATTTAATTTTTTCATTATTAATTGAGAACCTTACTAATGAGTTTCCAGACTATAAAAAAGATGGGTGCTATTTTTAAGTTTTATGGGTGCATTAGGAGCAACTACGTTTTAGTAAGGGAAACAAAGCCCTGTTTTTTTTGTTTTGATGAATGGTAAATATCACGCTACATCTCCTTATGCTCTGAAACAACTTGGTTTCTAAAGCAGCTTAAGAAACAACAACAGTGCAGCAAATTTCCATGATTGAAAGGAAGAATTTTTGCGCCATAAGGAGAAGGCACAGCAAAGGGCAGGGTTTGTGCTATCATAAATATTAAAGAAATATTGTTCTAGTAGTGGTCATTATACACCACTTTCTTAAAAATTTAACCAAACGATTCTAGAAATACAGTCTATCAAGCGTCAGAATCTTGTTGTTCTTTACGCTTCATGGAACGAAAGACAACTGGTAAATCTCCGAAAGCTGAATCGGGTTTTTGTAATTCAGGAGGAAGTGTACCGACAAATTCCTTTCGTATATATTTCCATTGGAATTTTCCACATTCAGACCAACGTAAAAAATGATATTGATAAATTTTGCCATTTTTCTGAGGAATATCCCTAATTTCAAGTTTTAGGTCATTAATTTCCTCAACAGAGGGAATATCAGCGAAAAATCCTTCTAATTGTTGGTTTTTTAACCATTTTTTGAGGATATCTCTTTCAATCGCTTGGTTTAAAACTTTATCAATTTCTTCAGGAATCAGTTTCTTGAGTGAAACAAGAATATGAGCAGGAAAAAAAGGTAAAATCTCTTTGATCAAGTTGACTCGTAAATCATGGGATAACGTTTTAACTAATTTACGAATGGTGTGATAGCCTACAGACTTTGATTCTTTGGTAACATCTGTATCTCCTGGTATTTCAATATGTCCACCAATGATGAACACATCAACAAGATCCTTAATAACTCGAGAAGCTCGTGAGGATCTCTCTATGACTGTAATAACATTTTGTTGAGCTTGTATGGAAAACTTAGAGGCTAAGTCTGGATAGGCAGTATAGACTAGAATTGGCCGCTTAATAAAATGTTGATTAAGACTATTAGCAAACTTGACACCATCAATTTTCGTCTTATCCATCCGTAAATCTAACAAAATAAGACAAATTTCTTGTTGAGTATCTTCTTTGAGGATTTTTAAACCTTCTTCTCCACTTGCTGCGAATTCAAGGGTGTATAGGTTTTGTTCAATGGCTTCACTGTACAAATCTAAATAGTCATCTTGTCGCTCTTCAATTTTATCGTCAATAATTAACAGTTTACGCATTGAGTTTCGCATTAAGCATCATATTTCTATTGTATGGGTAAAGGACAATATAACGGAAAAGTAATAGTAAAGCAGGTTAGTTCCTCACTTAGCGTAACTTCTATTGACGCATTGTAGTTGATATTTAAGAGGTCTTTGGTTAAGCTCAACCCTACTCCTGTTTGTTTATATTTCTTTTTAGTAGTAAATAATGGATTAAAAATTTGTTGAACAAATTCGGGTTTAATTCCAATTCCATTGTCTTGAATAATGACTTGAAGCGTTTGCTCTAAATATTGAGTCTTGAGCCAAACTCTCGGAAGATAAGCGTCTAAATTTTTTTCTTTTTTTTCAAGGACAGCGTAATAAGCATTTTCAATTAAATTAACAAAAATGAATCGTAATTCTGAATGAACTCCCCAAAAAGATAATAAATTAGTCTCAAAATCTTCAACAATACTAATGTCAAAATCATCTTGATTTTTAGAATAGATAAAATTATAAGTGGTTATTTGACTACATTCTCGTAACAATTCATTCAAATTAATTAAACTAGGGTCTATAAAATCATCATTAGAATCTTCTCTAACAAAAGGAAAAAATCTAGTCATAAGGTCACTACTTTTGTCAAGAATTATCTCCATTTCTTGTAGGCGACTTAGTACATTTTTTCCTGAATTTAAAAGACTTTCAGTATAGTTTTCCCATTCATCTTCTGATAACACTTCTTCAAGTAAAGGTAGAACTTCAAATAATTGTTCTTCTTGTTGATTAATCGTTTTTTGTATTCTATCAATTTTGCGATAAAAATCATCATATAAACCGATGATTTCATGTCGAACAAATGGAGATAATTTCCCAAAAAAAGCTAATCTTTCTTGAGCTAGTAGGGTCTCTTGTAACTCCTTGACTTCAATTTTAAGTTGATTCTTATATTTTTGTTCCTGTTGTAATTTTTCTTCTTTATATTTTAGTTGCTTTTGTTGTTCTTCTCGTACTTTTAATTCTAAACAAACTAAGCTACCAAAAAATATTGTAAAAGTGACTCCACGCCCGACAAACACAGAAGGAATCCAGGTTTTAGGGAATGCAGCTAAGCTTATGGTGTAAATGCTTAATAAGAATATTCCCCAAGTAATAGCGATACTGAAGAGATATTTAGCCCATTTTTTTGAAGGATCTAACTCTTCACATAACCATAAAACTATTATTCCTGAAGCGATTAACCAGCCATATAAATATAGATACTCTATTGGATCACTCCAAGTTTGGACAAAGGGAACCTCCCCTTGTTGCAGAATATTACTAACTATTATTCCTACTACTTCAGAACTATGTAAAAAGCTATAATTATCTTCCGTATCATAAATAATAGGAGCTTTAAATATATTACGTTCTTTCATTTCTCCTATAATGATAATTTTCTTTGAAAAATTTGGAGAATGATGATTAAGAAAATCATCAAATGAATATTGCTCAAATCCTGTTTTAGCAGATAGGGGCCAAGAAATTAACACTGGAAAATTCATTAAATCATCAATAGAACTATGATATCCACCATCATTTAATAAAGTTAATGGCTTAATTGTCGCTTGATTTCCATCAGGATAATTAATGGTGATTGAACCATTAATCATCTTTTTATTCTCCTTAATAGAAGCTCCTGTATTTTTAAGATAGTGTTTAGCAATTTTCCAGACAATATGAGGTTTCTCTAAAGAATGCTTATAAAGTGTAATTTTCCGAGTTATGTTATCAGGCTCTCTAGGTATTTTATCATCATTATCAGATTGAATTAAATTAGGCATCAATTGTAGCTGTTTTGTTAATAGTTCCCTTTGTGTTAAATTATCAGGTTTAGTATTTCTATCGAATAATAGCCCCACTGTTATTGGTTGGGTTTTTTGTACTTTTTCTAATACTCTCCTCAAAATTTCATCCGAGGGTGATTCACCATATTTTTGAGCATCTTGATCCGTATATCCTATAATGACAATACGCTCATCCCAAGTGGCGATCGCACGCTTGGTGAAAAAATAATCGTAGCGTTTAAGCTCTAACGTCTCAAAACCCCCCATAAACCGAAGAATCGTTGTTGCAGTGGCCACTGTTGTTGTGATCGCTGCGATCGCTATTTTTCGATTGAGCCACCAAGGGGTATTAATGATCACAGTATTAATTAATATACTTGTTCGTCTTGAAAAAGATAAAAAAAGCCGTTAGAATTAAAGTCAATTTCCCCTTAATTTTATCTTAAAGCTATTAAAATGAACACCGTAAAAAAACTTATTAATTTATCCGTAATATCAACGATTTTTGTATCATTAAGTTTAGAAGCCCAAGCAATTTCTATCGGATATTTTAATAATTCCGTGTATACATTTCCTGGTGATGGAATTAACCTAAGAAATGTCTTAACAAACGGAACAAATACGGTAACAGATTTTGATAGTTTAGACGCTTCAGTATGGCAACAAATAGCAGATAATAATCAAGTTATTGTTATTCCCAGTCTTTCTTTTGGTTCTCTAGCTCCTGACCTCTCTTCGGAAACTCAAGCAGTGATTAGAAATTTCGTTGACAACGGAGGGGGTTTATTGATGGCAGGGGAGGTACAGGAAGTGATTCCTGTTTTTAATGATGTATTTGGGTTTAGTTTTGCAGAAGATTTTTGGGGAGGAGATACCTTATTAACAGAAGCAGCAGTAGGAACGATTTTTGAGTCTGCTCCTGATATGTTAGGGAGTCCTTTTCAAACAACAACAATGGCGTTAGATTCTTTACCAGCAAATAGTATTGTCTTCTATGATAATTTATTAAGTTCTCCCCCCGACGAACAAAATTCTACCAGTGTTTTTGTTACCCCATTTGGAATGGGGAATATTGCTTTTAATGGATATGATTATGGTGAGACTGAAGATGATACAGGTTGGCCAGAAGCAACAACGTTAACCCTAGAATTTATTGCGGGAGAAACCAATATAGAATCTGTTCCTGAGCCTTCAACTTTTGTCGGTTTAATGATGACTGTAGGAATAAGCTCACTATCTTTATTGAAAAAAGTCAATTAAGGATAAGAATTGTCAAATTCATCGTCAATAGACACAGGGAAACTATTATCAGGAGCAAGAGATGGCCAAGGTTCAACTCTTACTCTATTATCAAATTCTGATTCGACAACAGTATTATCAACCATCTTGAATTCTGACACTTCTGTTATCTTTGGATAAGGGGAAAGGATTTGAAAATCACGGATGATTTGTTCAAAGGTTAGTGTTGACGAGAGGTTTATCTCTTTGCCACAAACTCTATTGAGTATTAATTCTTTTGTCCATATGGAGCCTGAAATCTCTGAGGCTCTCGTATTTTTTGATATAAACCCCACACCAGCATTAGGAGAAAAAATAAAAGCACTTAATTCATCGGTTACCAAACACATTTTATCATTCATATTAGTAGCATGATTAATCAAGATTAAATTTTCAGCCGAACAATTAGATGAATTTCCACAAGTATGTGTTATCTCTCCTTTTTTAATACCCTGTTTCGTGTTAAAAATAACCATAATTGGTTTTCCATTCACAACTGTTTTAATTTCTATAGGCTGATTCGTCTCAAACTTTTCAATAACATATTCATAAATTGTATATCCTTTTATATTCTTTGTCGGTGAATCTTGAGAACGAGGAAATGAAGTTTCTCCTTCATAATTTCTATCTAACTTAATAACATGAGACTTAGGTATTCGATTTATAATTTTAGATAAATCAGGTAATTCAGGTGATTTATAACCTACATATTTAGCTTGATTTTTTAAGGGTTGAGCAATGCGAATACTATCCCTCTTAGAGTTACAATCATTGAGCCAAACATCCCCATCAAATTCACTCCTAATGCGGGTTTCTGATGTTGTCCATAAAGCAGGAACATTCCCTTCTAAATAGTGAAATTCATAGCTAACTTCAGCTTTTAAGTTAGCTGTTATCCCTTGTTTATTCTTAGCTTCAATAGTTATAATTGCTTGGTTATTATCCCTATGAGTAACGTTAATTAATCGGAAAAATGTGTTATTGTCAATATTAATATCTTCAGCTTGAGCATAGGGCAAAAGCATTTGTGTGGTCTTGTTCCACTCAGTATTAGATTGGCATAGGCGAGTTAAATTAACAAATTCTCTAGCTTCAGTAGAATAATCAAGGTTAAGTAACGCTGTTTCCCAGAAATCAGGAGGATACAACAAAAGCGTCGGATACTGTATCAATAAAGACTTTAATCTTGTCTGAGCCACTTCCGCAGCATTACGAATTTTTGCAGTTTCTAAAGAATCATTAACAAACTTTTGCTTAGCCTGAGATTGGGTTAGCATCATGGTAGCCGCCCCCGCCATCAGCAAACCCACCAGCAGCACGATTCCTAATGCTTGGCCTCGGTTGGTGTGAGTGCGTTGCCTGAGAAGAAATTGAATGAAGCGCACAAGGATTCAGTGATAGTGGTACTATTCTAAGGTATGGAGAGAAGCCGATCATGGCAGTGATAGAAATCACTAAAATACAGGTAGAGTGTTACATTTTCTAATAGTTCACTTTCGGTTTTATTATTAATTAAAAAGATTAAAAAATGATATAAAAATAGTATATATATGATTTGACTGATTCCTCTCTCAAACCTTATTTATATTGTCTACCGTGAATAAAATAATCTATTATCTATCATAGATGGCTTCGGGGTATTTTTACTAATAATCAAAGCTTACTATTTATCTTACCCCTCGCAATGACGACTTAAGTCGGTAATATGTATGGATCAAATTCCTGAGTAAACAGGAACTTAGATACAGAGATTTTCGTTCTAGAACCTATAGGCAATTCCCAGTAGAATGGACTAGGGAATTAGCACACCAGCCATAAACTGGGTTTAAAATAACGATTAACAAAACCGTTGAGGAGTAAAAAAGTTACATGAACTGGTCTTTGACATCTGTAAAGCAGAAAGGACTACCGTTATTAGTCTTTACCCTAGTAGCAAGTATTAGTGAGTTACCCACTTATGCACAAGTCAAGTTAACTCCTCCCCCTGCTGTGCAGTTGGTTCAATCGACTGACATGGTGGATGAAGAAGGGTTAAAAAAGAAAGCAGCACAAGTCATTCAACTGTTGACCCAGGAAGACTATAGTCGAGTCAGAACCTTATTAAACCGCGATCTGGCCATTCAATTAACCGCCGATGAAATCAGCGATATTTGGAATGAATTAATCGAAGTAACCAGTCCAGTGAAGAAAATTATTGGTTATCGAGTCATACCCACTGTCAATGCTGATATTGTCGTGGTCAAAACAGAATTTGAGCAGATGACTGATACCTTTGTCGTCACGTTTAATAAAAAAGGGGAAATTGTGGGTATGGACTTCCCCAATATCGCTTCAATTGAGGAAATTGCTCAAATGGTCATCAATTCCGTAGCGGTCAATGACTTTTCTCGGGCTAGAGGTTACTTACATTCTTCCCTAAAAAGCGAGATTTTGCCCACTCGTCTGCAAACCGCTTGGGAAGCAATTCAACAGGACAATGGACTCTACCAATACATAGAAGACATAGATGTTCGTCCCGGTTCTGGTGTTGATCAAGTTGATTTAGTGATGGTGACAGCTAAATTTCAACAGGGAATGAAAGACTTTTTATTTATATTCGATGATAACCGCCGAATTGTTGGTATTAACCTAGTAGAATAACCTCATTTATTCCACCGTGAAACTCCCTCGCGCTTAAAACTCGGGGGATTTTTTATAAAAATTCTCCCTACACTCCCTATTCTTCCCACACTCCCTATTCTTCCCACACTCCCCACACTCCCCACACTCAACTTAACTAGAATATTGATACATCCAATTAAAAACCGCTCTGAATCTTTCCTGTTACTTTCGGACTAAATTGGGGAATATTAAAACTAGATGACCGAAGGACGGTAATCTTAACCCCTTTTTGCATCCGATTGGTCAGAGTCCATAATGTGACATCGGTAAGAGTGAATGAGCTACTGTGTAAACCCATCTTGCGCCCAACCTAAGAACCCAAATAATGTGGCAGTTTGTCAATCTTGCGGTTCTCAACTGCGATTAAATAATCGTTATCAACCTTTAGGGATTCTTGGAAAAGGTGGCTTTGGAGCCACCTTTGGAGCGGCTGATCTGTCTTTACCTGGCAACCCTATTTGTGTTGTCAAGCAGTTAAGACCAGCAACGGACGACCCCCAAGTGTATAAAATGGCCAAAGAACTGTTTGAGAGAGAGGCAGAAACCTTAGGTAAAGTCGGTAACCATCCCCAAGTACCCAGGTTATTAGACTATTTTGAACAAAACCAAGAATTTTATTTGGTTCAAGAATACGTTAAAGGGTATAACCTTCATCAAGAGGTGAAGAAAAAAGGGCCGTTTACTGAGGCAGGGGTTAAACAGTTTTTGACAGAACTTTTGCCCATTCTCGAATATATCCATTCTCAGAAAGTCATTCACCGTGATATCAAACCCGCTAACCTAATTCGTTCTCAAAAAGACCGTAAACTGGTTTTAATTGACTTTGGGGCGGTCAAAAATCAGGTTAACTCGATGGTGGCTAATAATACTCAAACTGCTTTCACTGCTTTTGCCGTGGGAACCGCCGGTTTTGCTCCCCCCGAACAAATGGCCATGCGTCCTGTTTATGCCAGTGATATCTATGCAGTGGGCGTTACCTGTGTGTACTTATTGACCGCTAAAACCCCAAAAGATATTGGTTGTGACCCCGAAACCGGGGAAATTGCTTGGGAACCCTATGTGGATATTAGTGACTCGTTGGCCAACGTTCTCAAAAAGATGTTAGAAGTATCCGTTAAACATCGCTATAAGTCAGCCGAACAAGTGTTAGATGCCATGGCCATGGCCCCTTATGAACAAGGGATGCAAGATAGCATGACTACTATGATCACAGGGTTTAAGACCTCCAGTAGCTCATCGAGTCCCAACTCTTCAGTCAGTACCGGTTTAGTCAGTTCATCCCCACCGACGAGAAGCATGGGAATGACCAACACCCATATTTCTAGGGGAAGTCCTGTTTCATCGGTTTCTACTGAAATTAGTCAGCCTATGTCTACTGGCGTGAAGGGCCGAGGGGGTGCAGCAGCAGCAGGAAGTGCTTACAATATCGCCCATGGACAAACATCTAGCCGTCGTCGTAGCACTGGAAAAACTTCCTCCAGGCCTGATGCGACGGAAGTCAAGAAAAAGAAGAAAAAATGGCGAGAAAAAACGGTATTAGATGCTTATGAAAAAGGCCGCCGCGATTTTACTAATCAAGAATTAAACGAACTCAATTTATCTAAAGCGTTTTTACCAGGAATTAATTGTTACGAAGCCAAATTAAGTCGGATTAATTTACAAGGGGCTGAGTTGTGTCGTGCCGATCTCGGACGGGCAGATTTAACCCAAGCCGTCATGAAAAATGCTAATCTCAGTGAGGCTTATTTGGGGTATGCTAACTTAAATGGAGCCGATTTAAGAGGAGCCAATTTACAAGGAGCTAATTTAACTTATGCTAATTTACAAGGGGCTAATCTTTGTGGCGTAGATTTAAGTTCTGCTCGAATTACTGAGGCTCAATTATCTGTCGCTAAAACGAATTGGCGTACCGTAATGCCTAGTGGCAAAAGAGGATTTTGGTAAGAAATTATGAAGCTAAAATGAACGTAGAAACTTTACCCGTTATGTTTCTAAAAGTTCATCTCAGTCGATATTTTGAGAACCTCTAGAGACTAAGGGGTTTCTTTAATCAAAATTTAGCATGGTTCTATTTTAGCTTACATAAGTGTTTTTCATGTGTAAAACTTTCTTAAGGAAGCTAAAAGCGGAGCGAACTGTTCGGAGGGAACCTCCGAACCAGCACGCGCACCAAGCATAGGTTTATTTATTGGTCGGATTTTCATCCCTTCGGTAAAACCGAGGGTCTTCAATCCGACATTTTGAGATAAACAAGGTGATCCGCTAGAATTATTAACGCCTTTTCTACTTCTATCGGTTGTTTGTGATTTAAAAGACGATGGCTTTCAGTTTTCCGTGCTAAGTCAGGTAAGATTACGGCAAATTTTAGCGAACCATAATACAATGGACACCATCTTTATAAAAATACCGTCCTAAGTTCTAACTCTCATGATGATACAATCCCCAAATTCCGTCTGTCAGGAACTTCACAATAGTTTAGTGGGATCTCACAGATAAGAAAGTGTATGCTAATGCTTAAAGTTGGCGTGAGGAGTGAAATTAATGAATTTACGCAATAATGCTCTAAAGACCCTTAGAGAAACTAGTCGAACCTTTTATATCCCCATTAGTCGTCTTCCTGGTAGTTTACAGGATGCTGTAGCTTCTGCTTATCTTTGTATGCGGGCGATTGATGAAGTTGAAGATCACCCTGATCTCGATAACTTCACCAAAGCCAAAATTTTGCGACAAATGAGTCTGAATTTGCAAGCTGCTGTAGAAACGTCAGGCATCGAAGACTTTTCTGTGGGATTGGTTCCCTATCATCATTGTTTACCCGATGTCAGTCTTCGGTTAGGACAATGGGCGATGTTAGCCCCTGGAACCATTGCCCCCCGTGTCTGGGATGCCACTGCTTCGATGGCTGATCGCATGGCCTACTGGGCTGAAAATAACTGGACCATTCGCACTAAAGCCCATTTAGACCAATATACCTTTAGTGTTGCCGGTGCAGTGGGACTCTTGTTATCCGACTTATGGGCCTGGTACGATGGCACCCAAACCAGTCGTCAATATGCCATTGGCTTTGGTAGAGGACTACAGGCGGTGAATATTGTACGAAACCATCGAGAAGACTTACGCCGTGGGGTGAATTTTGTGCCTCAAGGTTGGAAAATTGAAGATGTGCATCAATATGCCCGTTATAACCTCAAATTAGCCGATCTCTATACCCAGTCCCTCGGTTCTGGGCCGGCTTTAGATTTTTGTAAAATTCCGTTAGCCTTAGCTCATGGAACCTTAGAAGTCATGGCTTTGGGTAAAGAAAAACTGAGTCGTAGTGATGTGATGGCTTTAGTAGAACAAGTCACCCGTTAAAGTCAGAGTCATCCCCCATAATTATTTTGACTCAATAATTATTTTTATAAGTCTCTCTTCGGAGAGATTATTTTTTTTAGGTGGTGATGCGAATTAACTTATGGCGAGAGGATAAACCCGATTTAATAGAAATGTGGGATTTCGGTACATTAAAGCGTTTAGCCAGAAATTTAATGAGTTCTTGATTAGCTTTGCCGTCTTTATTTGCTAAACTAATAAATTGTAGTTCATCCAGTCAGGGTAACACCGACAAAATAAGGATATGTCATATTTGACTATATTTTTGTGAACTATATTCCCAATTGATTGACATTTGAAGGGAGTGGGGCAAAAACCCGCTTTTTTTATTGTTTGAGCGATGACTCATCCTTTGATTCCCCAAATTATCGATTTAGCAACCCCCATTGTCCAAAAAATGGGGCTAGAAATAGTGGACATGGTCTTCCAAACCAATCAAAGTCCTCCCGTCTTACGAATAGATATTCGTAACCCCCTTAGTGATACCAGTTTAAACGACTGTGAACAAGTGAGTCGTGCCTTAGAAACTGTTTTAGATGAAACCGCCGTTCTGCCTGGGGCCTATGTCCTAGAAATTTCCAGTCCTGGTATTTCTCGAAATTTAAGCAGTGAACGGGACTTTATTGCCTTTAAGGGGTTTACTGTCAACGTGGTCACCGATCCCCCCTATAAGGATAAAAAAGAATGGCAGGGAAGATTACAAGGACGAGATCAAGAAACCGTCTATCTCAATCAGAAAGGACGAGCGATCGCCATTCCTTGTTCTGTCATTACCCAAGTGCAATTAGCAGACTAACCAAAATTGAATACATTTAGGAGGTGTTCTTAATATGTCATTAGTGAGTTTACCGGGGTTAACCCAGATGATCGAAGAAATTAGTCAACGGCATAATTTACCCAAATCAGCCGTTCAAGAAGCGCTCAGAGAAGCTCTAATCAAAGGGTATGAGCGGTTTCGTCGTTCCCAAAATCTTGATCGCCAACAATTTTATGATGAATATTTTGATAACTTTGAGGTAGAACTGGATACCGAAGAAGAAGGATTTCGCATCTTATCCACTAAAAGAATTGTCGAAGAGGTGGAAAATATCGATCATCATATTTCTCTGCAAGAAGTCCAAGAAGTGGCATCGGAGGCACAACTGGGGGACGAAGTGGTGTTAGATGTGACCCCCGAACAAAAAGATTTTGGTCGCATGGCCGCTATTCAAACCAAACAAGTGCTTCTGCAAAAATTACGGGATCAACAGCGTAAACTAATTCAAGAAGAATTTCATGAATTAGAAGGGACTGTTCTCAACGCCAGAGTCCTACGGTTTGAAAGACAAGACATTATCGTGGCGGTACAAAGTGCCTTTGGCCAGCCCGAAGTGGAAGCCATTTTACCCAAACGAGAACAACTCCCCAACGATAATTATCGGGCCAATGCCTCATTTAAAGTGTTACTGAAAAAAGTCAGAGAAGGCTCTCACCGTGGACCTCAATTATTGGTTTCCCGTGGGGCTGCCGGTTTGGTGGTGGATATGTTTTCGGTGGAAGTCCCTGAAATTGAAGAGGATATTGTCCGTATTGTAGCCGTCTCTCGAGAAGCTAACCCCCCGTCCCGTTACGTCGGCCCCAGAACCAAAATTGCCGTGGATACCCTAGAACGGGATGTTGACCCAGTGGGGGCCTGTATTGGGGCAAGAGGATCTCGTATTCAAGCAGTGGTTAACGAACTCAGAGGGGAGAAAATCGATGTCATTCGCTGGTCTCCCGATCCGGCCACCTATATTGCTAACGCGTTGAGTCCGGCCAGAGTGGATGAAGTGGTTCTTTTGAACGCAGAAGAACGTCACGCCCTAGTATTAGTGCCCGAAGATCAACTGAGTTTAGCCATTGGAAAAGAAGGCCAAAACGTTCGTTTAGCAGCCCGTTTAACGGGATGGAAAATTGATATCAAAGATATTGTTCTTTATAAAGCCGAAGCTGAGAAAAGACAATTAGAAGCCCAGCTAGACAACCAAGATGAAGCCACTGAACCAGCAGCCATGACACCAACCATAGAAGAGGAAGATTCCGATCTCAATTCTTTGGAGGAGTTAGATAATTCAACCTTATCGTGAGGAAAACCATCCATTCTGTTTCGGAACCCTGACAACGAGAGAATTTGTGTTCTGTGTCCCAAGCAATTGTCATGAAACCTAATTATCGACGTTGTATTAGTTGTGGCTGTGTTGCTCCCAAAGGAGCATTTTGGCGAATTGTACGAGTCTATCCATCTTGCCAGGTACAATTAGATCAGGGCATGGGCAGATCGGCTTATCTGTGTCCAACCAAAGACTGTTTAACCTTAGCCACCCAAAAAAACCGTTTAGGACGGAGACTTAAAGCCTCTATTCCCGAATCTATCTATCAACAATTATGGGAACGCTTAGGAAAGTCGACCTTAGACCCCTGATTTTTACCCTCATTGTATTAGGAAATTTCGGAAAAAATTTAGAGGCAAAACTCACTATTATCGTTAGCATAGGAGAGAACATTGTTTTCATCATTATGATTACCAAACCTCAAACCCATAGCTCAACCCAAGAGCTTATCTGTCGTCTTTATAGGCGACTCCAACAAGTACAGTAGCCAAAACCTAGTCAGGGGGATAGTGGATGAACAACGCACACAAAGTCAGAATTTACGATTTATCAAAGGAATTGAATTTAGAAAACAAAGACATTTTAGAGATTTGTGGTCAGCTAAATATTGCCGTTAAAAGCCACAGCAGTACCATTACTGAATCAGATGCAGAGCGAATTAAGGGAATGGTGGACAAATATCTTGCTCAACAGGGAACCTCTCACGCCAATGATGGAGGAGCTTCAGGAGATAAAAAACAACAAATTTTGGCTATTCACCATAAACAAGTGCGCCCCCGTCCTCTGTCTCAGAGTTCAGAATCGTCATCAGCTAACTTGAAGTCTCCTCGTCCTCCGGTTCCCCCGAAACCACCAGCCCCTCCCAGCCCACCTCAAAAACCCACTCCCCCCACAGCAGCCGAACCCCCTAAAGGTAGTTCTGAACCCCCCTCTCAACCTTCGACTCCCCCAGAAACCGATCCCTTACCCTCAGAATCACCTGCAGCCAGTCTATTGGAACCCCCTCAATTGCTCAAACCCCCTGTCAAAGAAACGCCAGAACCTTCCCCAAGACCAATCACTAAACCGGTAAAAAATAAGCCGGTTTCTGACGCTAAAAACAAAGGGAAAGCACCCAAAAAAGGACTTAAAAATACCCCTCCTAAACCCAAAGATAAGTCCCCAAAGCCGACCTTATCCAAACCAGAAGCTTCAGATGACCCTCAACCCTCTCAAAAAAATCTCAAAAAGCCCAGTACGGGTAAACCTGATTTAAAACGGCCGGTTTCGCCCCAGGCAGAAGAAGAAAAAACACCCGCCTTGGTGGCTCCCTCGGTGAAGCCAGCCTCGGCTATGGTTGAAGAGGATGAGGATAATGATGATGCTCTCGACACCGCTCTCAAGCCCAAACCTCAATTAAAACGTCCCGCCCCTCCCCGCATCTCGAAGCGGAAAAACTGGGATGAGGAAGAAGACGAACAAGAAGCTAAGGCTAAAAGTAATAAGACATCAAAAGGAAAACGTCGTTTTCAACCCATTGATGATGAGGAAGAAGACTTTGAAACCGAACTCAATAACAACCCTGTTTCCCTTAGTTTGAGTCTATCGACGGCTCGTCCTCCTAAACCGAAGTCTCAAAATAAACCCACCACCAGCACCCAGAAACCCAAAAAACCCACCTTAAAAACGGCTGAGACGAATACCGAGCGAACCCGTTCGGATCGTCGAGAACGAGTCGAAGCTCGTCAGAAGCCAGAAAAAATTGTTCTCGATAGTAACTTAACGGTTAGAGAACTCTCAGAACGACTGGAAATTGCTGAAACGGAAATTATTAAACATCTCTTCTCAAAAGGCATTGCAGTCAATATCACCGAAACCCTCGATCAAGATACGGCCAAAATGGTTACCGAAGCTTTCGGTGTCGAGGTAGAAATTCCCGAAGCCCAATCAGCAGCGACCAAGAGTACGGAAATGCTCGATGAGCGAGATTTGGAAAATCTCCAACGCCGTCCTCCCGTGGTGACTATCATGGGTCACGTAGACCACGGTAAAACCACTTTACTTGACTCCATTCGCAAAACGAAAGTGGCTCAAGGAGAAGCTGGAGGGATTACTCAACACATCGGCGCTTACCATGTGGATATCGAGCATGAAGGGGAAACTCAACAAATTGTCTTCTTAGATACCCCAGGTCACGAAGCTTTCACCGCCATGCGGGCTAGAGGTGCAAGGGTGACGGATATGGCTATTCTCGTTGTAGCGGCTGACGATGGGGTACAACCTCAAACCAGAGAAGCCATTAGTCACGCTCGAGCGGCAGAAGTTCCCATTGTGGTAGCTATTAATAAAATAGATAAACCAGAATCCAACCCCGATCGCATTAAACAAGAACTGTCTGAATTGAGTTTAGTCCCTGAAGAATGGGGCGGTGAAACCATTATGGTTCCGGTGAGTGCGTTAAAAGGGGAAAATCTCGATGAGTTATTGGAAATGCTCGTCTTAGTCTCGGAAGTGGAAGAACTGGTGGCTAATCCTGATCGCCTCGCTAAAGGAACGGTGATCGAAGCTAACCTCGATCGCACCCGAGGACCAGTGGCTACCCTCTTGATTCAAAATGGAACCTTAAGGGTAGGAGACGCGATCGTTGCGGGTTCTGTATTCGGTAAAATTCGAGCGATGATCGACGATCGAGGCCATAAGGTCGAAGAAGCATCCCCCTCGTTTGCCGTAGAAATTTTAGGACTCAATAGTGTTCCGGCGGCAGGGGATGAATTCGACGTTTACCCCACTGAAAAAGAAGCCCGCACGATGGCCGAAACGAATGCGGAAAACCAACGTCAAACCCGTCTGCAACAAGCGATGTCTTCCCGTCGGGTCACCTTAAGTAGTTTATCGGCTCAAGCTCAGGAAGGGGAATTAAAAGAACTTAATCTTATCCTTAAAGCCGATGTTCAAGGGTCTGTCGAAGCGATTTTAGGCTCCCTCGAACAGTTACCTCAAGATGAAGTCCAAATTCGGGTTCTTCTAGCTTCTCCTGGAGAAGTGACGGAAACGGATGTGGATTTAGCGGCCGCCAGTGGTGCGGTGATTATCGGCTTTAATACCACGTTAGCTAGTGGTGCTAGGGCTGCTGCTGACCATGAAGGGGTGGATATCCGTGAATACGATATCATCTACAAACTTTTAGATGATATTGAAGGGGCAATGGAAGGATTACTCGAACCCGAAGAGGTAGAGTCTCCCTTGGGACAAGCTCAAGTTCGGGCTGTGTTCCCTGTAGGCCGCGGTGCTGTGGCTGGCTGTTATGTTCAGTCTGGTAAGGTGGTTCGTAACCGTTATATTCGCGTCCTCAGAGATGACAAGACAGTTTATCAAGGAACCCTAGATTCTCTCAAACGCATCAAAGAAGATGTCCGAGAGGTTAATTCTGGTTATGAATGTGGTATCGGTGTCGATAAATTCAATGACTGGCAAGAAGGCGATATTATCGAAGCCTACGAAATGATCATGAAACGTCGTACCTTAGCCGGAAAATCCAGCTAAACCGCTGGCCTATCCCCATTTAAAAAGCCCCTATGAAGCATAGGGGCTTCAATTTAAGAAGTCAGAAGTTCCTCACTTCGTTCCGGCTCTAGCGAACAGAAGTGTGAAATCAGAAGTGTCAATCGGATTGAAAGGCTATTCCTGGCTTAACTCATTATCATTTTTTGCTGAGGAAGTTCAACAATTGATACGTCTTGTTCCTAGCAAACGCACTTATTATTCGAGAGGTCTGAGGGCTGCAACCATTATTCAATCAGCTTTTTGACCTTCTTTGTAGGCCCCCCAGTATCAAGAGGAATAGTAGAGACCAAAAGGAGTCGGGGGAAACTGAGACCAATTAAATTAATCCCCCACCAAGAGCCAGGAGGTGGGGGATTAATTTATTATCTCAAGCTAACTGGGAAGTTTTTTAACCAAACTTACCTGCAGTAGAAGCGATGAGGAACGCTGCATACGTCAGGATATAACCCACAGTAAAGTGAGCTAAACCGACTAAACGAGCTTGAACGATAGAAAGAGCCACAGGCTTATCTTTCCAACGAACTAAGTTCGCTAATGGTGTGCGTTCATGAGCCCAAACGATGGTTTCGATCAACTCTTGCCAATATCCACGCCAAGAGATGAGGAACATAAACCCAGTTGCCCAAACCAAGTGTCCAAATAAGAACATCCAAGCCCAGACAGAGAGGTTATTAACACCGTAGGGGTTGTAACCGTTGATCAACTGAGCAGAGTTCGCCCAGAGATAGTCACGGAACCAGCCCATAAGGTAGGTGGAGTTTTCGTTGAACTGAGCAACGTTACCAGACCAAACCCCTAAATGCTTCCAATGCCAGTAGAAGGTTAACCAGCCCAAGGTGTTTAACATCCAGAACATAGCGAGGTAGAAAGCGTCCCAAGCAGAGATGTCACAAGTACCACCGCGGCCAGGACCATCACAAGGGAAGGAGTAACCGAAGTCTTTCTTATCGGGCATTAACTTAGAACCCCGTGCATCTAAAGCACCCTTAACTAAGATTAAGGTGGTGGTATGTAAACCAAGGGCAATAGCATGGTGAACTAAGAAGTCACCAGGGCCAATATTTAAGAACAAGGAGTTAGTGCCACTATTGATAGCGTCTAGCCAACCTTGTAAATAAACAGGAGCAACAAAGCCACCAGAAGCTAAACTATCGGGGTTAGATAAGAGAGTATCAAACCCGTACAGTGCTTTACCAGAAGCAGCTTGTACAAATTGAGCAAAAACAGGCTCAATTAAGATTTGCTTTTCAGGGGTTCCAAAAGCAACCACAACATCGTTATGAACGTATAGTCCTAAAGTGTGGAAACCGAGGAACAGAGACACCCAACTTAAGTGGGAAATAATGGCCTCTTTGTGTTCTAGCATCCGCGCTAACACGTTATCTTTATTCGCTTCGGGATCGTAGTCACGAACGAAGAAGATAGCACCGTGAGCAAAAGCACCGACCATCAAGAAGCCAGCAATGTACTGGTGATGGGTGTAGAGTGCGGCTTGGGTGGTGTAGTCCTTAGCGATGAAAGCGTAGGATGGTAAGGAATACATATGCTGTGCCACCAAGGAGGTAACAACCCCTAAACAAGCCAACGCTAAACCGAGTTGGAAGTGCAGAGAGTTGTTAACGGTGTCATACATATTTTTATGACCTTCACCCAATTTGCCACTGGGGGGCTTGTGGGTGTTGAGGATTTCTTTGATGCTGTGACCAATACCCCAGTTCGTCCGGTACATATGACCAGCGATGATGAAGATTACCGCGATCGCCAAGTGGTGATGGGCAATATCCGTCAGCCATAAGGACTCGGTTTGGGGATGGAAACCACCTAAGAAGGTCAAAATTGCAGTTCCTGCACCGTTTGCGGTTCCGAACACATGACTAGCGGTGTCGGGGTTCTCAGCGTACACACCCCAGTTACCGGTGAAGAAGGGTAATAACCCAGCCGGATGAGGGGGAGTGGATAAGAAGTTGTCCCAACCAACGTGCTGTCCGCGAGCTTCGGGAATCGCAACGTGAACTAAGTGTCCAGTCCAAGCTAAGGAGCTAACCCCAAATAAACCAGCTAAGTGATGGTTTAAGCGAGACTCAGCATTTTTAAACCAAGCTAAATTAGGACGGAACTTAGGTTGTAGGTGCAACCAACCAGCGAATAAGAACAGGGAGGACAAAATCAAGAGGAAAATAGACCCTTGATAAAGATCACCATTTGTTCTCATACCGATGGTGTAGAACCAGTGGTACACCCCAGAATAAGCGATGTCCACAGGAGCAGACGCACCTGCTTGGGTAAAGGCATCAATTGCCCCTTGACCAAAGTGAGGGTCCCAGATCGCATGGGCGATGGGACGAATGTTGAGGGGATCGGTAATCCACTGTTCGAAGTTACCTTGCCAGGCCACGTGGAAGAGGGTGCCGGAGGTCCACAAGAAGATGATGGCGATATGACCAAAGTGGGAGGCAAAAATCTTTTGGTAGAGATTTTCCTCGGTCATCCCATCATGGGTTTCAAAATCGTGGGCCGTGGCGATCCCGTACCAGATCCGACGAGTGGTGGGATCTTGAGCGAGGTCCTGGCTAAATTTTGGAAATTTAGTTGCCATAGCTTTTTAGGAAATTCTCCTCTCTAAAACAATGAGGCTGATGCTCATTTCCTGATGTCATTAGTCCTTGTCGTAAACGACAGGAGGGGAAAAACGGTTTGTGTCCCGTCTTTATCTTAAAAGATAGAGGATAAAGGACAGAAGGGAAGAGGGTCTTCCTTGTCCTTTTACCCTAGATTAGCCAATTGATAGGCTTCTTGCCAGGAAGAATGCCCAGGTGGTAACAATTCCTCCTAACAGGTAGTGAGCTACACCGACAGCCCGACCTTGAATAATACTCAAAGCGCGGGGTTGAATCGAAGGTGCCACTTTTAACTTGTTATGAGCCCAAACAATAGACTCAATCAGTTCTTGCCAGTAGCCCCGTCCACTGAAGAGGAACATTAAGCTAAAGGCGAAGATGAAGTGACCGGCTAAGAACATGATGCCATAGGCGGATAAAGCAGAACCGTAGGAGTTAATTACGTTAGCTGCTTGCGCCCAGAGGAAGTCTCGGAGCCAACCATTAATGGTAATGGCACTTTGAGCAAAGTTTCCGCCCGTGACGTGAGCGACGGAACCATCGGAAGCTACACTTCCCCAGACATCAGACTGCATTTTCCAACTGAAGTGGAAGATGACGATAGATAAGGAGTTGTACATCCAGAATAATCCGAGGAATACGTGATCCCAGCCGGATACTTGGCAAGTACCACCCCGTCCCGGACCATCACAGGGGAAACGGAAGCCCAGTTCACTCTTATCGGGGATAAGGCGAGAACTACGAGCGTAAAGAACCCCTTTGAGAAGAATAAGGGCGGTTACGTGGATGGTGAAAGCATGGATATGGTGAACCATGAAATCAGCCGTTCCTAAGGTGATGGGCATCATGGCCACTTTGTTGGCAACGGCTATGGTGTCACCCCCGAAGGCATAACTAGCAGTCGCTAACGCATGGGGCGCAGTGCCACCAGGAGCTAAGGTATGAATGTTTTGTACCCATTGAGCAAAAATGGGTTGCAGTTGGATGGCCGTATCCGAGAACATATCTTGAGGACGACCTAATGCTCGCATGGTGTCATTGTGAATGTAGAGTCCGAAGCTATGGAAGCCAAGGAAAATACAAACCCAGTTGAGATGGGAAATAACCGCATCCCGATGACGAAGCATACGATCTAAGAGGTTGTTAACGTTCTTAGCTGGATCGTAATCCCGAACCATGAAGATCGCTGCGTGAGCGCCAGCCCCTACGATTAAGAACCCACCAATCCACATATGATGCGTGAATAGCGATAATTGGGTTCCGTAGTCGATCGCTTGGTACGGATAGGGTGGCATGGCGTACATATGGTGGGCCACAATAATGGTTAATGACCCCAACAGTGCCAAGTTAATGGCTAATTGAGCGTGCCAAGAGGTGGTCAGGATTTCATAGAGTCCTTTGTGACCTTCTCCTGTGAACGGACCTTTGTGCGCCTCTAGAATTTCTTTCATGCTGTGGCCAATGCCCCAATTGGTGCGGTACATATGACCAGCAATGATGAAGAGAACTGCGATCGCCAAGTGATGGTGCGCTGTATCCGATAGCCACAAACCACCAGTTACGGGGTTCAGTCCACCTTTGAAGGTTAAGAAGTCTGAATAAACTCCCCAGTTTAAGGTGAAGAAGGGGGTTAGCCCTTGGGCAAAACTTGGATACAACTCGGCCATTTTACTGGCATCGAGAAATTCATGGGGTAAAGGAATATCCCCAGGGGCAACGCCTGCATCCAACAGTTTATTCACTGGCAAGGAAACGTGGATTTGGTGACCCGCCCAAGAGAGGGAGCCTAATCCTAGTAATCCTGCTAGGTGATGGTTCATCATGGATTCCACATTTTGGAACCACTCCAACTTGGGAGCTTTTTTGTGGTAATGAAACCATCCAGCGAACAACATTAAACCAGCCATGACTAAGCCACCGATGGCGGTGCAGTATAGCTGGTAGCTGTTGGTGTAACCAGACGCTCTCCAGAGATAAAACAGACCAGAGGTGATCTGAATACCGTGGAAACCGCCACCTACATCGCCGTTTAAAATCCCTTGACCCACAATGGGCCAAACCACTTGGGCGCTAGGTTTAATGGCGGTTGGGTTGCTTAACCAAGCTTCATAGTTAGAAAATTTTGCGCCATGAAAATACATGCCGCTTAGCCAGACAAAGATGACGGCTAAATGACCGAAGTGCGCGCTAAAGATTTTTCGCGAAACATCTTCTAAGTCACTGGTTTGACTATCAAAATCGTGTGCGTCGGCATGAAGGTTCCAAATCCAAGTGGTGGTTTTGGGACCTCTAGCCAAGGTACGGTCGAAGTGTCCTGGTTTGCCCCATTTCTCAAAAGAGGTAGGGACTGGATCGTTATCAACCGTTACCTTAGCCTTTGCCTCAGTAACGTCTGCCATGAGGGTTCTCCTCTCTCGACAATAAACTTTAGGGTTTTCCTATTGAGGACAGTGTAATAGAAGATTAGCAAAAATAGGATATTTTGCTTCTCTTGTGATTGCGTTTAATATGCCCGCTTTAATTAGGTTTTAGGCAAAGCATCAGTAATAGATGATAAGTCTTAGACCTCTTTTCTGTTGAGGAAGCTTAACAATAATTAAAATTAGGCTCATTCTTGATGGATACTTGATTATGGCAACAATAGAAAGCGGCATAAAGTCAAGTTTTTTTGCTGTTTATTCACAAAAAGTAATATATAAAAATATTTTTTTAACAAAATGTTGACATTTGTGATATTTTGAGGACAAGCTTTCAGTTTCCGAAGAAACAAAACAGGTTAAAAATCTTTGCTATTTTGTCTTTGATTATCATTTACATTCATCAATAAACTGAGTTCGGAGTTCGGAGGTTTGTTAAGCCAATCAGTACAGATTTCTTAACAAAGTGCTGTTGACTTTACTGAGTCAAGAAAATTTTAGCAAGCTAAACTTGCCATTTTTTAGGTAGATCTGCTATAGTTAGGTATCAGGGAAGGCGAATTAATTGGTAGAGGTTACTTCCCTTTTTCATTAATTCAACAAAAACTTCTTAATAGCCACAGCTACTCCGTCATTTTCCACATCAGAAGTAACCCATTGACTGACTTGCTTAACTTGCTTAGGTGCGTTGCCCATCGCAATACTTAATCCTGCATATTCTAACATTTCTAAATCGTTAAAATTATCACCAATAGCCATCACTTGCTCAGAGGTTATTCCTAACAATTCTTCTGCTAAAAAACGGACTCCAAAGCCTTTACTTGCTTGGGGATGAGTTGCTTCAAAATAAATAGGGGTTGACTGGGTTAAATAAAGTGTTTCACGGGGATAAATTTGTTGTAAACTTAATAATAAATCACCGATAGAATTAGGTTCTCCAATGGCTAAAATTTTAGTCGTTTCTTGTTCTAAAATAGAGCGTAAATCTTCCACTAAAACAGGTTCAATGCCTGAGCGTTGCCGATAAATTTTAGTCTTTTCTGTAATTTCTTGTACATACAAACGATCATCAATATAACAATGAATTTCTAGTTTATTTAACCAGTCAGGTTGCTGAAAATAATCAAATAATTGATAAGCTATATCAGAACTCACAGGAAAATGATGATGACGAACTCC
This sequence comes from Crocosphaera sp., assembly GCA_030065205.1. Classification (GTDB taxonomy): domain Bacteria; phylum Cyanobacteriota; class Cyanobacteriia; order Cyanobacteriales; family Microcystaceae; genus Crocosphaera. The sequence goes on from JASJDN010000047.1 coordinate 42,256, forward strand.
CGTTAAAGGACATTGAATCCAAGCCCCATTATAGGCAACAATCGGTAAATCAGAAGCGATTAACTCATGAAACCGCTTAGCAGAATAATACATTCTTCCCGTTGCTAACGCTACCCGAATTCCTTGACGTTGGGCTAATTTTATCGCTTGTTTAACTTCCTCACTAACTGTATTGGATTTGCCCGCAATCGTATCATCAATATCCAAAACTAAAAGACGAATATCCATAGTTAATCTACAAAAAAATAATTATTATAAAGAAAAAAAAGAGGCGAAACTTCGCCCCCTTTAGGATTTCTTAAATCACTGTCCCATCTGGGATAACAGCATTTTTGCATACGACAACAATGCCATTGCGAATATAGAACCCGTCATCTTCACGATTGGATTCTTCTATATTTTCTTTGTTAACAATGGTGACATTTTGACCAATGCGTGCATTTTTATCTATGATTGCCCGTCTGATGGTGCTACCTTTGCCAATACCTACAGGAATTTTACCTTCATCCACCAAAGACTGACGAGTATCCAAAGACTCATAATAATCTGCGCCCATCAGCAAAGAATCTTCCACCACACAATCCGTTTCAATGCGACTACGAATCCCTAAAACCGAGTTATGGATGCGACAATCTTTGATCATACACCCTTCACTAATCATCGATTCGGTAATATTGCAATTGAGGACTTTGGTGGGGGGTAAATTACGCGCACGGGTGTAAATCGGAGACTTTTCATTATAGAAGCTAAAACGAGGTCTTGGCTGACGGTTAAGAGCCAAATTCGCCTCATAAAACGCTTCTATGGTTCCAATATCTTCCCAGTACCCTTTAAATAGATACGCTTGGAGATTATAGTCTTTAGCTGCACCAGGAATAATTTCCTTACCAAAATCCGTTTGTTCAGGATTATTGGTCAATAAATCGGTCAATGCTTTTTTATTAAAGACGTAAATCCCCATAGATGCAATATAAGGGCTGTCTTTGGCTTGTTCGGGGTTTAAGCCTAAAATGGAGGTATCTACCTGCATTTGCTTTAATTCGTCCCCTTTGGGTTTCTCAGAAAAGTCGACAATACGGCCACTGTCATCAATTTTCATTAACCCGAAGCTAGATGCCCGTTTTTCATCAATAGGAACTACGGATAAGGTAATATCGGCACCGGTTTCCCGATGTCGTCTGACAAAATCACTATAGTCCATACGATAGAGATGGTCACCAGACAAGATTAAATATTCATCTGCATCCCATTCCTCAAATAACCAGAGATACTGACGCACAGCATCGGCTGTTCCTTGGAACCAACTCGGATTTTCCGTTGTCTGTTGCGCTGCCAAAACTTCTACAAAGCCATCGTGAAAGCCTGTAAAATTATAGGTGCGTGTCAGATGTCGATTCAACGAAGCAGAGTTAAATTGAGTTAAAACGTAGATTTTGAGTATTTCTGCGTTAATACAATTACTAACGGGAATATCAATTAAACGGTATTTCCCTGCAAGGGGAACGGCGGGTTTGGCCCGTAACTTGGTTAAGGGATATAAGCGCGTACCTGCGCCTCCGCCGAGTATGATTGCTAGAACTTTCTTCACAAGATAACCTCGCGATTGCCTGTTACACCTCTCCACTAAAGTTTAGGACTGAGGGGGACATATGGGAAGTGGTTAAGAGTTTGGGGTTGGAGGTTTCGAGTTTGGGAGATGTGGGAAGTGTGGGGAGTATGGGAAAAATTTGTACTTTCTTTAACGTGAGTTCGACGAAAACTGAAGCGCAATAGAATACTTTTGTTAGAATTTTTATTAGAACTAAGATAAAACATAGACTTTTATGGCTTTTGATAAATTAAATTTGGGTCTTGCTATTCTTGGGGCGATCATCGGAATAGCTGGCTTAGGTTATACCATCTATAGCGATCCTCCCAAGGTATTTATTTTGGATAAAAAAAGCCGTTTTTACTGTGAATTGCAACCCGATCCTATGAAGGGAGGCGAGGTTTGGTCGGTTATTTATCGTCATAATAAGGGGAGAAAACCCTGGTTAAGAATGGTTCGCTCAATGGGGGATGGTTGGGACACTCAGAGACGATGTGATGACATTGCTAGGCGGTTAGATATATATCGTGAGGATGGGTTAATAGAATTTAATTACCGTACTGATCCCAATACCCCTAAACAGTATGTCATTTGCGCTAAAACAAAAGTGAGTGGGGATAATTGCCCTATTATCTTGACGTTGATGCCTGATGATAACCCTTATGAAGCACTCAGGGAAGTAGCGGGGGCTTTATTACCAGGGAGTTTACCGAGTTATCAATGTAATGATCTCCAAAACTGCCCACCTCTTCAACCTTTTACCATTACCCTAGAAGATCAACTGTGAATAAAATCAGAAGTTTTTAGTTTAATTATTTGCTTGATTAAGTTTTTCCAGTAATCTTCTTTTATTGTTAATAGCGAAGTTATGATCAGAATCAATTTCAAGAGCTTTATTATAAGATTTTAATGCCTCTTCATAGCGTTCTAGTTTTTCTGACGCATAACCGCGATTATTCCAAGCCCAAGCATAATTAGGGTCAATTTCAATGGCTTTATCGTAGGAGTTTATTGCCTCTTCATAACGTTCTAGTTTTCTTAACGCAATACCGCGATTATTCCAAGCCCAAGCATAATTAGGGTCAATTTCAATGGCTTTAT
>JASJDN010000048.1 GCA_030065205.1 Crocosphaera sp.
AAGACCGCCAAATTTAAAATTTTGGCGGGGGACTTAAACCCAGTTGGGCGAGGCAACAAGGCTTTACTTTTACTAAAAATATTCCCTCCTGCCTCCTGCCCCCTGCCTTCTGCCTCGCCCGAAGGGCTGTTAATTATCAATAAAATATCATGAATACATCGACATCAAATTTGAGTCAAAAGTCTGTACAATCTGATTGGAAAGTTAAGTTACTTTATGATGGGGATTGTCCTTTATGTATGAGAGAAGTCCGATTTTTACAGAAAAAAGATCAAGGAAGAGGTTTAGTAAAATTAGTTAATATTGCTGATGATAATTATAACCCTGAGCAACATTGTGGGATTGATTATGAGTCAGCAATGGGAAGAATTCATACTATTTTACCCGATGGAACAATTCTCAAAGATATTGAGGCGTTTCGCTATGTTTACGAGGTTTTAGGAATGGGTTGGGTTTATGCAGTAACCAAGCTTCCTATCATCGGAAAAATTGCTAATTGGCTGTATGGTATTTGGGCAAAATTGAGGCTTCCCTTAACAGGAAGACCTAGTTTAGAAACGATTATTGCTGAACGCAATGCTAAGAAAAAATGTAATTCTAATGTTTGTGATTTATAACTATAATATTCCCCATTATGGGGACTTTATAAACGAAATTGTAAGAGGGTAAGGACGGTAGGCAAATCAGAGATTTATCTGGACTATTTGTAAAGTAAAAAACTTTGCCCACCCTACTGGACTATAGCATTATCCATTATGGTTAGGATATTTAGAGACTATTTATAAACGAAACCTTAAGAGGGTAAGGTGGGCAAATTAGAGAGTTATCTGGACTACCTGTCAAGTAGAAAACTTTGCCCACCTTACAAAAAACTCACTAATTTAAGTTAGTTAAACGAGCATTTTTGTAATAATGACTCAAAATTTGATGATAGGGAATTCCTTGTTCAGCTAAATAATGGGTTCCCCATTGACTTAACCCAATGCCGTGACCATAACCTCTTCCTTGAATGGTAAAGGTTCCACTATTATTAGAGACAGTAAATAGGGTACTTTTGAGCTTTAAAGCTTTGCGTAGTTGATCATCTGTAATGCGACGAGATCCGGCACTACCGACCACTTTTAAGGTAATAATACGACCGTGGGGAGTGGTTTTTTCAGGAATGAGCGATCGCACAGCCCCCACACCCCCAATAAGACGACCCATTTCCCAGGCACTAAAGGACTTACTCCATTGAAACACGGGGGCTGTCTGATCGTAATCTACCACACCCCGTAAATAAGGCAAAGGAGAAGTCCACACATCCTCAACATTTTCCGTATGACCTCCAGAAGAGGAGTGAAAGGCGGATAAAATTACTTTACCGTTATAGGTTAAAACTTGCCCTAACGTGGCTTTAACTGCGTCATGGGTGGTCACAAATTCCGTTTCTAACCCCTTATATACCTGGGTGTTGGTGGTGGTGTCTAAGTCATAGTAACGGTTACTGGCCGTCGATGCTTTGTAGAGGGCATAGGTACGGGCAACTACTGCTTGAGATTTTAACGCTTCTTGGGGCCAGGTGGGGTAAGCTTCAGCCCCAACGACACTGTACAAATATTCTTCTATATCTACTAGATTAAGGGCTGTTACCCCCCTTCCTTGACGAATAACGCGAACTTTTCCCCGATACCAGCGATCGCCGATCCATACCACGCCATCATCTTTGGGTTCAATGATCAGATTACTGGAGTTCCATTGATTAAGGTTAACCCCGCTACCTCTGGGTTTCACCGTAAAGCCATCCAGTGGGGCTAAATTGCCGATTGGCCGCCCTCCTGCATCCCGAACAATGGCGGGGGTTGAACTGCCCACTTGCACTGCGCTAACGCCTTTTTTAACGGCAATTCGTAATTCTTTGGCTGCTTGCGCTGGTAAACAGAGAATCAGCCAAATTAATGCGATAAACCCACCATATCGCCCCAAAATGAGCCATAATGTTTGACTAATTTTATTTTGAGTGTTGACCTGACTCTGCACTGTCATCACTATATTCCTCACACACCTTATCTGATAGAAAAATCTTATCGTATCTTAGATTGTTTTGCCTTGAGGGTAAACATAAACAATTTCTGGAATTTTTCAAAGTTGCCAATAAAACAAGGTGTCCTTATGTCATTGAACAGGTAATTGAAGATTGGTTGCCGGATTAAGACTGAAAACTGTAACACAACCATCTTGGTTGTACAGTCTAGAAGACTGTGTTACGGTTCACATCTCCAATTGATTGTTAGACTTCCTAATGTATTTATCAGGGGGATTTTTCAAGATGATACAACGGTTTAACTAAACCTTTGTATCAATGATAGTTGTTTGATCTTGACCATATAAAGGTTTGAAGTGGTAATGAAAACAGAGATTTTCAAGATTAACTTGATTTTTATATTTATTGACAGATAAATATATATGTGAATGCCGCTAAGTTATCCTTTTTGACGAGACTCAAACCAGCATCATTCCGTAGCCTTCACGGGAATTTTGACTCATAACTTAGCGGCATTCATCTCTGACACCTTTCACCCCAATGACATCACCTGTAATCAGGGTATAGGCTTCATTGATACGAGTGGCAACATAAAGGCACACATCAAATAGGACTCGATCTCTTGCCGATTTGAATCTTTCGGTGAATAATAGATGTATCTGTTCTGGTGTGAGGACTTCTGCTCGTCCGTATCGATTTACTTTCATTTATATAATTTGATTAGACTCTGTAAATTATGAATTGTCATCAATTGCTTCTATGAAATCAGAAAATGATTTAATAGCAAATAATTTACTTGAAAATGAGTCAATTATTTTCAAGTATAATAATGTTGTTATGTACGTTAATGTTGTTAATGATTATCATGTTAGCCCTCCTTTAAAAGCTATAAATCCATTAATTGCCAGATTAATAGATGGTAGAAATTCAATACATGATGAGAATTGGTTAAAAAATGAAGAACTTTTCATTAGAGGATTTTTTATCTTAACTAATTATAGAATTTTATTTTTCGCTAAAAAAGAAGAATTTAGTATTTTCGCTTATCCACATAGTATGGGCAATTCTATAAAAAATCGTCTTTATGGTTTAATTACTATTCCATTAAATTTTGTTACTTTATCACATAGAAGTTTTCCTTTACTTAAAGTAGTTGGATATAAAATACTAAATATATATGTAAGAAATGTAGGAGAAAGTTCAGAAAATATATTACGATATAAATTTGGCTTTTATTTTGTTAATTTATCAAAGTTAATCGGTGAGATTGAAAAGTATAAAAATCTTTTTGAAAATAAAAATATAGTTCCTTTTCAAATCAAATTGCGTGTTAATCAAAGATTAGAAAAACATAATATATTTTGGATTAAATTTAATAATATTTCTTTTATTTTTTTCCTGATTATTTATATAGTAATTAGCTTATATAATATATATTTTATTTTTTCTATTTTTCTATTCACACCAACAGCTTTTATAAATATTTTATATTTTGTTTTAAATGTCCCTTTATTTATGTTAAAACCTTTTGTTAATCATGACTAAAACTTTAACTGAGAACATTATTAATCAATCTGAACTTGAATCTATCAAAAAATTATCTTTAGATGAAAAACAAAAAATAATTAGTTTTTTAGAAAAGGAGACAAAAGAAGCAGATGATAAAACTATTAATTTTTTAAATTCTAATTTTAATCTAGTTACCCCAATAATTGATTCTATGACTGAAATTATAAAACACTACTTAGAAACAAGTACTTCTGACAATAGTTTAATTATTAATAAATATTCAGGCTTAGAAAAAATAAATGAAGCTATAAAAGATTTATTAAAATCAGATATTGATGAAATGAATAAAGTCAAAATTGTAGAATTAATGATTGAAGCAAATGAAAAATACAATAAAGAATTAAACGAAATTATCAAAAGTAAAGAGCAAAGTAAACGTAATATTATTATAGTTGGCATTATGACTCTATTTGCTATTATTAAAAGTCTCTGGGATCAAGAATAGTTAAAGTTATTAGGTTCAGTAGATCGAAAAGTTTTGTTTCTCCCGCAATCGCATCGACGAAACCAAGCTTTCCGTTACTTCTTCGCGCCTATTCCCGCCATGTGATCGCTGTTACTGATGTAATATAGCAATCGGATTTGATTTGTGAAAACTGATAAGAAGATAATTTTTAAGTAGTAAATAATGCCACTATTAATGGTGAAAGAAATACTTAGAGTCATTAAAGAAAAAATAGAATTTAATACCAAACCTATTTTAAGTCCTCTGCTAGATGTGGGGGATTTTTTATATTTTCTAGGATCGAATAATTGTTTTTTTCCGATCCTTCAATCTATTCTAAAAATTTCTCTATCTGTTCGGTTAACCCTGGACTTTGGGCTTCCGCAAAGTCATAACTTGCCCGAATAATAGGTTTATTAACCTCAATTAACTCTGCTAAATTACTAGGGGTTGCGGCCACTACCACATCCACTTCTGCTTGATTAATCGTTGTTTCTAAAGCTTTTAATTGTTCAGGAAAATAACCCATTGCTGGTAATACTGACCCAATATGGGGATAGGTTTTGTAAATTTTAGCAATTTCGGGAACTGCATAGGGGCGAGGATCGACAATTTCTTTAGCTTGGGTGCGGGTAGCTGCAATATAACCGGCCCCGTAGGCCATTCCTCCATGAGTCGTTGTCGGCCCATCTTCCACCACTAAAACACGGCGATCGCGTACTAAGTCGGGTTTGTCTAGGACGATGGGAGACTTCCCTTGGATAATTAAGGCGTTGGGGTTAACCTGTTGTACGGTTTCTTTCACCCGTTGAATATTGGCATCTTCGGCTGCGTCTACCTTGGCAATGATCACAATATCAGCCATGCGTAACACCACTTCTCCGGGATGATGGGTGGTTTCGTCTCCCGGCCGCAAAGGATCGACTAAAACCAAGTGTAAGTCGGGACGAATGAAGGGAAAATCGTTGTTTCCGCCGTCCCAGAGGATGATATCGGCTTCTTGTTGGGCCTGTTGCACAATTTGTTCGTAGTCTACCCCTGCATAAACAATGTTACCCACATTAATATGGGGTTCATACTCTTCCCGTTCTTCTACGGTACAATTAGCTTGAGTTAGGTCGTCGAGGGTGGCGAATCTTTGCACCGCTTGTTTTTCTAAGTCCCCGTAAGGCATAGGGTGACGAATAACAGCGACGGTTAATCCTTTTTTTTGTAATAATTTGGATAACCATCGACTGGTTTGGGATTTTCCGCACCCGGTTCGTACCGCAGACACGGCAATAACGGGGACGTTGGCTTTTAACATGGTTTGTTGTGGCCCGAGTAACAAAAAGTCGGACCCCGACGCTAACACGCGAGAAGCCAAGTGCATCACATAACGGTGGGTAACGTCGCTATAAGCAAAAATGACTTGATCGATGGCTTTTTCTTGACAAAGGGTGTCTAGTTCCGTTTCATCCACGATGGGGATACCTTCAGGGTAAAGAGGGCCAGCTAAGGAAGGGGGATAAAAACGGTTGGCAATGCCTGATATTTGCGCTGCGGTAAACGCGATAACTTTCACGTTTGAATTATGGCGATAAACTTGGTTAAAATTATGGAAGTCTCGTCCGGCAGCCCCCATAATCACAATACGAGTCTGAGATCGCTCTGTTTTCATTGTTTCAGTCTCCCCTTATAATGTTATGGTAATTAATATTAGTTTCGAGACAAAAATTAATACTTTTTTACTGACAAAAACTTGATCAAGTTCGAGAGAAATTTATGATTTTTTAACTTGATCCTTTTATTATAACAAACTTCTTATTCATAAGATAGAAACATAAAAATAGTAAATACCTTATCAAGAGCAAACTTTGAGCATTCATGACAAAATTGTAAAAAAACGTTACAGTATAAATAGAGAATAATCACTGTTGGGGAGAGGCTCACTAATGTTAGAATTGTATCAATTTGAGGTTTCTCAATATTCTGAGAAAGTGCGTTTAATTCTTGATTATAAAGGGTTAGAATATCGCAAAATAGAAGTTACCCCTGGAGTGGGACAAGTAGACCTATATAAAATGTCAGGACAGCGACAAGTTCCCGTCTTAAAAGATGGAGAAACGATTGTTGCTGACTCCACTGAAATTGCTTTTTATTTAGATAGAAAATACCCAGAAAAGCCGATTATTCCCACTGATCCCCTCAAGAGAGGGCAGTGTTTATTAATAGAAGAATGGGCAGATGAATCTATTGGAATTAAGGGAAGAATTGCTTTAATTGGTGCATTAAACCAAAACCCAAACTTTCGTACTTCTGTGTTGCCAAAAGAAGTTCCTGACTTCTTAAAAACGTTAATTGGTGCGGTTCCTGGAGATATTTTAAGTGTGTTAGGAACCGGCGCTGGTTTCGGTCCCGATGCGGTTAAAGAAGCCACCAAAGCCCTTAAACAAGACTTAGAAGCTCTTAGTCTTATTTTAGAACATCAACCCTATTTAGTGGGGGATCAAATTACCTTAGCGGATCTAGCAGTTGCTGGATTAAGTATCATTTTAAAGCAACCGGGTGGTGATTATTTAGATATTCCTGATAATCTCAAAGGAAAAGGAATTCCTGGGTTAGCGGATAATACTGCTTACGATGCTTTCTTCCTGTGGCGCGATCGCTTATATATGGACTATAGAAAACCCCTTGCTTCTAAACCTTCAGAGGGAGACTCTCCGACTACCATTGATATAGAGTAGTATCTCTTTCAAAACGCTGACACAGTTGTTATTATTTTAGAAAAAAACCATGATGAAAACATCAGACAAACAATTTGAAGTTAACAAAAGCGAACAAGAATGGAAACAAGCGTTAACCCCCGAACAGTTTAACGTTTTACGCAAACACGGGACAGAAAGAGCCGGAACCAGTCCCCTTGATAAAGAGTATGGGGAGGGAATTTATAAATGCGCGGGTTGTGGACAACCCTTATTTAAGTCGGACACTAAATATAACAGTGGTACTGGTTGGCCAAGCTTTTATCAACCCATCGAAGGTGCCATTGAAACCTCCGTTGATCGTACTTTATTTATGACCAGAACCGAGGTTCATTGTAGTCGTTGCGGGGGTCATTTGGGTCACGTTTTTCCTGATGGACCTAAACCCACGGGACAACGCTATTGTATGAACGGGGTTTCTTTGAAGTTTGATGGAGAAACCGAGGCATAATTAACAGTAGGGTGGGCATGGCCCACCCTACAACTTTCATCAAAAGAAAGCAACCTATAGGTTAGAAAGCACTTCTTTCGCTGCGGCTAAAGTCTTCTCAATATCCTCTGAGGTATGGGCCAAAGAGGTGAAACCGGCTTCAAACTGAGAAGGAGCCATGTAAACGCCTTTTTCTAGCATTCCCCGATGAAAACGGCCAAATTTAGCCGTATCAGACTTTTTCGCATCGTCGTAGCTTCTGACGGGACCTTCGGTGAAGAACATACCAAACATGGCCCCAATATAACCACCACACACGCTATGACCCGCATCTTTGGCTACCTTAATTAAGCCTTCGCTTAACTGTTGGGTAATTTGTTCTAATTGGTCGTAAGTACCTGGTTTTTGCAATAATTCCAGGGTTTTGATGCCGGCAGTCATGGCCAAAGGATTACCGGATAACGTTCCAGCTTGATACATGGGGCCAGCCGGGGCAACCATTGACATAATATCTTTGCGACCACCGTAGGCCCCGACGGGTAAACCACCGCCGATAACTTTACCCAAAGTAGTTAAGTCAGGGGTCACGCCAAATTTTGCTTGGGCCCCACCATAGGAAATACGGAAACCGGTCATCACTTCATCAAACACCAATAAAGCACCGTGTTCTTTAGTGATTTCCCGTAATCCTTCTAAAAAGCCACCATCGGGTACAACAAAGCCAGAATTACCCACCACAGGCTCTAAAATGACCCCTGCAATCTGATCGGGATTTTCGGTAAATAGGGCTTTAACCGCTTCTAAATCGTTGTATGGGGCGGTTAAGGTGTTGGCGGTGGTGGTTTTGGGAACCCCAGGGGAGTCCGGTAAACCGAGGGTTGCAACCCCAGACCCGGCTTTGACCAAGAACATATCTGCATGGCCGTGGTAACACCCTTCAAATTTAATGATTTTGTCTCGGCCAGTAAACGCCCGCATTAAGCGCAAGACGGACATACAAGCTTCAGTACCAGAGTTAACAAAGCGAACCATTTCGATGCTAGGAACGGCATCAATGACCATTTCTGCTAGAACATTCTCTAAGAAACAGGGTGCGCCGAAACTGGTTCCTTTGTCCAAAGCGTCGTGAAGGGCCGAGATAACGTCAGGATGGGCGTGGCCACAAATGGCCGGACCCCAGGTTCCGACATAATCAATGTATTGGTTGCCGTCTACATCCCAAATATAAGCCCCTTTGACGTGGTCAAAGACGATGGGTTGCCCGCCAACGGACTTAAACGCCCTCACGGGGGAACTTACGCCCCCTGGCATTAATTTTTGGGCTGCAGCGAAAATTTCTTCTGATTTTGTGGTTTTCAATGATGTTGTGGTAACCAACTTAAATCTCCTTGTGTTCTTTACGTACTTCTCATAATGCTTCCGTGGGACACCATAGGGTTGTTTAATTTCAGGAGGGAAATGTCAAATCCCTTTTTTGACAACCATAGTGTGACTGTTTCTCTGGACACGGTTAAGGCTTTAGTTAAGTCTTTGACTAGAGAATTCGTTATATCTTCCATTAATCATTATTATACGATGGTGGTTGCGTTTTTTATCTTAATGTTGTCCCATGACCGTAAAGTTCTATAGCAGTACAAAAATTAGTTAGAACATTGTTTGGATGTGTCGCTGTCATTGGTGAGGTACGAGGAATCTCTTTAACGTCCTAACAATAATGTGTAGTTCTATAGACTTCATGATTAGTTAGGAAAAAACCGAATAGTGAAAATATTATACAATTGAAGTCAGACAATACTTGATCAAGTAAAACAATGACAATTATTCTAGATGATATAAAACCTGAAATCTTAGAAAAGTTACAAAATCAAGCTACTTATCATGGTAGAACTTTAATAGAAGAAATTAAGTTTATTTTAACCAATGAAGTTGAAAAAAATAGCACTAATATTCGTTATAATGCTTGGGGAAAAACTGTAACGAAAGAGTCTATTGAAAATGCGATTAATGAAATGAAAGCATTACGAAAAAATATTGCAATAGCTCAAAGTAATATTAGAGAAATGAAAGAACAGGGGCGAAGATTTTGATAGAATTTGTTTTAGACTGTTCAATTTCAATTAGTTGGTGTTTAGTCGACGAAGATGATGATTATGCTAATTCTATTTTAGCTTTAATGACAGATGCAACTGCTTTTGTTCCTGAAATTTGGTCATTAGAAGTTGTTAATACTCTCTTAGTAGCTGAAAGAAGAAATCGGATGACAATTGAACAAACTTAACAAGCAATTAACTTATTACAATCTTTACCCATTGTAATTGATACTTTAACCTCATCACAAGCTTTTCAACGAACATTAAAACTAGGAAGAGAACAGAGTTTAGCTTCTTATGATGCTGCTTATTTAGAATTAGCTTTGCGGAAAAGTTTACCTTTAGCAACGAATGATAGTCGCTTAATTGAAGCAGCAAAACATTGCCAAGTTAGGTTAATGGAAGTGTAGGCGGTTGCTGTTTTAATTCTTTGTATATCTTGAGTGTTAAAATAGGCTATTAAAAATTGCTGTGATTTGTTCTTTCCAGTTACCAGTGGTGTCAATTTTTTTTACATAAATCATTTCTTCTTCATTAAACTCTTGAGAATTATTTTGTTGTTGTTGCAATAACTGAGGGGTTGCATCAGAAATGTCTCCTTTGCGTGTTGAAAGGCGATCGCTTAAAATTTTCACAGGTGCATAACAAGATAAAATTGTCAACGAAATGTTATCTTTTTTAGCTATTTCTATCACGGGTTTTCGCCATTGATGACGATCAAATTTAGCATCTAAAATAACATTAAATCCTTCTTTGGCAACTATTTCACCTAATTTTATCAAAGTTTCGTAAGTTTTTTGATTCATTTCTTCACTATAAAGTTCACTGTTTCCTGTTTCATCTAAACTGACATTTCCTAAGTGTTTTCTCACAGCATCAGAACGAATTAAAATACCATTAATTTGTTGAGCGAGATATTTTGCTACGGTGGTTTTTCCTGCTCCTGACAACCCTGACATCATAATAATTTGTCCTTGATGTTGTTGGGTATATTTCCAAGCTAAATGATAGTAATTTTGAGCTTCTTTCTTTGCTTTTTTATGTTCTTCATCGGAAATATTGGGGTCATCAAGTGTCATAGAATTAACTTTTGCTCTTACATACGATTGACGGGAAAGATAGACAGGTAAAACTTGTAATCCTTGCCAATCTCCTGTATGTTCTAAATAAGTATTGAGAAAAATATTACTTAAGTCTTGACGGTTTCTTGCATCTAAGTCCATGACAGTAAATGCCACATCAAACATTACATCAACGTAGCGAAATTCTTCGTTAAATTCAATGCGATCAAATAACTGTATTTTATTGTTCCAGAGACAAATATTTTTTAAGTGTAAGTCTCCGTGACACTCTCTTATTTTATCTTCGTTTTGTCGTTGTTTAAAATAGTCTCGTTTTTGTTCAAAATAGTGATCGGTAAAGTCTTTTGTTTCTTGATATTGTTGTTGAGTTTGAGCAATACCGATATATTTTTCTGTTCTCTCATAATTTTCGTCTATGGATTGTTTGATGACTTCAATATTACCAAAGCTATTAATATAATTATTCGTTTTTGTATTTTCATGAAACGCTGCTACGATTTTTCCTAACTCTTCTAAGTGATGTTTCTCGAGTTTTCCTGCTTGAAATAGATTAATAAATAAACAGTCTTGAGGAAATTGGTTCATCTTGAGAACATAATCTATAGTTTCACCTTTTCCTTCTATTTTTACTTGATTATTTTCTAAAGTAATAGGTAAAACTTCTAAATAAATATCAGGCGCGATCACTTGATTCATGGTCAATTCTTGATTAATAAAATGTTGACGTTTTTTTAGGGTTGAATAGTCCAAAAATCCAAAATCAACAGGTTTTTTGATTTTGTAAGTGTAGTTTCCTGTTAAAAAGATAACTGAAATATGGGTTTGAATCACTTTGATGGGAGTTTGTACAGTATGAGGATAACTATTGGGGGTTTGTAGTGCTTGAATTAAGTTAGAAATATCCATGTTAATTTGTTGGTTTTAATAACTGTTTAGATAAAATGCGATCGCAAACAAATAACGTCCCACTTCCCACACAAAAAGGAATAGTAATTAAGTTAATAAAAGGAATACCAATTAACAATAAACAAATGACAGCAAACCCTGCACTTGCGGGAAACGTTTTCCAAACAAGACTCACTTTTTTCCTAAATTTTAGTCGTCTTCTTTCTAATGCACCATCAAAAAAGTCTAAACAAATAATAGTTCCTGTCACGGTTAACCCGCCTACTGTAGAAATAATTGCGCCGATAATAGGAATAAAACTCAAGAAAAAGATTAAGACACCACAACCTAAAATTAAGACAATTTTTTTCAGTTCAAATAAAATGGCTCGCCAAATATCTCGAACGATTCCCACTTCTACAATTTCTACTTTATTGGTTCTAATTTTCTCTATTTTCTCTGATAAATTACCGTACCAAGGTGCAGCTAATAACACACCAAATTGAACTAAAATAAATCCTGTTAAAATCAATAAGAGTAAACTCAAAATAATTCTAATTAACCAACCTAAAAAAATCACAACATAATCTAAACTATTTAACCAACTAGGAAGATCAGCTAATAATAAATCAAGACGGTTAATAATACTATCGGTTAACAGTTGGGTAACTTGCCAACCAAAGAAAAATAGACCAACATAAAGGAAAATCCCAACAACAATATTGACTAAAATGGGAACAATAATATAAGATAACAGACCAGGATTAGACTTAAACAGTCGCAATAAACGGAAAGGATAACTCATTCCAGAAAGAAAACCAAAGCCTGTGAGAATTTGTAACATAATCACTCTTAATTTTGTTTCACAGGAACATTATTTATTTTACCATTAATTAAAGTAGGGTGGGTTAGACGGCTATAATTTAGGTTATCACAAGAATATAAAAATCTGTCGTACCTGATTAAAGTAGGGTGGGTTAGACGGCTATAATTTAAGTTATCACAGGAATATAAAAATCTGTCGTACCTGATTAAAGTAGGGTGGGTTAGACGGCTATAATTTAAGTTATCACAGGAATATAAAGATACGTCGTAACCCACCATTCTAGTTAAGATAATCTACTACTTAATGTTTTGTTTATTTCATCATTAATTGAACGTATTAGCAGAGCATAATACAGCGAAAACATCAATTTTGGTGCGTTACGGCATAAGAAGAGTCTAACAATTATCCAACAAACTATAGTTTGCCTAACGCACCCTATTGGACTAATTTTGTGCATTAGAATTCGATTTTGTTGGGTTTCATTCTTCAACCCAACCTACATCTACCCCATCAATATTATATCTTCACCCAACTGGGTGAACCAGTTAAGCGAGGTGACATCCGAGTTGTTCACGTTAACGTAAAAGTAAGTTAATCAAATAGGTGTGAACAAGGAAAACGATTATGACGACTACCAACACAACCCTGCAAGAACGTATCGACGAAGCTATTAAGGAAGCGCGTAAACTGTCTTCTGAAGGCAAAACGACACAAGCAGCCGAAGCATGGGATGAAGTAGAAGAACTCTTTGCTGAAGCGTCTCACAAAAAAGAGCGTACAAACTTTCAAAAGTATTGTCAAGAACACCCCGAAGCTGATGAATGCAGAATTTATGACGTATAATTGTACTATACTGCTACGGGAAAGTTAAAAGGTAATCCCCCCTACCCCCTTTGAAAAGGGGGACTTACAGAAGTCCTAGATACTCTGGTAAGGTGGGCATTGCCTACCCTACCATCATCCTAAGAATAAAAGTATCATCATTGCGAACGTAGCGATAGGGTCATGAAGCAATCTCTATGTTTATGATAGATTGCTTCGGGGTGTTTTTAGCAAAAATTAAAGCTTACTGTTGATATTTCCCCTCGCAATGACAACTTGAGTATTCAGTTACTTTTGAGAATTTACTATTACCAAGAAAGATTACTACCGTCCCAAGAAAAGAATTGTCCGGTATCATTTTCAGTCAAATTTTCGATAATATTGAGTAATTGATTAACCGTTCTCTCCACAGAAAATAACTTTTCTGGGGGGACATTTTTTTGAAAGGGTTTAGATAAATCTGTATCTGTTGTTCCTGGATGTAATGCAACAACAATGGTCTGGGGACAAGTGCGTTTATATTCGATAGAAACGGTTTTCATGAACATATTAAGGGCTGTTTTTGAGGCACGATAACCATACCAACCTCCTAGATAATTATCTCCAATGCTGCCAACTTTAGCACTAATGGCAGCAAAAACACTCTTTTGG
Organism: Crocosphaera sp.; assembly: GCA_030065205.1. Classification (GTDB taxonomy): domain Bacteria; phylum Cyanobacteriota; class Cyanobacteriia; order Cyanobacteriales; family Microcystaceae; genus Crocosphaera. The sequence continues at coordinate 13,568 of JASJDN010000048.1, forward strand.
GAATGACGAAAGAATGGTAATAAATGTTTAGCCAATAATACACTAGCAATACTATTAATTTGAAAATAGGTTAATAAGTTTTCGCTGTTAATATGTCTCAGACTTTTTTCGGGTTTAATCTTATCTTGATGAAGAATGCCGACACAATTAATGACTAAATGAAGGTCTGATATGTCTTGTTTTAAAGATTTAGCTAAATTGCTAATTTGTTCTTCTTCAGTAACATCTAATTGTAATAATTTAAGAGCATTAGAATATTGAATTTGTAACTGAAATAAATCTTGTGCTGTTTCTTTTTGGCGATAAGTCGCATAAATGTTGACCGTTTTTTCTCTTTCCAGAAGCATTTTTACAAAACCTAAACCAATGCCTCTTGAAGCCCCAATAATTAAAATATTTTTGTTTATATTTTTAGTATTCATAGTATTTTATCAAGCATTAAAAGAACAAAGATGAGCGAGTTGACATTCTTGACAATTTGGCGTTCTTGCTTTACAAATTTGACGACCATGATAAATAATCCGAATGGAAAAATTTTCCCAATCTTTTTGGGGTAATAAAGCCATTAAATCCCTTTCAATTTTAACAGGTTCACTGTTTTCTGTTAACCCTAACCGTTGACTTAAACGCTTGACATGAGTATCGACTGTTACCCCTGCATTGATACCAAAAGCGTGGACTAAAACAACATTAGCGGTTTTTCTAGCTACTCCGGGTAATAATAATAATTCTTCCATCGTTTGAGGGACTTTTTCGTGAAAATCATTAACAATTTTCTGACAAGCCCCTTGAATATTTTTGGCTTTATTACGATAAAAGCCAGTAGAACGGATTAAGGTTTCTAATATTTCTCGATCTGCATTAGCTAACCCTTGAGCATCAGGAAAACGAGCAAATAATGCAGGGGTGACTTTATTAACCCGCTCATCGGTACATTGCGCTGATAAGATAGTGGCGACTAATAATTGAACCGGACTATCATAGGTTAAACTACAAGTGGCATCAGGATATAATTTTTTGAGAATTTTGAGAATTGCTAAGGCTTTTTGTTGTTGTTTGGATGTGTTCATGAATATAATCCGACTTTGGATTGACCCTATTAAGGTCAACATAGATGTTAACATTCCATACCCACTAAATTCAATTGGAAAACCTAACTGATATGGGAAAAGTCAAGAAAAATAACTGATAATGACTGAGGTGATCGCAGTTTTTCTCTTAACAACTATGAAAAGTCTTTTCCCTCTTTATTTGGGGCTATGTTTATGGATTATAAGGGTGATGAAGTAATTGGTGAAGAAGAATGAGAAAATAAAGGTTTAAATGTAGAGCGTTAAAACAAGAATCCCCGCACCTCCGCTTAGGGTATCTTTGTTATTTCCACCATAAAGCGCGTCATTTCCTCCTCCCCCATAGAGTCTATCATCACCGCTTTCGCCATAGAGGGTATCGTCATGATTTTGTCCATAAAGCCAATCGTTACCATTCCCTCCTTCCAGGCGATCGTTATCATTCCCCCCTTTTAAAGTATCTGAGTCGGTTCCACCGTCAAGAAAATCATCGCCAGCATCTCCTTTGAGACTATCATCCCCACTTTGTCCATAAAGGGTGTCATTTTCTGTTCCTCCCTCAAGGGTGTCATCACCATTGCCTCCTCTTAAGGTATCGTTTCCACTTCCCCCTATTAAAGTATCTCGATTATCCCCACCGTCAAGAGAATCATTGCCACTTCCCCCCTCAAGGTAATCATCACCAGTTTGTCCATAAAGGGTGTCATTTTCTGTTCCTCCCTTAAGGGTGTCATCACCATTGCCTCCTCTTAAGGTATCTTTGCCACTTCCCCCTATTAAAGTATCTCGATTATCTCCACCATCAAGAGAATCATTGCCACTTCCCCCATTAAGGTAATCATCCCCACTTTGTCCATAAAGCTTGTCATGATCATCTTCTCCATAAAGCGAGTCTTTACCTCCTCCTCCTCGTATAGTATCGTTACCATCGTTGGCGTAAATAGTATTATTTCCGTCACCGTAGCTTTTTGAGTTGTCGCCAGTCCCTAATGTTTCAGGCATATTAATTTAACTCCATCTTATGAAATGTAATAATTCTTGATTCCATCGTATGGGATTATTTCTTGATAATTAAGTCGTGTAATTGCTGAAAAAATGGTAAGTTTTACTGGGTGTTATCCTCAAAAAAAAATAAGTTTTTGTAAAAAAAGATTACTTTAAAAATTTAATCAGCCAAGATAAATCATGCTATAGCTGACAAACCCTTAAGTCTCTCTCGAAGAGAAATAGTTTAAACTCTTAGTAATAGTGTAAATATATTGTCAGTAATTTTATTGGATAGATATCTCTTAAATTCTCAGTGTATGTAACCACATCTTAGGAAAGATAAGATTTTCTTATAAGATTAAAATTATGGGTATCATAATAGTGCGATTCCTGATCTTTTCGTTCCTCAACCCAACCGGCAAGATCGGCGATCGCTGAACTTCATTTAATCTTGTTTGGGGATTCTATTAATAATCAAAGTAATCTAAAGCTAGTAGAGAATAAGAATATAAATACATTAATTGCTAGTTTATCGTTTTTAAGTTAAGTTAGAATAAATGCCTGTGTGGTAAGAGATGGGAAAAAAAGAAAAACTACTAGAAAAAGCGAGAAAATCACCTCAAGGATTACGCTTTAGCGAATTTGAAACCTTGCTTGTTCTTTGTGGTTGGACTTTCGACCATCAAACAGGAAGTCACCGTATTTGGTATTCTAGTGAAAGAATTCGTTTATCTATTCAACCAACAAAAAATAATGAAGCTAAAGCTTATCAAGTCAAACAATTTTTGAAAATACAGGAGAAAGAAAATGAATCCAACAATTAATAATTTTAATGGTTTTACGATTAATATTTTCCAAGATGAAGAAGGAGATTGGATAGCCCATTTAGTAGAAATGCCTAGCGTTTCTGCCTTTGCTGATACACCCCAAAAAGCACTTAATGAGTTAATGTTAGCATGGGAAGGAGTAAAAGAAAGTTATCGTAAACATGGTGAGGATATTCCTCATATAATAATAACTTACCCAACATCCTTATAATGAGCAGATTATAGGTAAGTTTAATTTGTTGGGTTTCGTTCCTCAACCCAACCAAAAAATCGGTGATCGCTGAACTTCATTGAAGTAAGAAAAAAGACGCGATCGCTCGCGCCTTTTTTGGGAATTTTCTAATCTAAATTACAGTTGAGGAACAAACTGTTCTTTTTCAGGAACGTGGGTGTATTCAGCTACAATTTGACGAAATTCTTCCCCATCAATGGTTTCCTTTTCGATCAGTAATTCCACTAAGCGATCGACCACTTCGCGGTTATCACGGATGATTTGACGGGCGAGTTGATGGCCTTCTTCAGCTAACGTGCGAACCTCACTATCAATTTTCATGGCCACTTCTTCGGAATATTCGGCGCGGTTCATTAAACCACCCCCTAAAAAGACTTCCCCAGAAGAACTTTCTAAGGAAAGGGGTCCCAACTCACTCATTCCGAAACGAGTCACCATCTGACGGGCCATTTCTGAAACCTGCTGTAAATCGCCACCAGCACCGGTGGTTACCTCATCGTAACCAAACACCTCTTCTTCAGCTGCACGACCCCCTAACGCCCCTGCAATGCGGGCCATTAGCTGTGCTTTGGTGGTTAACCCTTGTTCTTCGTTGGGGGTAAACCAGGTTAACCCTTGGGCCTGTCCACGAGGAATTAAGGTTACCTTCTGTACCGGATCGTGATCTTTAACTAAGGTTCCGACGATCGCATGGCCGACTTCGTGATAAGCAATGAGACGCTTACTCTTACTATCTACTAAGGGGGTTCCTTCCATACCGGCAACCACACGGTCTACAGCGTCGTCAATTTCCAGTAAGGTAATGGCTTCTTTGCGACGACGGGCGGTTAAAATGGCGGCTTCATTGAGTAAGTTAGCTAAGTCTGCACCGCTAAACCCAGGAGTCCGACGAGCGATAGACTCAATAGAGACATCGGGCGCTAATTTTTTGTTACGGGCGTGAACTTCTAAGATTTCGATCCGTCCTTTGAAATCAGGTGCGTCTACGATTACCTGACGGTCAAACCGACCGGGACGCATTAACGCAGAGTCTAGTACATCAGGGCGGTTGGTGGCAGCAATAATAATAATACCGGTGTTGCCTTCAAACCCGTCCATTTCCGTTAATAACTGGTTCAGGGTTTGTTCCCGTTCGTCGTTACCGCCACCGATACCGGCACCCCGTTGACGACCCACTGCGTCAATTTCATCGATGAAGATGAGACAAGGGGCGTTTTCTTTGGCTTTTTTGAATAAATCACGGACACGGGATGCACCCACACCGACAAACATTTCCACGAACTCAGACCCAGAAATGCTGAAGAAGGGGACACCGGCCTCTCCTGCGATCGCTTTAGCTAATAAGGTTTTCCCGGTTCCAGGCGGTCCTACTAATAACACCCCTTTAGGAATACGGGCCCCGACGGCGGTGAAGCGTTCGGGTTGTTTTAAGAACGTGACCACCTCTTGTAATTCTTCTTTTGCTTCATCAATACCGGCCACATCATCAAACATAATACCGGTTTTGGCTTCCATTTGAAAACGGGCTTTGGACTTACCGAAGTTCATAGCCTGGCCGGGACCTCCTGGCATATTACTAGAGCGACGGAAGAGGAAGAATAAAGCACCAATTAGGAGAATAGGAAATAATAAATTGCCTAAAAAGCCCCATAACGCTCCTTCGTTGCGGATAGGGTGAGATTCAAGTTGAACATCAGATTGCCGTAACTTAGCTACTAAGTCGGGGGCGTTCATGGGGAGGTCTACCCGTGATCTTTGAACGCGATCTTCAATTTCGGGGTCAACCGCTTGTACGATAGCGGTGCGTCCGCCTTCATAGAGGTCGACGCTGAGGATACGGCCCGCATCTAAATATTCTAAGAAACGCCCGTAGGTCATTCGGGTGTTAGCTGTGTTGTTCCCCATCTGAGTTGAAGCAGAAGGGAAAGCCCCTTGCCACAGGAAAAAGCCCACTACCAATAGTGGTAAAGTCCAGAGTAATAGGGTTCTCCAAGATATTTTCATAGGTTAAAGTTTCTCGTAAGTTATCAAAAATTGGTTTCTCTAATACAAAGTGCTTCTTTTGTCAAGAAGTTAAGCATAAAACATCGGAATTTTGCTTAAATCGCAGATCCAACTTAACTAAATTTAACGTAATTCTCAGATTAGTTGCAAGTGTTGTCATCTGAAATCTAATTTGATTGGCGATTTTGATATAGCCAGGTGGTAGCATAACCCAGTCCATATAACAAAATAGCATCACTAAAGGCTCCTACCATTGGTCCGATTCCTGGTATGATGTCAACCACACTGAAACTGGTTTTGAGCAGTCCACCCCCCAAAGAAAGATTATATAAAGCAAAGTTTTCTCCTCGACGGAGAGGGGTTTCTAAGTTTAGGTTATAAGCAGCAGCAAGTTGATAAATCATCTCGACTTGTAATTGAGTAATAGCTGAAAATTCTAATCCTAATAAAAGTAAGGCAAAAGGAGGAATTAAGTTGGTAATGACTCCAATTTTAGCTGCTTCTAATCCTTGTTTTTGAATGATTCTGTTAGCTAATTGTTCGGGGGTTTCTCTAGAATAATCCTGTCGTAATTTTTCTACCCCTTCTCGTATTTTTTGATGATCAACTTCTCCTAAAATATACATCAGCCAATGTAATCCTATCCAGGGATAAATACCTTGTAAGATAGGATTTTTAGCCAGGGTTTCTAAGAATTTACCTGTTTCTTCTAAATGGGGTTTTAAGTCATTTTCGAGGTTATTTACAATTTGATTATTAATCCATTTCAGAGTTTGCTCAAAGTTATTATTGATTTCTGGAGTGTTATAAGTCATAGAAAATATAATGTTTTTTTGCTACGAGTATAACAAAAATAAAGATTCTTTTTCATCTTCCTTGAGAAATATATAATATAGCACTAGGTATTGTGATTAGTACCTTTTTACTTCTTCAAGATGACACTAATTTTCTCACTAATTCTATATCAAGTTGTAATAAACTAGCCGTTTGTTCAATGGTAAATCCTTGTTTAGTTAAAGCAGGAACTAACTCTAGTTTTGCCTCAAGTTTTCCCTCTATTTTACCTTCTAATTTTCCTTCTGCTTTACCTTCATCACGGGCTTCTTGATAAAATCGTGTTTGTTTTAAATCGTTTAATCCTAACATTTCTTCAATTTCCTCCCGACTTTTTTCTGGAAACTTATAGATCACAATAGTTTCTATCAAATTAAGAACATTTTGGCGAGTGGGTTCATCAGTAAGTTCTTCTGTTGCTTGATTTAATAATTGTTTGGCTTTTTGAGGAACTTCTGGGGATTGACTCACCACTAATTGTATTATACCTAAACCGAGACTAGATATGTCTGGGGATAATTCATCTAAATAAATACGAATGACTTTATCAGAGTTCAATAATTCTTGATAGGGGGTTAATTGTGTGGGTTCGAGACTCTTTTTTGGGTAAATAACAACAGCTTGCCAATTTTGAAAGGGGTCATTTTTATCTAAATATAAAAAAATCTCAGAAAAGAGATTAGAATAAATATAATTGTTTTTTTGAAATTGGACTTCAATAAAATATAATTTTTGAGAAAGAGTAGACGCTTTGGGAATAAATAAACCATCAATTCTAAAATATAACATTATCTATTATAGCTAGAACGTTAATGAAATTCCTCGTCCCTCGGAATGATAAATAATACTAATTCTCAAAAGTTCTTGGAGACTTAATTAGTCATTGCGAGGGGTAATATAAATAGTAAGCTTTGATTATTACTAAAAATCCCCCGAAGCAATCTATTTCATGAGTTTCTCTGACTTAGAGATAAAACTGTTAAACAGGATTTTTCTGTTATTTTTATCATAAATTTTACAATAAAAAAGGTGGGCATTGCCCACCCTACCAGTTAAACGGTTAACATCTCAGAAGGGAGACGTTTAAAGGTCAATCTTTCATCTTCAACATCGGTAAAAATTGTGTCCCCTGGTTTAAATTCTCCCCTTAAAATTGACTTAGCAAGAGGGGTTTCTAAGTACCGTTGAACAGCGCGTTTTAAAGGTCTGGCACCATAAACAGGATCATAACCGATATCGGCTACAAAGTCTAAAGCAACATCCGCTAATTTGAGGGACATTTTTTGGTCTTCTAAACGACTTCTGAGGAGTTGAACTTGTAGCTTAACAATTTCTCGCAGTTGTTCTTTTTGTAAGCTGTGGAAGATGATAATTTCGTCAATACGATTGAGAAATTCAGGGCGGAAATTATTCCGCATTGCGTCCATAACACGGGAACGCATTTCATCATAACGAGAGTCGTCTCCGGCTACATCTAAAATGTATTGAGAACCGATATTACTGGTCATAATAATGATAGTATTTTTGAAATCGACTACCCGTCCTTGAGAGTCAGTTAAGCGTCCATCATCGAGAATTTGTAACATGATGTTGAACACATCACCGTGGGCTTTTTCTATCTCGTCAAAGAGAATGACTGAGTAGGGACGACGACGAATTGCTTCTGTTAATTGTCCCCCTTCATCGTAGCCGACATATCCGGGAGGCGCACCAATTAAACGAGATACGCTATGCTTCTCCATATACTCTGACATATCGATACGAACGATGGCTTCTTCGGTATCAAAAAGATTCTTGGCTAAGGCTTTTGCTAATTCCGTTTTACCCACCCCAGTCGGACCTAAGAAAATGAAGCTGGCGGTGGGACGATTGGGATCAGAAAGTCCTGCGCGAGAACGCTGTATTGCTTCTGAAACAGCCGTTACCGCTTCTTCTTGACCAATAACTCGCTCGTGTAATTCGTCCTCTAACTGTAATAGTTTTTCCTTCTCAGATTCGACCAATTTACTGATAGGAATACCTGTCCATTTAGAAATAATTTCGGCAATATCTGACTCTACAACCTCCTCTCGCAGTAAGGTTTTACCTGTGGTTTGTCGTTCTTCAATTTTGCTTTCTAAGTCCTTAACTTGTCGCTGTAAATCCGTTAATTTACCATAGCGTAATTCAGCAGCTTTATTGAGGTCATAATCTCGTTCTGCTTGTTGAATTTCTAAATTAATCTGATCGATGGTCTCTTTGAGTTTACGAATCTGATCAATCACTTCTTTTTCTGCTTGCCATTGAGCATTAAGTTGGGATTGTTCCTCTTTGAGATCAGCCAGTTCTTTTTCTAGCCTTTCTAGGCGTTCGCGGGAAACTTCATCCTCTTCTTTTTGTAAGGATAGGCGTTCCATTTCTAACTGGAGAATCTTACGATCTACTTCATCTAACTCTTCTGGTTTAGACGTGATTTCCATCTTCAATTTAGCAGCCGATTCGTCTACTAAATCAATGGCCTTATCTGGTAAGAAACGATCGCTAATATAACGGTTAGATAACATGGCTGCTGCTACTAAGGCCGTATCAGCAATTTTTACCCCATGATGGACTTCATAACGCTCTTTGAGTCCCCGTAAAATGGAGATGGTATCGACTACATTGGGTTCATCCACTAATACTTCTTGAAACCGTCTTTCTAAGGCAGCATCTTTCTCAATATATTTCCGATATTCATCTAGGGTTGTTGCCCCAATACAACGCAATTCTCCCCGCGCTAACATAGGCTTTAATAAGTTCCCTGCATCCATCGCCCCTTGGGTTGCACCGGCACCAACAACGGTATGAATTTCATCAATAAAGAGGATAATATTGCCTTGAGAATCAGTTACTTCTTTTAAGACAGCTTTCAGTCTTTCTTCAAATTCCCCTCGATATTTTGCCCCAGCAATTAATGAACCCATATCCAACGCAATTAACTTTCTATCCCGCAAAGATTCAGGCACATCTCTGTTAATAATTCGTTGCGCCAACCCTTCCACAATAGCCGTTTTACCCACCCCAGGTTCCCCAATTAAAACCGGATTATTTTTGGTTCGACGGGATAAAATTTGAATAGTTCGGCGAATTTCATCGTCTCTTCCAATAACAGGATCGAGTTTACCTTCTCTGGCCAATTGAGTTAAATCTCGTCCATATTTTTCTAAAGCTTCGTATTTATTTTCAGGGGTTTGATCGGTCACTTTTTGATTGCCTCTCACTTGTTTAATAATATCTTTTAAGTTATTTTCAGTCAGACCAAATTCCTTGAACAAATTTTTACCAAAACGATCATCTTTACAGTAAGCCAAGAGTAAATGTTCAATCGAAATATAGTCATCTTCAAATTCTTTGCGAAATGTTTCACTTCTGTCAAGTAAACTGTCTAAACTACGGCCTAAATAAACAGACTCTCCAGGGTTAGATACTTTCGGTTGACGACGAATAAATTCTTCGGTTCGATCTCGCAATTTAGGAACACTAATGTTGGCTTTATTAAAAACACTGGTAGCGAGTCCCTCTTGTTCGGTGAGAGATTTCATTAAGTGTTCACTTTCAATTTGTTGGTGACTATTTTGTTTAGCAATATCGGGAGTTCGCACGATCGCTTCCCAAGCTTTTTCTGTAAATTGATTAGGATTAGTGGGTTGCATGGTTAGAATTATCTATAATTAATTACACTGTTATTGTAATCTGCCTTACCCTTACTATAACGACGGTTTACCCTACTGTTTGAGGTTGGGTTTACATCAGTTATCATTGTCTAGTGAGTCATGAACCCCAATGTAAATAATTCCACAATCTTCAATGATTAAAATGTTGATCCATCAGAAAAGTTTGACCAATTGTCGGAAAATTATGTTATAATTGTGTATGAGCATTATAAACTAAGAGAAAAGTAACTTAGTTAAAAATAGCCGTTTTATTAGTTTAGTATCGGTAATATTTTCTCTGAAGATCACGCTCGAAATGTTGAAATCAAGATAAATCGTTCATGTCAATTTACGTCGGAAACCTCCCTTACGAGGTAACAGAAGCAGACCTAAACTTTGTTTTTTCGGATTATGGTTCAGTTAAACGAGTCCATGTTCCTACGGACAGAGACAGTGGTCTTCCTAGAGGATTTGCCTTTGTGGAATTAGAAACAAAAGCTGCAGAATCTAACGCCATTGATACCCTAAATGGGGCAGAATGGATGGGACGTACCATGAAAGTAGATGAGGCTAAACCTCGGAAATAAACTGACAAATTTCTAATATCTAAGAGATTCATCTTAGTCAAAGGTGAATCTCTTTTTTCTGTTTAAAATTTATCTAAAATTGGCTTCACGATTCAGGACAAGGATCACCAAACACACTTATTTCTTCATTGTTAATAAATTCTGATTGAGAATCAACCCAATAGTGATAATCTTTTAATAATTGGTTGAGAAGACGCTGTTTAATCCGACTAAGAACACCTCTTAACAAGCTATTTCCCGTCACTGTTAGAAAGGGTTCTGGCGTTAACCGCAACGCCGGCGGTAAATCGACTTCAACCGTTAAATTCGCTTGTCCTTGTAAATAGATTTTACCCTCTTTTTCTTGAGGAGATAGTTTCCCTTTGAGGGTTAAAGAAAAGCGATCATTAATATAATCAATTCCTCGAATGTCACAATCTTGGGATCTCAAAAATACCGTTCCTTTATTATCAGACCAAACCCCCAAAATCACCGTGGGTTGAAAATGATAAATATCCATAAAATTCAAGGGCCGCATTTTCAGACGAAACTCATGATCCGATAACGGTTCCATTAATTTTGGATCAGCGATCGCTTTAACTAATCGTTGGGGTTGTCTGAGATAATGGTGAATGGGTATAGGTGTCTGTTTAACTGGCAAGGCAAGGGATTCAGAGGCTTTAAAGCGAATTGGATGTGAAAAATTTTGATCAAGCATTGAAATGTTATAGCGTGTGATAACAAATACACTACAGGAAAATCAGCGAAATCTATAATTTTGATTAAGAAGCTATTGTAACACCCCTAGACTCAAGGAATCTAGGGGTTTGTGATCAGATCAATTTTTTTCCTGCCGGCTTATCACAGCCATAATAAAACTCGGTTGTTACCAGAGTCAGCAATAACTGCCGTCTCACCACAAACCGTAACCCCGTAAGGCCAACTTAAACTAGAACGACTCGGCCCACCATAGGAACGGTTTTCACTCTTGCTACGAAAATGAAATTGTCCCGTTAACCCTTGGGCTATTTTTCCCATCGTCATCTCATCTGTCCATCCTACTAGGCGAGAATTAGCCGTATCAGCAGCCATTAACCACTGACCCATCACTGCCACCCCGTAGGGCATACTGAGGCTGCTAGGGGTGGGAAAATAACCCCCTTGGTTCAATTCGGCCCCTTCAAAGTTTGTTTGTCCCAACACTAGACGACAAGGGGCATTATTTTCCGTCGGTATTCCCTCCCAAATCATCAAACGGTTATTCCCCGCATCAGCTAACACTAAATTATCCTGCCAAATAGCCAACGCATGGGGCCAACGCAGACTACTAGCAGTGGGACTGTCTCCCCCATTTTCGTCTCGTCGACTCATGTCCACTTGTCCCAAAACATAATCTGCTGGTTGTCCGTTACGAGTCGGTAGTTCATTCCACACCAACACCCGACGGTTGCCAGTATCGGCCACAAATAACCGTCCTTGATGATACATCACCCCATAGGGCCAGTGCATTCTATCGGCTGCGGTGTCGGTTTCCCCTCGGTTAACTTGGTTATGGTGGAAGTCTGCTTGACCTAAGACGATATCGGCGGGAGTATTGTTATCTTGAGGTACTTTTTTCCAAATTAAGACCCGATGGTTCCAAGCATCCCCTACCGCTAACCCTTCCCCACAAACACAGATTCCTGTGGGAACACTTACCGTATTAGCTTGGGGGGTTCCTTTGGCGTTTTGACCTTCGTGGTAAAAGTCCGGTTGACCAATCACCCAGTCTGCCGGTTGACCATCGGTTTCAGGGCGATTTTTCCAGCCTAACAACCGATGATGACCGGTATCACAAACCCATAATGGACCTTTTTGGGAGACTAAACAGGCCCCTCTCGGTCCAAACATGGTGGTAGGAGAGGGTTCGAGAGGCATCACTAAACTTTCGGCTGTTTGTTCCCCCAGGATAATCTGGGCCCCTTGAGAAGAGAGTATATTAGTAAAGGTTTCGTTATTAGGAGTATCAGGTTGAGGATTAATTTTTATAGTAGTTTCCATCAATTTTTATGATTTATTTTGCTGTTGCCGTCAATTTTATGGTAGGAGTTGAAGGGATAGGATAAATTGTTAGAGTTTTTTTAGATCGTTTTCAATGGAATATGTAGGGTGGGCAAAATTGGTCATGTTAAGGATAGTCTAGATAAATCTTTCATTTGCCCACCTAATAATATCTTTAAACAAAACGATGATGCAGTTTGATTTTAGGATTGTCTAAGGTGGGCAAAACTTCCCATCTTAAGGATAGTCTAGATAAATATCTCATTTACCCACCGAATAATATCTTTAAACAAAACGATGATACAGTTTAATTTTAGGAATGTCTAAGGTGGGCAAAACTTCCCATCTTAAGGATAGTCTAGATAAATATTTCATTTGCCCACCGAATAATATCTTGAAACACAATTATTATGAAGTTTAATTTTAGGATTGTCTAAGGTGGGCAAAACTTCCCATCTTAAGGATAGTCTAGATACATATCTCATTTGCCCACCGAATAATATCTTGAAACACAATTATTATGAAGTTTGATTTTAGGATTGTCTAAGGTGGGCAAAACTTCCCATCTTAAGGATAGTCTAGATACATATCTCATTTGCCCACCCTACCTTAAAGAAAACGATGATGCAGTTTGATCTCAATACTTATCCTTATGCTTCTCAACGTCGTGTTATTTTAGCGAAAAATTGTGCCGTTGCTACCAGTCAACCCTTGGCAACGTTAGCAGGAATCGAAATGTTTCAAGCAGGGGGAAATGCAGTTGATGCTGCCATTGCTACTGCTATTACATTGACGGTCGTTGAACCCACTTCTAATGGTATCGGTGGGGATGCTTTTGCTTTAGTTTGGGATGGCAAATTACAGGGTATTAATGGGTCAGGAAAAAGCCCTAAAAATTTATCATTATCTGCTTATTCTACCTTAGAAAAAATGCCAGAATTGGGCTGGTTAACGGTAACAGTTCCTGGGGCTATTTCTGTGTGGTATGAGGTCTGGAAACGCTGGGGAAAACTACCCTTTGAACAGTTATTTAGTCCTGCCATTCGTTACGCTAAAAATGGCTTTTCTGTTTCCCCCGTCACTGCCGAAATATGGCGAAGAAAAGAAGCTGTTTATCTCACTAAGAAAAGACCTGAATATCAATATTTTCAACAAGTTTTCTTTCCTAAACATCGCGCCCCAAAAGCAGGAGAAATCTGGGGAAGTTTGCTTCATGCTCAAACATTAGAAGAAATTGCTAACACTGGGGGAGAAAGTTTTTATAAGGGAAAAATAGCAGAAAAAATAAACAATTTTTCAGCCGAGACAGGGGGCTATTTAACCTCTGATGATTTAGCCAATCATACTCCTGTATGGGTTGATCCCATTGCCACTGAATATAAAGAATTAAAAGTGTGGGAAATGCCTCCCAATAGTCAGGGAATTACCGCATTAATGGCTTTAAATATTTTGGAAGGCTTCAATATTGAACAATATCATCGTGATTCTGTCGAAAGTTTACACTATCAAATTGAAGCAATGAAATTAGCGTTTGCTGATGCTTATGCTTATGTTGGTGATGCCAATTATATGAAAGTGTCTAATGATAATTTACTTGATAAAAATTATGCAAAACAACGACAAATTTTAATTACAAACCAAGCCATTCCGTTAGCTAATCCTGGAATTCCTCAAGGGGGAACCGTTTATTTATGTACCGCAGATTCAGATTTAATAGTTTCCTTTATTCAATCAAACTATGATAGTTTTGGTAGTGGAATTCTAATTCCAGAAACAGGTATTTCTTTACATAATCGCGGTTCAGCCTTTACCTTAGAAAAAAATCATCCTAATCAAATAGCACCTAATAAACGTCCTTTTCATACCATTATTCCCGGCTTTTTAACCCAAGATGATCAACCCCTTGGTCCATTTGGGGTAATGGGTGCGCCCATGCAACCCCAAGGACACCTGCAAATGGTCGTTAACTTAACTGATTATCAAATGAATCCTCAAGCTGCCTTAGATGCCCCTAGATGGCGATTTTTAGATGGAAATAGAATACTTTTAGAAAGGGGTACAGCCCCCGAAATAATTGACGGTTTAAAACAACGAGGTCATGATGTTAAATTAGCCCCTGAAACCATGTTTGGAAAAGGGCAAATGATCTTAAAATATAATGATGTTTTAATCGCAGGTTCCGAACCCCGCGCTGATGGTTTAGCATTAGGTTATTAGGAACTACCTTAACTCTATTTTAGACGACCATTGATGAACGATAATAAAGAGAACAGCCCCCAAATTGATAATAAGATCATAGAGCGTGTTATACTCATGAAAACAACTGAAAATTGGCTGGATTACTATTCACAGCTTAGACAGTATAAAGAAAGTCTAGAACAAAAGTTCCTTTCTTTGCTTTTTCAGCAGGGTGTTGTTGCATTCTCAGCGGCAACAGTTATTTATGCTATTCAGGATATTCAAAAATCAATCGCTCAAGAATCAATAATTATCCTATTGATAGGTTTAGTAGCGACAGTAGGATTATGGTTTTACTACCTTCTAACTACAAGCTATTTTCTGCATATCCGATACGTTAGTGAAGTGATGGTTAAAGTTGAAGAGAAGCTAAATCTATCAGAAGAAATGGGAATTAAACAGCTTCTTTCAACAAAGAAGAAAGCATCAATATATACAAAGGGAGGTAAACTTACGCTTCTATGGATTAGAGTATATGGCATTATTTCGATGATTGTAGTTATGTTTTTAGCTTGCTTGCCAATCTTGACACAATTAATATAATTAATATTATGTAAATTTCTTCCAGAAGGTTCAAATATCTCTTTTTTGATGGCTTCGGTGGCAAAGTTAGCTCTGAGTGCAATAATTAAGCATTAGCTTATTCCTCCTATTGACCTGTAAGATATCATAGAGAAGTCTAGAGAAATCGAATAACGATTAAGAGTCAGCATATGCAAGCAATTCTGTTAAGCCGTAAAGAAGTTGCACAACGTGCAAAACAATTGTACGCCAGCAGAATTCGTGAAAAAGTGGAGACAGAAGAGAACATCGGTAAAATGGTCATCATTGACATTGAAACAGGTGATTATGAAGTTGATAAAACTGGACTAAAAGCATCACGTAACCTCAGCAAAAAGCACCCAAACGCGCGACTCTTTGGTATTCGCATTGGCTATAAAGTAGCTGTTTCCTTCGGTGGTGTTATGGAGCGAGTCCATCAGTGATTTCAGGAATTGTAACCGATAGACACGCAACTGTTGCGTTGACATTCTTCTTGTCCAATGGCTCAACTATCGCCATCGAGTTTGTCATAGACACAGGTTTCACAGGGGAACTTTGCCTTCCTGTAGAAGCGGTTTCATTGATGGGCTTACCCTTTAGATATGATACTCCTGCAAATTTGGCAGATAACAGCGAAGTTCTGCTCCCAATTCATGAGGCGAGGGTTCTTTGGAATGGTGAAGAACGAGAAGTCCTTGTCATTGCTACAGGAAGACGACCTTTACTGGGAACTGCTTTGTTGGATGAGCAAGAACTTGTCATTCAGTTTACAGAAGGCGGAGTGGTCACAATTGATGAGTTGTAAACGCTGACCTGATTTAATAGTTATCATGAGAAATTAAAAACAGCAGCAATGATTAAAGAAGAAAGTTAAATGGGATTTTTGAGTTATGCTAATAGATTAGTGACTGTACAAAAAAGTATTATGGCAATTGATAGCAGCGAATACCGTCAACGTAGAGAAAAATTAATGGCAAAAATTGGTCAGGGAACGGCCATTTTTCGCAGCGCACCAACATCAGTCATGCACAATGATGTAGAATATATATTCCGTCAAGATAGCGATTTTTTCTACTTAACAGGGTTTAATGAACCCGAAGCAGTAGCCGTATTCGCCCCTCATCATGAAGAACACCATTTTATCCTCTTTGTACAGCCAAAAGACCCCGAAAAAGAAGTCTGGACCGGTTATCGTTGTGGAGTAGAAGGGGCTAAAGAAAAGTATGGGGCAGATATTGCTTATCCCATCGCAGAATTAAACGAAAAATTACCCGAATATCTCACAAAAGCTGACCGTATCTATTACCATTTAGGACGAGATAAACATTTTAATGAGGTTATTTTATCCCACTGGCAACAATTAATGAGAACCTATCAAAAACGGGGAACGGGTCCCGTTGCCATTGAAGATACCAGCCCTATTTTACACCCCATGCGACAGGTTAAAAGTGCCTCAGAATTGAAAATGTTGCGCCAAGCGATGGACATTTCTGCTGCTGCCCACAACCGTGCGCGAGAATTTGTTAAAGTGGGTCATTATGAGTATCAAATTCAAGCAGAAATTGAGCATACGTTTCGACTTCATGGGGGAATAGGCCCGGCATATCCTTCTATTGTTGCCTCCGGTTCTAATGCTTGTATTCTGCACTATATTGAAAATAACCGTCAGATTCAAGATCATGATTTACTGTTAATTGATGCTGGTTGTTCCTATGGTTATTATAATGGAGATATTACTCGAACCTTTCCCGTTAATGGGAAATTTACAGGGGAACAAAAGGCTATTTATGAGTTAGTATTAGAAGCGCAATTAAAAGCCATTGAATCGGTTAAACCTGGCAACCCTTATAATGAGTTTCATGACATTGCTGTTTGTGTTTTGGTGCAAGGATTAATTGATTTAGGGTTATTAAAAGGCGATTTAGAAGAGATAATAAAAGAAGAAAAATATAAACCTTTTTATATGCACAGAACCGGCCATTGGTTGGGGTTAGATGTACATGATGTTGGAGTATATAAAAAAGATGAAGAAAACTGGCATCCCTTGCAACCCGGTCATGTGTTAACCGTTGAACCCGGAATTTATATCGGTAAAGATATTAAACCGGCAGAAGGACAACCAGAAATTCCTGAAAGATGGCGGGGTATTGGTATTAGAATAGAAGATGATATTCTGGTCACAGAAACCGGCCATGAAGTTCTCACGGCTGCTGTTCCTAAAATGATTGATGAGATACTTTAATCTGTTTGCTGAGTCTTAATAAACTGCTCAAAAACAGGTAAAACATCTGCTGGAATTTCATGGCCCATAGCAAACTCATGATACTCAACTGTAGCCTCAATTTTTGTTAATTCATCCCTAGCTTGTTGCGCCATTTCTACAGGAACAACCAGATCATTTTTACCATGAATAATCAGAATGGGCGGCATAGGAGAGGCTAACTTTTGGGGTTGAAACTGTAAATAACCACTTAAACTACAAATACCCGCTAACGGTAAATTAATTCCCACATCAAGGGACATCGCCCCTCCTTGAGAAAACCCACTTAAAATAGTACGAGATAAAGGAATACCTGTATTTTCTTCGAGAGAAAGTAACCAATTTTTTAAGAGTTGACGACTTTCTTCTATTCCTTCGTATTTTCCCGTTTCTAACGCATACCAAGCCAGTCCCCCAGGAACTTCTGGATGAGAAAAAGGGGCATTGGGAAACAAAAATTGATAGTCCCGAAGGGTTAACACAGAAGATAATGGGGCTAAATCTTCGGCATTTGCCCCCCAACCATGTAACATGATGAGAAGATATTTAGGATCACTATTTTTCGGTTTAATAGATATGGTTTCTAAAGACATAAATTTACTTACAACTTAATTCTCAATTTCTTTAAGTTCCCAGTTTCCTTCATCCAATATTTCTAATAATTGTTGATGGTATTGGGTTAAAGTTGGGCGGTGTCCGACACTAATATAAGTGGTTCCCATATTAGATAATTCTTGATACAACTTTTCTTCATTTTTCACATCTAACGCACTGGTGGCTTCATCTAGAATAGCATAACGGGGTTTGGTAATTAAAATGCGGGCAAATGCCACCCGTTGTTGTTCTCCTAATGATAGGACATTTTCCCAGTTTTCTTCTGTCTCAAAACCTTCATTAAATCTTTCTGCTAAGTCGGGTAAATTAACAGTTTTTAATACCTTGTTTAATTGTTCATCTGTGATCTGTTTTTCTATATTAGGATACAATAACTGTTCTCTTAATGTTCCTAAAATCATGTAAGGTTTTTGAGGCAGGAATAAGATATCTTTATCGTCAGGACGATAGATTATTCCATCTCCTGAATTCCATAATCCTGCGATCGCTCTTAATAGGGAACTTTTCCCAGTTCCACTGGCTCCCATAATCAATAAATTGTTATTATTACTAACATTTAGGGAAGCATTTTTAATTAATTTTCTTTCAGAATTAGGCGGTTGTAACGTAACATTTTCTAAAACGACATCAGGAGATTTTTGAGTATGAATAAAGCTAGTTTGTGTCTTCTCTTTTTTAAAAGATAAGGGATTTAATGACTCATAAAATTCCCCTAAACGGTTGATACTAGCAGCAAATTCTGTAATTCCTTGAATTTGATTTGTAATTAAAGAAAGTGCGCCTAATACTTGGAAAAATGCGACATTTGCTTGAGCGATCGCACCAAAATCTAATTCTCCTTGTAAGTATAAAGGAGCAATAATAATGTAGGGAATTAAACGAGTAAAATAATTATATCCTCTTTGGAATAAAGTAAGAATAGACTGCCAAATAATCAAGAGATCAAAGTTACTAATAGCTTCCATTAATCTATCAATAACCTGTTTTCTTTCTAACCCTTCTCCTCGATAAAAGGCAATCGATTCTGCATTGTCTCTTACCCTTACCATTCCATAACGGAAGTTAGCTTCTAATCTTAATTGAGTATAATTAATACTAACTAAACGACTCCCTACAATTAACGCAACGGCAGTCCCAAAAATCGCATAAACCACAAGTCCCCCAGTTAATTCTTTAGAGAGCGTATATAAGATAGCTGAGAAAGACAATAGGGTTAAAATAGAGTCGAGAACATCAAGTAAAAAATCAAGGGTAACTGTGGTAAAAGATTTAATATCTTGCGTTATCCTTTGATCAGGGTTATCGACTTCTGTGTTAATAGCATTAGAGTCTAATTCATAATAAGCACGATGATTAAAGTATTTATTTAAGAAATGTTCCGTTAACCATTCTCGCCACATTAAACCTAGTTTTAATCTCGTATAGCCATAGATAACAATGATGGGAATAGCTGCTACCAAAACTAACCCATAAATTATTATAAACTGCCAAAAAGTATCAGCGTTTTTTTGATTTAATGCTGTATTAATGAAACGAAAAGTATAACTTAAAATTACATTTAAGCCGTTAACCACTAATGAGAGAAATAATAGTAATCCTAATAATGACCATTGTTTCCATTTGTCTCCTATTTTTGATTTTTGCGAGATAAATATAGCCCCACCAACAATCATAATGATCAGAGCAATATAGGGAAGCGGTGATGCTAGAAACTTATTAACACTTGTTACCAAACCTCCGGCTACATCGCCAAAAAATTCAGGAAAAATACTATTTCCTAATAAAGTTAAGCCAATGGTTAAAAAGAAAGCTAAACTCGCAACTGTAGGGAAAAGAACTACAATCAATCCTAAAAATATCCAGGTATTTTTAGTGATATATCTCACTTTTGTCGTCTCAGTTGTTTCCCTCGACTCTGTGGGGAAAAAATAGGGTTGTGCTGTTTCGATAAAGTGACGAACCAGTTGACGATTAAATTGAAAACGAGGTTGGGGCATTTTGTAATTTTAACTTAGATAAAATTGACATATTTAGCAATATATGTCAGTCAAAGTAATCATTCTAATATATTACCTTATTTTGCTGCTACAAATTTGACGTTCAGAACATTAAAAAACAGTTTTGTAGGGTGGGCAGAGTTTTCTACTTTCGGGGTAGTCCAGATAAATCTCTGATTTGCCCACCTTACCGTTTTAAGATTTTATTTATAAACAGTCTTTCAAAGTAATTATTCTAATATATTACCCTATTTTCATGATGAAAATCTAACTTTAAGGGTACGTTTTACTATTTTAGATAACCAAGGTTCTTCTTGTTTCGATTCAGCGATCGCCCAAATATTTAAACTAATACAAACCGTTGCTAAAGCGAGTAAAATAAACGTGGGAGCTTGAATCACTCCAACTATCCACCAACTGGCAACATGAAGGGATAAAGTAATAGCAAATAAGATGGCTATGGTAACTGAAGTTAATAACTTAATAGGGGATGGTTTCGTAACAATAAAAATCAAACTTAATAGAGTTGTTAATAAATTTGCAGGAACTAAAAACGCACAAATACTAACACAATTATTCCGAGAAAAATCACCAATAATAATAGGATCTAACATCAATTTAACCTGATAGATAATTAAGCAAAGTGTTTTAATTCTTGGCTATTGTATCATATTTTTGTTCATGATACTGTCAATAATAAAGCTAAATACGTTTTCATACTGTTTACCCTAACATTTTCAATGATGATCATAACCTTTTTTCAATTATCAATAATTAGAGTGATTTAGTCTCGTAAAAAATCTGCATCCACTTCAGGAATAGACGGATTAATACTAATACCCGATCCTAATTCAAATCCGGCGGGAGTGGTTAAACGGGGTCTAATTTGACAATACCAATGTAGTTGAGGTTCTTCTGCTTTATAACGAGCTGCTGTATTGATAACATAATTGTAATCAGGATTATTTAACTTATGATATAAACGACTCAAACTATCTTTTAATATTGTGGCAAAAGTTGTCTTTTCTTCAGGGGTAATGCTTCCAAAATCTGCCTGATGATTTTTAGGCATAATCCAAATTTCGCAAGGAAATTCAGCAGCAAAAGGCACAAAAGCAACAAACAAATCATTTTCTGTAATTATTCGTATTTTTTCCTTCATTTCAAATTCTAAAATATCACAATAAACACATCTAGCCCAATGATCAAAATAGCGTTGTGCTTCTGCTTCTTGAATCCGACGATGACTTGGGACAATGCTACTGGCAATGATTTGAGAGTGAGGATGGCGTAAAGAAGCTCCCGCACCTTTGCCATGATTACGAAAGATAATGACCATCATTATTTCCTTATCTTCCATCAATTTTATGTATCGTTGATGATAGGTTTCAATAATTGCTTCAATGTCCGATAAAGCGAGGGTCGCAATGGTTTGTTGATGGTCAGGACTTTCGATAACAACCTCATGGTGACCATAACCAGACATAGCCATATAAATTCCTTCTAGGTTGCGGTGGGGATTATCATGAAAGTTTAAAGCCGGAAACTTATTCGCAATGACCCGAGTTTGCCACAAATTTTGTTGACTATCCTGAATTTCTAGGAGTATTTTTTCTGTTTTTTGCTGTTTATGTTGACAAAAAGGACAACTATCTTGGGAATAATCTTTTAAAGAATAGTCTTGACTTGGTTGCTGAAAATCTTGGGGTCTTTTGCGACGACTGGGTGCATAAATTACCCATTCTCCTGTTACTTTGTTTAAGCGAATTTGACCAGTTTCCATAAATACTTATAATAACAATAATAATTTGTAGCTATTTACACCATCATAGGGGATGGCTCCTAAAACAACTGTTAGTTATGATTCATTTCTTAAAAATACGAACAATTTTCAAATTTCTATATACACTAGGGACAGAATAAATAAACCAGCATCAAAACCCTATTCCTGATTTGGCCATGACCTATACCACTCAACAACTTATTCGGATACTTGATCAAGAATTAAAAGCAACCTGGAGAGGAGAAAGAGTTATTTTATCCTGTCACAAACGCATTAATAACCCTGTAATTGCCAAAGCATTAAATACTGATAAAATGAATCAAGTGTTTGCCTATCAAGATTTTCGTCGTCAAATTCATAAATATCAGATACAACAAGGAGTTTCTGGGATTATTTGGCGTACCTGTACCTATCAAGGTCAATCTATCAAATACCCTGAATTACATAACCAACTCATTGCTGTTCCCGGAGATAAAGAAATATTAATAAAACATAAAGAATCTGTGCTAAATTTTTGGTGGAAAATGACCAAAGGTATGAAATTTTGGTTATCGGCCCATCGTCGTCGTCCCATTTCTTCCGATTCCATTGAAGATTTTATTAATGAGGTAGAGTGGGCTGAAATTGATGGAACCAGAACCGAATTATACTTAGGATTATGTTGGGGCAATCCTCAAGAATATCAATATCAATGGGCCAAACCTGACTCGGGGTGTCATCGTATTATTGCTGCAGTAGATCAACCCAGTTCTATTAAAGTTTAGGGTAAGTTTTTCCTTTCTTACTCAAATTTTAGCCTGAAAACCATTAACAATAAGATAACTTTGTTTTTATGGTCTGAGGTCAAAAACGCTATAATAGCTTATGTTATCGGGCTGATCTACTCAATTGTCCCCATCATCGCTGTCATGACAGAAACTATGGCAACTATTCAATGTTCTAACCCTGAATGCCAAACCATTAACCCCCTAGAGAACCTAGTGTGTGAGCAATGTGAAACCCCTTTGCTTAAACGCTATTTACGGCCCTTGGGGGACTGGGTAAAATCATTGGAAGTTGGACAGTTAGTAGATGAACGTTATGTATTGCTCAGTCATCAGGCTGTCTTAGATAGCAAACCGGGGATTCCCCCTGAATTTAGCGAGGATATTCCCGAGAAAATCAGAAAATATTTACGGTTATTTCCTTATCGTCTCCATTTACCCCAAATCTATACTTACTATAATCCTTCTCAAGAAACGGAAGCGGATCAAGGGAGTGAAATTGCTCTCCTTGAATATGGAACGATTCCCCTCAAAAAGTCAGGAGAACCGTCTCATCCTGAATTATTGCCCCCGTTAACCGAAATCTGGCCCCAAACCCAGGATAATCCCCTACGACAATTAAACTGGTTATGGCAAATGGCTAAACTGTGGCAACCCTTAGAAGGACAGCAGATGGTATGCAGTTTACTCGATACCTCCTTAGTCCGAGTCAATGCAGGGGTCGTTCAATTATTAGACTTGCATCAAGACGAACATAATTTCCACAGCGTTAAAGAATTAGGGAAATTCTGGTTATCTTTCATCGAAGGCACTTCCCCCTTAATTGTGGATTATGTTCAATCCCTGTGTGAATATTTACAACGGGGCAAAATTCCCCACCCTGAATATCTTTTAAACTACTTTGAACCGGCTTTGACCTTCTGTGGACAATGGTACGACAAAAAATATCGAATTTTTACCCTAACCGATGCCGGACCGACCCGCAGTCATAACGAAGACGCTTGTTATCCTCCCAGCGGCCAACTGATGGAACCCTCTACCGAAGAACCCAATTTCACCATTGTCTGTGATGGAGTGGGAGGACAAGATGGGGGAGAAATTGCCTCGGGGTTAGCCATTGATACCCTGGTGGAAGAAATTCCTCAACTGCCCATATTTAGGGAATCTCGCAATAGTCAACAAGGGTTACAAGACTTGGCAGAAGCGATTAATTTGACCAATGATCGTATTAGTGAACGGAACGACGCTGAACATCGTCAAGATAGACAACGTATGGGGACTACCGTGGTTTTAAGTTTAGTCCATGACCACGAGGTTTATTTGGCTAATGTGGGAGACTCCCGCATTTATCGCATTACCCCTGACGGTTGTCATCAAGTCACCATTGATGATGACTTAGCCTCTAGAGAAGTCCGTTTAGGCTATTTATTCTATCGCGATGCCATTAAATACCCCAATGCGGGGGCTTTAGTCCAAGCGTTAGGCATGAGTAATGCCAATTCCCTTTACCCCAATGTCACCCGTGTGGTTACGGACGATGATTGTGTTTTTTTATTATGTTCCGATGGTTTAAGCGATTATGATCGAGTTGATCAATATTGGCATCTGACTATTGCAGGAATTTTAGCTCAAGAACAAGATTTGCCTACTGTGGGGACAGAACTCGTCAATGTGGCTAATAATAAGAATGGTCATGATAATGTCACAATTTCTCTGCTTCACTGTCAAATTAAGTTAGCCTCGGGTCAACTCACCCCCTTCTCTATCAAAGACGTGGAAATTATTTTAGAAAGTGCCAAGGAAGAAACCCAACCCACCCTTGAACCCTCTGATGATCTTCCCTCCGACTTACAACCCACCGCACCTTTCCCTGGTAATGAAGAAACACAAGAGGTCAAAAAAAATAATCTTACTTTGATTTTAGGGATTGTAGTCATGGTTTTGCTCATTGTCGGCGCAGGAATATATGGAATGTGGCAATTGCTACAACCCACTCCAACCCCTATCCCCGTACCCACTCCAACCCCAGTCCCATCAACCCCTTCTTTGCCTGAACCTGGGTCATTAATTCAACTGACGGGGGGTCTTTCCCTGTCAGAAACAGCAGCAGGTACTGAACCTTATCCTGATCTGCCGTCTGCAAGTATCGTACAGATTTTGCCCCAGGAAGACACCGAAACAGCCATCAAGGTTAAAATTTGTCAAATAGCTGGTGAAACCTCCCCTCAAACCGCTTCTTTAAAGGAATTAGAGGGCAAACAAGCCTGGATAGCAACCCCAACTCTATCATCCTCTATTTATCAAACCTATGACGGTGAAGCAATAGAAGGGTGTACAACATTAGATCAATAAGAATTAGAAAACAACAAAAAAGCAGCTAAAATTGTGTTTAATTAAAATCGTGAAGTAACTGAAGTCTTTAAATCGAGAGTAATTCTAGAGAATTAGCATTCATTGGCAATAACTGATGCGGTTTTCCCAGTGAAGCTATATTATCATCCTGAGCAAAATCAACAGACATCAACACATTAACTAACTGTACGTCAATCATTTTCGGATATTTTTGAATAATTTGGGAACAGTTTTCAATAAATGTTTTTACCCAAGCTTTTAACCATTGTAGTTTTGTGGTACTTAATACCGTGTCTAATTCACCTTTAAAAATGATTTCTGTTGATGCTGTCATTTCAAACTGATCTAACCATTCAAATAAAGGTCGAGAAGACTCCCAATATTTTTGGGTCATGGTTTTTCCTAAATAACGACGACTCATTGCCGTTAGATGGTTGAAAATTTCGAGAATTTTTTCAAGGGTTATACTTTGATAATTGATGTTTCTTTTTCTTTTGACTTCTGCTATTTTATTAGAACAGTCAATCATCTTTTTTTTACTGTCTTTGATCTTCATTATAGCCGTTTTGGGATTGAAGATACTATCAAATCTTGTCTTTTCATCATAATAAGCACCCTCTAATTTAGCTCCACTTAACTTGGCTCCATTTAAGTAAGCTCCATTAAATTTTGCTTCTTTAAAATTAGTTTTGGTTAAATAAGCTCCCGTTAAATAAGCTCCAGACAAATCAGTTTGGTAGCAATTTGCTTTGATTAAATAAATTTTAATTAAAGAAGCTCCCGATAAGTTAGCTCCAGTAAAATTAACTCCCGTTAAATCCGCTTCATTCAGATAAGCATCCCGTAAATCTGCTCCCGTAAAATCCACCTCTCTTAAATTAGCATAGCTTAGGTCAACCCCTCGAAAATCCGTATGACTGAGATTAAGCCCCCGTAAATCCCCACGACGTAATTGAAACCCTTGAAAGTTTCTTTGACCCTGTTTATACCTTTCTATTAAGTCTATGGCCTCTTGACTTTGAAACATTATTGCTCCTTCGTTTTGATTGCTTATTTCTAGTTTATCTTAAGTAAAATTGAATCTAAAAAATGTTATTAAAATTAATTTTTGAATGTGATTCACGAGTAATAATTCTCAGTTTTTTTTAAAAAAAATCAGTAATTTTGCGGATAAATAGTTGAGTTAGCATCATCAAAATAGAATTAATTCTTGACTGGGCAAACCTCCATTATTATTAATCCCTTTTTAAGAATCGTCAAATAAACACATCACCTGAGATGAGTGAGGGAGATCAATCCCTTGCTTCAAACCCAGTGAAGCGGATTATTTTAAACATTTCTATCGATTAGTAGCAACGGTTAAAGTTAAGATAGTAGGGAATTTATAATAAAAATTGACCAATTGACCTTGATATCTTCAGCTAACTCTGTGGAAACGACGGGTTTACCCCCCCAATTTGACATTATTGTAGTCGGGTCTGGGGCAGCCGGCTTGTATGCTGCGCTGTGTTTACCCACTCACTATCGTGTGGGAATTATTACCAAAGATACGTTAAAAACGGGAGCCAGTGATTGGGCCCAAGGGGGGATTGCTGCAGCCATTGCCCCAGAGGACTCCCCCCAATTTCATGAGGAGGATACCCTCAAAGCAGGAGCCGGTTTATGTGACGAGAGTGCCGTTCAATTTTTGGTGGATCATGCCGGTACCGCTATCCAATCCCTGGTTGAGATGGGGGTTGCCTTCGATCGCCAAGGGGATAAACTAGCTATGACCCTAGAAGCCGCCCATTCTCATCCCCGTGTCTTACACGCTGCCGATACGACAGGACGGGCGATTATTAGTACCCTAACAGAAAAAGTTCGACAACGACCCAACATCGAGATTGTCGCCCAAGCGATCGCCCTACAATTGTGGATCGAACCCAAGCCAAAACGCTGCCAAGGTTTAAGTGTTCTCTATCAAGGAAAAATTCAGTGGGTTCAAGCATCGGCAGTTATTTTATCCACTGGCGGTGGGGGACAAGT
This sequence comes from Crocosphaera sp., assembly GCA_030065205.1. Classification (GTDB taxonomy): domain Bacteria; phylum Cyanobacteriota; class Cyanobacteriia; order Cyanobacteriales; family Microcystaceae; genus Crocosphaera. The sequence goes on from JASJDN010000048.1 coordinate 40,376, forward strand.
GTATGCCCAAACCACTAACCCTGCTGTTAGTACAGGGGACGGGGTGGCTTTAGCCTGGCGTGCAGGAGCTATAGTCAGGGACTTAGAGTTTTTTCAATTTCACCCCACAGCTTTAACCAAACTAGGAGCCCCCCATTTTCTTATCAGTGAAGCAGTTAGAGGGGAAGGGGCGCATCTGGTGGATGCCCAAGGAAGACGCTTTGCTTTTGACTATCATCCCGCAGGAGAGTTAGCCCCAAGAGACGTGGTGAGTCGAGCAATTTTTCATTATCTACAAAGTCAAACCACGCAAAGTAACGTTTATCTTGATTTACGTCCCATTGAATCTGAGCGAATTCGTCATCGGTTTCCCAATATTATTCGTGTTTGTCAAAAATGGGGCGTAGATGTGTTTAAAGAGCCAATTCCTGTGGCTCCTGCTGCCCATTATTGGATGGGAGGGGTTAAAGTAGATTTGAATAATGCCACTTCTATTGATGGCCTTTATGCCATTGGAGAAACCGCCAGTACAGGAGTTCATGGGGCAAATCGCCTTGCTAGTAATTCTTTGCTAGAGTGTTTAGTGTTTGCGGCTCAATTATCAAAACTAAACGTGAGTTCCCCAGTGCCTATGACCAAGACAGCAGAGCTGGTAATGACAAATCAACAACAGTGGGAGCAAGAAATGCCTCAAATCCGAGAAATTCGTCAAGCTTTACCCCAATTGATGTGGCAAAGTGCCGGCATTTCTCGCAGTCAAACTGTATTAGAAGAGGCTATCACACAAGTTAGCTTATGGCAAAAACAGATGAAATCCTTTTCTGTGACTCAACCGATTCTCAGTTTATTGCCCAATCAATCGGTTCAATTGGAAGTAGCTACAGCCCAACCTTATTTACGCGTTTGTTCTGAAACCCTTAATTTGTTGGATATTGCTTACTTAATGCTCAAAAGTGCCTCATTTCGTACTGAAAGCCGAGGTGGGCATTATCGTCAAGACTATCCTAAAGCGTCTCAAGAATGGCAAAAACATACTCTCGTGTGTGGCGATCGTTGGTGGAAAGGTGAGATTAGTTAAAAGGAACCCTCCTGCTGAGAGTTTAAGCTATTAATAAGACAACTATTAATCCCTGCTTTAAAACTTATATTATGATTTACTATCGTTTCTATCTATTAATATTAATCTGTTTATCTTATCTAACTTGCCCTTCCCTGAGTCTGGCTAATTCCCGCTTTTTTAGTTTTGATGAAATGGAGAAAAAAGAGACAACACTTGCCCAAGGCATTAGCAATGATGCTCAACCGACTCTTTCTTCACCTCCTGCTGATTCTGCCTATGATCAGGCTATGCAAGCAGGTTATAAAGCCACTGAACAAAAAGATTATCAAGCCGCACAAACAGAGTTTCAAAACGCTCTTAAAGTACGACCCAATGATATCTATGCCCAACAAGCCCTGCAAAATATTGAATTTTATCTGGCCAAGCAAAGCAATCCTTTTACTAATTTAACCGCTAGTAGCATCGGTGTATGGATTGGTTTACTGGTAATCGTTGTAGCTATTGGGATCGGAATATGGCTATTTATGCGTCGTGCTTCAGCCTATTCTCAAGACAAATTGCAATTAGAAGAAGACTTATTACAACCTCATGATTTTGATACAGTAGAATTTGATTCCGAGGTAAACAATGATAAAGATTTAGAGGAAATCAAACCTACTTTTGAAACCGATTATGAAGATAAAGCAGAACCTCAACCCTCATTATTTTCTTCTGAGACTAATAAAATCGAATCAAAATCTCCTCCAGAAGTAGTTGTAGAAACATCAGATTCTCAAGGGGTTTTATCCATTGAAAAAACCACTCGTATTCCTAGTGGAGATTTGATGGCAACATTGTTAGAGGAATTACAACAAACCGACCCCAAAAAACGCCGTCAAGCTATTTGGAAATTAGCCCAAACGGCTGACTCTAGAGCAATGAAGCCGCTTGTGGATCTGATGATTGATACTGATTCTCAAGAACGTAGTTTAATTTTAGAAGCTCTGTCTCAGATTAGCACTAGAACCTTGAAACCAATGAACCACGCTTTAACCCTCTCCCTACAAGATAAAAATCCTCAAGTTCGTAAAAATGCGATTCGGGATTTAACCAGAATTCATGAGTTAATGTCTCAAATTTATCAACTTCTCTGCCATGCTATTGATGATAGCGATCGCGAGGTTCAAGAGACGGCCAAATGGGCGATCAATCAATTAAATACCCAAATACCTCCCCGTCTAGATATTCTAACCGGAGAGGGAACGTCTGAAGTGACGGTGGAACAGTCTTATTCAGACACAATGGAATAAAGTGCAAAATATGGGGATAAATAATATTAAAATAAAGTGGAGATTAAACAACTTCAATCAACAGACTGGGAATAACTGTCTAAACTTAAAACAGTCAAGATAAAATCCCAGATCAATATCTGCTCACTCCAAAATATTTCTGGGGTTAGTTGGAATCCTCGACATAGATTCCTGACTCAAATAGTGGGTATAGTCTTTTTTTGTATTTTTCTATCAGTGGGAACTGTATTTTATGGTAAGCATACAACAACAATATCCTTGGTGGTATGGATGCGTAATGTACGAAATTTATATTCGCAGTTTTTACGACAGTAATGGAGATGGAATCGGAGATTTAAAAGGAATTATCGAAAAATTAGACTATTTAGCCACTTTACCCATCGATGCTCTCTGGATTACGCCATTTTTTCAATCGCCAATGGAAGATTTTGGTTACGATGTCTCTGATTATTATGCGGTCGATCCTCGTTTTGGTAGCCTAGAAGATTTTGAAGAATTGATTGAACAAGCTCATGCTCGCAACCTAAAAATTGTGATTGATCAAGTCTGGAGTCATACCTCAAGCATTCATCCTTGGTTTATTGAAAGTGCCTCCAGTCGAGATAATTCTAAAGCTGACTGGTATATTTGGTCAGATGGGAAAAATGGCAAAAAACCCAATGAATGGCTGTCTATTTTTGGCGGAACTGCCTGGAAATGGCATCCGGATCGACAACAATATTATCTACATAATTTCCTCGAACATCAGCCGGATCTTAATTGGCATAATCCTGATGTGGTACGAGAAATTATGAAAGTGGCTGAATTTTGGCTAGAAAAAGGGGTGGATGGCTTTCGCTTAGATGCCTGTAACTATTATATGCACGATCCGAGTTTGGTAGATAATCCTCAGCGCACAGAAGGAATGCCTGATCCCGATGGGGTGTCCCCGCTTAATCCCTACGCCAAATACATTCACCTCCATAATAACAATCAGGTGAAAAATATTAAATCCTTACGTCGGATTCGCAAAACCCTTGATAAGTACCCTGGTACCATTGCTATGGGGGAAATTGTTGCTGCCGAAGATCCCATGCAACAAACCGTTGAGTATATTAGAGGGGTTCGCCGTTTACATACTGCTTACAATAGTGCCTTATTAGTAAACGAGAAATTAACCCCTAAATTGGTGGCTGAATCGATTGAGGATTTATCCTTATACCTAGAAGCCGATGAACAAGAAATGATTTGTTTAACCACCAGTACCCACGATTTTCCTCGCGCCAAATCTCGATGGGAACCCGATGATAAGTCTTTAATTCCTCAGTTTGAAAAACAGTTAATTGCCCTATTGCCTAGCTTACGAGGGTTAGTTTGTTTTTACCAAGGGGAAGAATTAGGGTTAACTGAAACCCAAGTTTCCATTGAGAAAATGAAAGATCCCTACGGCATTTATTTCTATCCTTATTTTGCCGGACGAGATGGTTGTCGAACTCCCATGCCTTGGAATCCTCACGACAAGAATTTTGGTTTTAGCGAAAGCGATGAAACTTGGTTGGCTATTGATGAGGATTATAAATCCTTAGCCATTTCCGAACAAGAAGATGATCCTGAATCGTTACTCAATTTTTTCCGCTTTTTTGTGAAATGGCGTAATCGACAACCTGCTTTAAAATATGGCTCGATTGAACTGGTGGAAGCCGGTAATGAAATTTTGTCATTTCTGCGTCGGACTCCGATGCAAGAATTACTTTGTGTGTTTAATATGAGTGAAAAGACTCGTTCTTATTTAGTCTCTTTTCGTTATGGTAGTCCGATTATTGGCTCTGAAAGTCAAGATTTTCCCACAACCAATCTAGGGAACGGGGAAAGAACCATTGAACTTAAACCCTTTGCTTTTGCTTTCTTTGAACGAGAAGACTAGGAAAACTCAAAGGAGAGAACCATTCTTGAGGGGGTCAAGAATGGTTCTCTAGGGAATATTAATTCTGGCATCGAGCTATTGTCCCAGTGGGCTACCCCAAAAGTATCGTCGCCGCTGAGGTGTTT
>JASJDN010000168.1 GCA_030065205.1 Crocosphaera sp.
CACCACTGGAAGTTATCAAGAAGTATATTCAGAATCAAAAGTCTCCCCAGTAAGTGCTGCCCTGGCTTTCATCCCTCGATTTTCGTACCTCAATCGGGGATTTCTCGCCAGGAATCGGTTAAGTTTTGTGTTAAAATAGATGAGCCATTGCACCCAAGTGTGCCTAGAGTAGCAAAATTGGTGGTTCTCACCAGACAAAATGATTGACCAAAGTAAAATACCTGAGAACAGAGGCGACATAGTTTGTGAAAGGGAAATCGAAACATAATTCAAGTTTTTGTTGTCTGCTGTCGGGCAGTCAGTGGACGTGAAACAGATGCTTGTGGAGGGGAATCTGGACGGGGTTTTAAGTTAGTGATGACTTAGGACTAGACAAACCCTATGAAGCAAGAATCTCCCGTCACAGCGTATCTTGACGGCGAGAGTGTCAATAATTTGGACAAGTGTTATGGTGAAGACGGAAAAAAATTTTTGTGGGGTGCGAGGACGTGCGAGTATTACTGATTTATCCGATATTTCCGCCCACCTTTTGGTCTTATGATAAAAGTTTAGAATTAGTCAATCGTAAAGTTTTATTACCGCCTTTAGGATTAATTACCGTTGCTGGTATCTTACCCCAAACCTGGGAATTTAAACTTTGCGATCGCAATATTCGAGCGGTGACACAAGAAGAATGGGACTGGGCAGAAATGGTAATTTTCTCGGCCATGATTGTCCAAAAACCTGACTTACTGGCACAAATAAAAGAAGCGAAACTGCGGGGTAAATGTGTTGTCGTAGGCGGTCCTTACGCTACCTCAGTTCCCTCAGAAGTCCAAGAGGCCGGGGCAGACTTTTTGGTATTAGATGAAGGAGAAATCACCCTTCCTCTGTTTGTAGAAGCTTTAGAACGAGGGGAAACTCAAGGAACGATACGCACCCCCGAAAAACCAGACGTTACCTTAACGCCCATTCCTCGCTACGACTTACTAGAGTTAGATGCTTATGACTCCATGTCGGTGCAGTTTTCGCGAGGATGTCCATTTCAATGTGAATTTTGCGACATCATTGTTTTGTATGGACGCAAACCTCGCACCAAAACCCCGGCTCAACTGTTGAAAGAGTTGGACTATCTCTATGAGTTGGGATGGCGACGGGGTGTCTTTATGGTGGATGATAATTTTATTGGCAATAAACGCAATGTTAAATTGTTACTCAAAGAATTAAAAATTTGGCAAAAAGAACATCAATATCCCTTCCGTTTTAACACAGAAGCATCGGTGGATCTCGCTCAAGATCCTGAATTAATGGAGTTGATGGTAGAATGCAACTTTGATGCGGTCTTTTTAGGCATTGAAACCCCCGATGAAGAGAGTTTAAAATTAACGAAAAAGTTTCAAAATACCCGTGACTCTTTAACTGATACAATTGATACTTTAATTCGTGCTGGCTTGCGTCCCATGGCTGGCTTTATTATTGGGTTTGATGGAGAAAAAACAGGGGCAGCTTCTCGCATTATTCGCTTTGTGGAAAAGGCCGCTATTCCTACGGCCATGTTCGGGATGTTACAAGCCCTGCCCCATACTGCTTTATGGCATCGTTTAGAAAAAGAGGGAAGATTGCGGGTTGACAGTAAACAAGATATTAATCAAAGTACCTTAATGAACTTTGTTCCCACTCGTCCTATTGAAGACATTGCCCAAGAATATATAGAAGCTTTCTGGACATTATACGATGCAGAAAATTTCTTAGATCGTACCTATCGTTGTTTCTTGAAGTTAGGCACTCCTAAATGTCATCCTCCTTTTAAGTTTCCCAGTTGGGTTGATTTAAGGGCGTTAACTATTGTCATTTGGCGACAAGGATTTAAACGGAACACTCGTTGGAAATTTTGGCATCATTTCTTTGGCATTCTTAGACATAATACCCCCGTTTGGGAACATTATCTAACGGTTTGCGCCCACAATGAACATTTTTTAGAATATCGTCAAATTGTTCGGGATGAAATTGAACAACAATTACAAGAATTTAAGTCTAGAGAAAAGCAACAAACCCTTCAAAAATCTGAGTTTGAGCTAATAACTGAAAAAATTTCTTGAATAATTGCTTATGATAGATAAAGTAACAAAACTTTACTTATCTTCATGAGTGAGACGTTTTATCCTCTCAAACAAATCAAAAAGACGGTCAAAGATACGCTATTATTCGGAAATAAACCGAGTCCCGAACTATTTGCTATCCTTAGCGTCTATTTTGTCCAAGGAATCTTAGGTTTAGCCCGTTTAGCGGTGAGTTTCTTCCTTAAGGATGATTTAGGGTTAACCCCGGCACAAATGGGTGCATTAGTGGGTATCGCTGCGGTTCCTTGGGTGATAAAACCGCTTTTTGGCTTTATTTCGGACGGTTTACCCCTATTTAGTTATCGTCGTCGTCCTTATCTAGTAATTTCGGGACTACTAGGTAGTATATCCTGGATATTGTTGGCGACAGTAGTGACCAGTGCTTGGTCAGCTATGGTTACGTTATTGTTAACCTCGGTTTCTGTGGCTATCAGTGATGTTATTGTTGATTCTTTGGTGGTAGAAAGGTCCAGAAAAGAGTCATTAAGTCAAGCAGGATCGTTACAATCCTTAACATGGGGAATGTCTGCGTTTGGGGGCTTAATTACAGCCTATTTAAGTGGTTGGTTATTAGAACAATTTAGCAATCAAACCGTATTTGAAATTACCGCTATTTTCCCTTTTATTGTTTGTCTAGCAGCTTGGTTTATTGCTGAGGAACCGATTAGTAAAAATGAGTTGCTTTCTCAACAGGATCAATCTTTGATCAAACAACAAATAAAACAAGTATGGCAAGCGATTAAACAGAAATCAATTTTCTTGCCTACTGCTTTCGTTTTCTTCTGGCAAGCAACTCCTAATGCTGATTCCGCTTTCTTCTATTTTACTACCAATGAATTAGGGTTTGAACCAGAATTTTTAGGGCGAGTTCGTCTAGTAACTAGCATTGCTTCCTTATTAGGAGTATTTGTTTATCAAAAGTTCCTTAAAAATGTTTCTTTTAGAACTATATTAGGGTGGAGTGTGGTTATTTCTGCTGCTTTAGGAATGACTATGCTATTGTTAGTTACCCATACAAACCGAGTGTTAAGTATTGATGATCATTGGTTTAGTTTAGGAGATAGTTTAATTTTAACGGTTGCGGGTCAAATTGCTTTCTTACCTATCTTAGTTTTATCAGCTAGATTATGTCCTAAAGGTATCGAAGCCACTCTATTTGCTTTATTGATGTCTATTGTTAATCTGGCGGGTTTATTGTCCCATGAACTCGGTGCATTAATCACCCATTGGTTAGGGGTGACAGAAACTAATTTTGATAATCTATGGTTACTGGTTATTATTACAAATTTATCTACTTTATTACCCTTACCTTTGGTTAAATGGTTACCAAATAATGATCCTCAAGCTCAAGTAACAGATGAACAGGAAAATATCAGTTATTTAGGTGAAGCCTTTGAACATCATAATTTAGGAACAGTTACAGATGATGGTATAATACCCGAAGTTTTACCCGAATTTGTTACTAATAACAAAAAGTAAACCCTTTTAAAAACAAGACAAAACTATGACCAGTTTAATTAGTTCTCAAAAAGAAAATTTAGTCTATGACCGTCAACAATGGCAACAAGGTTATCAGTCTCAACCCAACGAATATGATTATTTTATTGATGAGATAGAGGGAAAAGTACCTGAAGAATTACAAGGAACGTTATTTAGAAACGGACCTGGATTATTAGATGTACAAGGAACGCCCTTACAACATCCTTTTGACGGAGATGGGATGATTTGTGCTGTTTCTTTTCTCCCTAACGGAAAAGTTCATTTTCGTAACCGTTTTGTTCGGACAGAAGGCTATATCCAAGAACAAAAAGCAGGTAAAATGATTTATCGGGGAGTGTTTGGTACACAAAAGCCCGGTGGATGGCTTAATAACATTTTTGATACCAATGTAAAAAATATTGCTAATACTAACGTCATTTATTGGGGCAAAAAATTACTAGCACTTTGGGAAGCAGCCGAACCTTATCGACTTAATCCTAACAGTTTAGAAACCATTGGAAAAGATTATTTAGATGGGGTATTAAGTTCAGGTGATTCTATTTCAGCACATCCTTGTTTTGATCCTAGTTGTGAGTTTGATGAGGGTCAACCTTGTTTAGTAAATTTTTCCATTAAACCAGGACTTTCCAGTAAAATTACCATTTATGAATTTGCACCAGATGGTAGTTTATTACGTCAACATTCTCACACGGTTCCTGGGTTTTCTTTTATTCATGATTTTGCTATTACCCCTCATTATTGTCTATTCTTACAAAACCCTGTCAGCTTTAATCCTTTACCCTATATTTTAGGGTTTAAAGGTGCCGGAGAATGTGTTAACTTCCATCCAAATAAACCCAGTAAATTGATTATTATTCCTCGAAATGCTTCCGATGAAAAGGTAAAAACTCTAGAAACAAATTCAGGATTTATCTTTCATCATGTCAATGCTTTTGAAGAAGGAAATAACATATATTTAGATTCAATTTGCTATGAATCCCTTCCTCAAGTTCAACCTGATACGAATTACAAACAAACTGATTTTGATAATTTAGATCCTGGACAAATATATCGGTTCAAAATTAATATAGATCAGGAAACTGTTGACAAAGAAATCATTGAGAGTCGTTGTTGTGAATTTCCTTATATTAACCCGAATAATGTAGGGAGAAAGTATCGCTATCTTTTCACCGGAACGGCTCATCAAAATCAAGGAAATGCCCCCTTACAAGCTATTCTCAAACTAGATTTATTAACAGGTAAAAAACAGTTACATTCTTTTGCACCACAAGGTTATGTAAGTGAACCGATTTTTGTTCCTAAACCTAATGCAACTGATGAAGATCAAGGATGGATTTTAGTCATGGTTTATGATGGGTATAAACACCGTTCTGATATTGTAATTTTAGATGGAGAAAACTTAGAAAAAGATCCTATCTCTACTTTACACCTTAAACACCATATTCCCTACGGGTTGCATGGTAGCTGGACATCTGAGGTATTTATTTAATAGTAAAAAGGGACAATTGATTAATTGTCCCTTTCTTTTGAGATAAAAGTTTATTCACGAAAAATGCTATCTAATTAAAAGTTTCATGCTTCTAATAACAGTGTAGCTTTTTCCTTATCTAAATTAGTTTGTTGTGATGTTTCCACTATCAGCTTAATCTTATCAAAATCAAAAGGAAAAGGAGGTTTCATCGGTCGATAGTCTAGAGGATGAGACTCACCATGACGTAAGACAGCATTAACCATCACACAATCTTTTTCACACAAATTAATGGCACAATGGGGAACACCAGGAGGAATAGTAATAACATACGGTTGCTCCTCATTTAAAGCATAATAATGGTATTCTTTGTTATAAAGAGCAACTAAAATAAAACTCCCTTTAACCACCAATAATTGATCCGTTTGAAAATGATGTACAAAAAAGTCACTAATACTATGATTAGGAACCTGTACTAACATAGTTTCATCGCTTAATTGTGGAGTATAAAATTGCGCTGTACTTCCTTGTATTGCTTCAAGTTTTCGTAGCGATATTCCTTTTTTTAAACTCATATTAATTCTCCATTCTTTTCACTTTTTTCCTATCTTAACAATTCTCACTGTAAAAATATGTAAAAAAAAATACATAAATGTATCATTATGTGATATGTACCTAAATATAGAAATCTTGTACTATACAAGACTTTTCTCCTACCCCCCTCGAAGGACTGTTAAATAAAGTTATTATTCTTTGAAAAAATCAACACTTGTCTTAACCCTTTTCAACCTATAATTTTAACCATCTCAACTGTCGATTAAATTCCTAAAAAGGCCAGCATGAAACATCTAAAAAAAGGCTTGTTATTGCTCATTGTTTGTGTATACTGTATCACATTTTTTATCACACCAGCCATAGCAAGTGTCAAACTAAATGGCACATTTGTAACAGAAAAATCCTGTGAAGCATTCTCATCAATTAGACGAAAAACTAATCCTGGTAATGTACTTGTTAAACAGGATGAAACCTATGAAGTTCTTGCTAAAAATAAAGAAGATGCGACTCATTATCTCATCAGAATTAATGGAGTTGAACCAACAACCCGTTGGGTAGCAGTGGACTGTGGAAAAATTACCGATGAACCTTCTTCTCCTGTGGTTATCTCTAATGATGATTACTTATTAGCCTTAAGTTGGCAACCTGCTTTTTGTGAAACTCGTCCCACTAAAACAGAATGTTTGACGGAAGATACTAACACCTTTGAAGCAAGTCATTTTGTTTTGCATGGTTTATGGCCTCAACCTCGTTCAAATGTCTATTGTGGTGTTAGTCAAGAGATTATTAACCTTGATAAAGATAGTAGTAAATGGTTAGAAATGCCTCCTATCCAATTATCAGCAGACACTAGAAACGAGTTAACCGAAAAAATGCCTGGGGTTGCTTCTGGTTTACATCTCCATGAATGGTATAAACACGGAACTTGTTATTCTGAATCTCCTGAAGAATACTATCAAGAATCCTTAGCTTTGTTAGACCAAGTTAATGAGTCCCCTGTTCGTGATTTATTTGTAGAAAATCTTGGTAAAGAATTGAATGCTACAGAAATTCGTGAACCTTTTGTTGTTGCATTTGGGGAAAATGCCGGGAATAAAATTGCGGTCAAATGTAAGACAGATCAAGACGGCGATCGCAATAATATGATTACTGAAGTATGGATTAATCTTGAGGGTGAAATAGATGAATATAGTTCACTTAATCAACTTCTAGAAAATGCTGATAATGCACGGTTAGGTAGTTGTCAAGGAGAAATTGATCCGGCACCAGTTAACGAAGCTTAGACTTCAAAAACTCTTTTATATGGCTTGTAAATGTATTTTTATAAGCCATATAGGAAATAAATTTAGTAGTTCCAATGATTAAGGGAAATAAACTGATCAGCCAAAGGAATTGATGCTGATTCAAGATTGTTTATTGCTTTAATAATGTCTTTTCGATTGAGATCCTTCCGATGATCTTGATTTTCATAGATGGCAAAAATTCCGGGGTGAACTGAGTTTTCCAAATGCAGGGCTTCAAAATCTTGGCAATTATGGGTAAGAAGGATTCTGTTATTTTTCCGAGCATAATTTAGAATGACTTCATCCGGTTCTCCTGATAACCCGACTTCATTGACAGTGAGAACATCATGGCCTGCTTTTTTGAGCATTTTGACAAGAACTTTTGCCAGCGTATCTTCATCAATTAATAACGCGAGGCTCAAGTTTTACTCCTTTTTCTTCTAAATATTGACGTTCCATTTCAGCTTCTTGCTGCAATAACTCTTGATGAGATTGACAATAATCAATGACTTCAAAAATAGCCTGAATCGGTAAATCCCAATTATCGGCGGCTTCAGAAGGACTATCTTCATTAACCAGCATATCAGACCAAACCGTTCTAGCTCTTAGTTTACGACCTTTAATATAAAGTTGCTTTCGCCAAGAGTTGGGTCGAACTTCGAGATATTGCCATTGTATTTTTGTAGGTTTGTCTTTCATAATTTGTGGTTCAAATTCCCTCTTGTTTTCTAAATGGTAGCAAAAAGGTATTTAGTTTTATCACCAACTCATAACAACTATGATTATTAATTATTTATTAACCTAATGGTATAAATAAATATTAAATTTTGTAAATTAATTGAACCTTAACTTTAAGGGATAAAAACGATTATCAAGGGTTTATAAGATTTATAGAAAATAATTTGATGAATTTGCTTAAAACTATTAGTGAAACTAGAAATATCTAAGGTTTACTAGAGTTAGCTTTCAAAGAGAGGTGAAAGTTGCAGTTGGGAGTTATTACAAGTTATTAACAGTATTCTGGAACACTTGAAAAATTTTAGTTCTTTATTTAGCATTTTCGAGAAACTACACTTTTCTTGAGGAGTTATTTAATGAATAAACTCAATCTCTTCCCTAAATTGGCGATCGCTGGTTTAGTTGGTGCGATCGGACTAATTGGTGTTCAATCTGAAGTACAAGCTTTAAGACCTGAATTTGATGTTGCCCGTGGAACATTTGTCGACGATTATTTCAGTGTCTTCGGTGATGTCGGGCCTAAAGGTGCTCCACCACCATGTCCATTATGCGATAGTACCGTCAGCACTACTGCCTACAGAACTTTGGGTGATGGTGACTGGACAGACGATCCAGCACTAATTGCCAGAGGACTTATTGATCCTACTTTTATCAAGATAGATGAAATGGGTAATGTTTCTGTAGATTTAGATGCGGAGTGGGTATTATTCTATCAAGTCTATAATACTGACCCCTTAACACCTGGTGAAGAGCCACTTGGTTCATTTAATATCAGTACAACAGATAAAAATGGTCATCCAGTTAAGCACAAACCCTATACTTCTGGTGGGTTTTATGATCAGCTTGTGTTTGCAAATGCTAGTACAGCTATCACTCCTCTAGATGCGCCGAATGACTGGGAAGCTCAACTAACCGATTTAGGAATTGCAGTTTTGGATCCTGAGTCAGTAAATCCTGACAGTGCCTTTCACGTTACGTTTAGTAATAATACGATTGCAGTATTTCCTGAGACTGGTGAGGCTAAACCCTTTGAAGGTGTTGAGTTTGCATTTAATCCTCCAATGGGTATCCAGCCAGGTGACACTTCTAGTATCCTGTTTCTAACCGCTAAGGGACATCTGGATTTGGTTCCGGCAGAAACACAATCTTTTGGTGGCGAGGGTGCTGCTGGCGATGTTTTTGGTATTAAGAAAGCTCCTGAACCTGGAACTATTCTCGGACTTCTTGCCATCAGTGGTTTAGGTTTAGGTATGAACTACCTACGGACTTCGCTTTGCTGCGTCCGAGGTTTCTGTCGCTTCAACTCCCAAACTTGAGCCAACCCTCCACAGTGTTTAGCCGTAGGGGCTTGACCAGAGGTCTGAGATCCA
>JASJDN010000049.1 GCA_030065205.1 Crocosphaera sp.
CAAAGAGGTTTAGAACAAATTGCGGTCGGTGCGCCCGTGATTAAACAGCCCAGTAATGGCGGTCTGACGGGGACTATTTCGATAGTCTAGTTAAGGGTCTATATGGGAATCCCTCACGTCCCGTGAAGGGAGGTTCAATAATAAATAGCCCAGACTATGATAGGCTAAGGAGAAACAGTCCATTGTACTTAGTCTGACTTTTTCACAAAAATTTACAACAAGTAACCCCATTGGCCGACAAAAATTAATGTGAACAAGGGTTAATTTTTTTCCAGTATGTATTCTGCTATTTGAACCCCTATGGCCGCTAACAATGATAAAGAGAATCATATTTTTCTCTATGAAGTAATGATTAACCCGAAGATGGGTAAACCAAGTCATATTGATGGTTTATTTCAACGTCGGGGAAAATTTTACTTAAAAGTGCCTTATGAACGGATGAGCCAAGAAATGCAAAGGATCAGCCGTTTAGGGGGAAAAATTGTCAATATTATCCCAATTAGTGCCTTAGATGACTTTTCTATTGAAGAGGAACCCTTACCTTGGTGGGTAGAAATTACTACGACTCGTCCCCATTGTATCTATTATTTTGGTCCGTTTGACACCTTTGCCGAGGCTTATGGATATCATGGGGGTTATCTCGAAGATTTGCAAGAAGAAGGGGCCCAAGGGATTATCATAAATATAAAACAGTGCCAACCCTTAGTGTTGACCCAAGAATTAGAAGAAGAAACATCCAAGCTATTTAATGATTAGGAGTACCCAAAAGATGGACGCACTTAAATTTTTTCAGAATAGTTCAGGAAAATGGCGATCGCAACGGACTACCCATCATTTAGCCTTCAGACGGGCTGAAATTGGCAACTCTGAGATATATGTAGAAGCATTAGAGTCTAGTAACCCCAAAATCATCGAAATTTGCCAAATGCACGAGGTTGACCCTAGTTTAGCGGTGGGTGGTGCGTTTGTCAGTTGGGATGGTTCGATGGCCTGGGATAAAGAAGACGAAAACCACAGTGGAAATACCATTTTTGCCCTGATTCCTGAACAAGATAACCCCAGAGAGGGCGTTTTACTCAGAGAGAGAGGTTACGCCGAAATCGTTCCCATTGCTGGCCGCTATCATATCGATGCTGATGATGCACTGGTATTAATTACCGAATACGACACCATGAGTACCATAGAACGGTTTTGGTTTGTTAACCCGAACCTCAGATTAAGAACCAGTACGGTGCAACGGTTTGGAGGGTTTAATACGGCCACATTTTGCGCTGAAATGCGTCAAGGAGATGATATGTCACAGTCCGAGAAAACCAATGTGGCACCTCTAAATGTGGGTTATTCGATTACAGGATGGTAACTCGTTATATTGATTCGTCATTGCGAGGGGTAATATAAATAGTCAACTTTGATTGTGGCTAAAAATACCCCGAAGCAATCTACTATTATAATTGACTGATTTCGATGACATTGCCATCAAAATCTCTAGTGAAACAGGCGGCTCTACCTGATTGACTCATTTGTACAGGATGACCATGACCTTGTAAACGGGCAATGATTTCAGCCAGGTTATCAGTACCCAGGGCAAAATGATGATTACGTCCCCATTTTTCTTGATTAGATAAACTAAAATTGAACTCAGAATGTACCATTAAATGAATTTGATAATCACCCACTTGATACCAAACCCCAGGATATTTTAAAGGTCGATCAACTTTTTCCAACCCCAAAATATTGCCATAAAACTGTTCTGCTTTCTCTAAATCAGACACTAAAATAGCAGTATGAAGACACTTCATAATGGTCATCCTTGATCTCCTTTAATGAAAAAATAACGCCAAACTTATATTAAGTAATAGAATCTGCCGTTTCAGGAGAATTGGCTAACTCAGCCAAACGTTCCTGTTGATCTTGAGAAATACAGGACTCAATAATAGTGTCAATATTCCCCTCCAAAGCACCCGCTAGGGCAAAGTTTTGACCCAAACGGTGATCCGTCACCCGATTATCCTTGTAATTATAAGTGCGAATTTTTTCTGAACGAGAACCCGTTCCCACTTGCGATCGCCGCATAGAACTCACCGCCTCTTGTTGCTCCCGTAACTTGGCTTCATACAATTTAGCCCGTAAAATTTGCATCGCCCGTTCACGGTTTTGTAGCTGCGATCGCTCTTCTGTACAAAAAATGCGAATACCGGTTGGTTTGTGCATTAAATCCACTGCCGTTTCCACCTTGTTAACGTTTTGTCCACCCGCACCCCCAGATCGCGCGGTGGTCATTTCAATATCTTTAGGATCGATTTGAATTTCCACCTCATCCACTTCCGGCATAATAGCTACCGTCGCCGTCGAAGTATGAACCCGTCCCCCTGCTTCGGTTACCGGAACCCGTTGCACCCGATGCACCCCCGCTTCAAACTTGAGCTTACTATATACTTGTTCCCCAGTAATCTCCAGAATCGCCTCCTTAAAGCCCCCCATATCCGCTAAAGACTCACTCACCAGCTTAACTGTCCACTTCTGAGACTCCGCATACCGAGAATACATTCTCACTAAATCTCCCGCCCAAATACTGGCTTCATCCCCACCGGTTCCGGCGCGAATTTCTAGCATAATATTCTTATCATCGTTAGGATCTTGGGGTAATAAGAGGATTTTTAACCGTTCTTCTAACTGGTCTAACTGCTCTTCTAACTCACTCACCTCCATGGCCGCCATTTCCCTCATTTCGGGATCACCACCGGCTTCTTTGACAATTTGTTTGGCCCCCTTTAATTCTTCTTGGGTTTCCTGCCAAGTTTGATATGTGTTCACCGTTTCTTCTAAAGAGGATCGCGCCTTTGCCACCCGTTGTAACTCATCCGGGTTCGTCGCGATATCGGGATCAGCCAAACGACGAGTCAATTCTTGATAGGTTTGTTCAACCGATTGTAATTTTTCTAATAAATAGGATTCAGCCATAATATTCCTCTACTTCAATCTTTTTAATCTAACAGTAGCTTAATTATCAATAACCAGATAAACAACAACCCAGCAGAAACTCTGCCGGGTCGAAAAATCGAACTTTGTCGCTATTTTTCTTCGGAAGCATCTGTTTTGGGGGCTTTTTTCTTGCCTTTTTTGCCAATCATCGCGTAACGTTTTTGGAAACGATCAACCCGTCCTTCCGTATCAATAATCTTCTGGGTTCCGGTATAAAAGGGATGATTACCCGACCAAACTTCTACATGAATCTCAGGTTGAGTCGATCCCACCGTCATCACCACTTCCCCGTTACAAATGACTTTGGCTTCTGGATACCAAGTCGGATGAATTTCAGGTTTTGCCATACTGTTTGTCTCCTTACTAAATTGACCTAATAACAAATTATCGCTTAGAGTATTGAGGAGCTTTACGCGCCTTGTGTAATCCGTATTTCTTCCGTTCTTTCGCACGGGGATCACGGGTCAGATAGCCTTCTGCTTTGAGAGGAGGGCGGTTTTCGGGGGCTAATTCACATAATGCTCTAGCCACTCCCAGTTTAACCGCATCCGCTTGACCGGTTAAACCGCCACCATGAGCATTGACGAGAATATCGTACTCATTTTCTAATCCTAACGTTTCTAAAGGAGCTTTAATGGCTTGCAGATAGTCAGGAATGCGATTGAAGTAGATATTACCGGGCTTTTTGTTAACGATAATTTCCCCACTACCAGGAACCAGACGGACTCTAGCGATCGCTGATTTACGGCGACCGGTTCCCCAATAAACGGCTTGATCTTTGTTGTCAGTTGCTTGCATTATTTATCTCCGTTAGGAATGGTATTTAAGGTTAATTCTTCGGGTTGTTGAGCTTGGTGAGGGTGGTTTGGCCCTGGATAAACTTTAAGCTTAGTAAATAGTTGACGGCCTAACGCATTTTTGGGCAACATTCCTTTAATGGCTTTTTCGACAATTCTCTCAGGAATGCGTTGTTGTAACTTCTCAAAGGTTTCTACCTTCATTCCGCCGGGTCTTCCGGAGTGACGACGGTACAATTTTTGAGTGCTTTTGCGACCGGTAACTACCACTTTGTCAGCATTAATGATGATCACAAAGTCCCCTGTGTCCATGTGAGGGGTGTAGGTAGGCTTATTTTTGCCTCTGAGAATTTTAGCCACTTCACAAGCCAGTCGTCCTAAACGCTGGTCGGCTGCGTCTATGACGTACCATTTCTTGTCAAGTATGTCCGGTGATGGTGTAATTGTCTTAGTCATGGATTGTAAAAGAATAAAAGATTAACTAGGTGGTTATTTAGATTAAAGATTAGGTCATGATACTGCCTACTTTCGAGTCTTTCTGGTTTTTAAACATAAATAAGGGTTGAGTTTCAAACCAGATAGGAGAAGGAAACGGAAAATCAGCATAACCCACTCTTAATAAACATAAACCCTTAGCCGGGGCAGAGTATTTAACTTGTTCACGCCGTTGATTTTGCCAAATATCAGTAAAGTTGGCCAGCGATCGCTTCCCACTTCCCACTTCCACCAATAGTCCCACCAATAACCGTACCATTCCGTATAAAAAACCGTTGGCTTGGATTTCTAAATGAATAAACGGTCCTTGACAGTAACATTGAGTATCTTGGACTTCTACCCACGAATGATGACGTTTAGACCCAGCTCGACGAAAAGCTGCCAGATGGTGTTTACCCAATAAAGGATTTAACGCTTTTTGCATCAATTCCACGTCTAATGGCTCATAATAATAGTGCCAACTAAAGGGCTTAACAAACAAATTGGGGCATTTATCGGTATAAAAAGTATAACGATAACGTCGCCATAAGGCCGAAAATCGGGCGTGCCAAGTTAAAGAAACCCCTTGTGACCCTCGGATTAAGATATCGTTCGGGAGTCGCTGGTTCAAAATATCTGCCCATTGTTGGGGAGGAATGGGGCTAATATCGTCAAAATGGGCAACTTGAGCAGCAGCATGAACCCCTGCATCGGTTCGGCCTGCCCCATGAATGGGGGGGTGATGGCCGATAACCTCAGCGATGGCGGTTTCAATCTCTTCTTGAACGGTACGTTGATTGGGTTGTCTTTGCCAACCATGAAAACGGCTTCCCTGATACTGAATCACCAGGGCCACCCGTTTTTGGTTAGGGGGTTGCTTTAGACTGTCCATAGACAAACCGTGTTACCGTTCGACAAGCTTACATTAATTCGATAATCGCCATTTCTGCGTTATCTCCCCGACGACGAATGGTGCGTACAATGCGGGTGTATCCTCCGTTACGGTTGCTGTACCGTTCTGGGGCTTCAGCAAATAGAGCATGAACCAATTGTTTATCGTATAGATAACCCATGGCCCTACGCCTAGCGGCTAATGAGCCATCCTTAGCTAAGGTAATCATGCGTTCCACTTCTGACCGTACGGCCTTAGCACGGGTTTTGGTGGTTTTGATTTGACCATGACGAATTAACTCTGTTGTCAGCGATCGCAATAGAGCTTTTCGTTGGTCGGCGGGTTTGCCCAAATGCGGGACACGGCACCGATGACGCATAGTTGTTTTTCCTCCCTAACGTAATAAAACAGTTCTGATTGGTTAGATATCAAGCTTTTGCTTTTTCTTGGGGTAAGGTAATTCCCAAACGTTTTTGTAAGGCTTCGATAACCTCTTCTGCTGATTTTTGACCAAAGTTTTTAATTTCCAACAGATCCTCTTGACTATAATCCAACAAGTCAGCCACTGTATTAATTTGCGCCCGTTTTAAGCAGTTGTAAGCCCGTACGGATAGCTGTAATTCTTCGATGGGAATCTGACTTTGAGGATTTTCCTCGTCCGGATATTCGGGAACGGTGGTTTCGAGTTGGTTGAGGTCTTTGAGGGGGTTAAATAAGTCCACTAAGATGTCTGCTGCTGTGGATAGGGCTTCTTTGGGGTTAAAACTCCCATTGGTCCAAATCTCTAGCATCAGACGATCTTGTGCTTCCCCTTCTTCCCCACGAATGGTCTCTACGCTGTAGTTCACCTTAGTCACTGGCATAAACACAGCATCGATTTCTAAGAAGTCGAGGGCTGATGGTTCATCGCTGCTCCTTTCCACTGGTACATACCCCACCCCTTTCTCGATGCGAAATTCCATCTCCAGTTTTGCCCCTTCTGTTAAGGTGGCAATGGGTTGGGTGGGGTTAATGACTTCCACTTCTGAGGGTAAGTCAAACTGGGCTGCCGTAACGTGGGCTGCCCCTGTCGCTACCAAGCGACCGATCTGAGGTTGATCTGAATAACTTTTGAGGACGATCTCTTTCATGTTTAACATGATTTCTAAGACATCTTCCCTTACCCCGGGAATGGTAGCAAATTCATGGTTGACTCCGCCAATACGAATGGCGGTTACGGCTGTGCCTTCTAAGTTGGCCAGTAATACCCGCCTCAGAGCATTGCCAACCGTTGTCCCTTGACCCCGTTCTAATGGTTCCAGAACAAATTTACTATATTGACTCTGATTTTTCTGAGTCTTAGATTCTATACACTCAATTTGAAATTGCGCCACGTTTAGTGACCTCCCTTCATTGTCAAATGCCTCCCAGACACCTTGGTGCGTGTCTGTCCTAACGCCAAATATTCATAGTGTGATGAAGATGGGTTCAACTGGCTAAACTCGACGTCGTTTTGGGGGACGACAGCCGTTATGGGGAATGGGGGTAACATCTCGAATTAAGGTAATTTCTAAGCCTGCCCCTTGTAATGCGCGGATGGCTGTTTCCCGACCGGCACCGGGTCCGCTTACCATCACTTCGATTTGTCGCATCCCTTGATCAATCGCCCGACGGGCTGCTGAGTCGGCTGCAGTCTGTGCCGCAAAGGGAGTCCCTTTTTTTGCCCCTTTAAAGCCACTCGCTCCGGCCGAAGACCAGGAAATAACATCTCCTTTGGTGTCGGAAATGGTAACGATCGTATTGTTGAAAGTGGACTGAATATGAGCCACCCCGTTAGGAACGTTTTTCTTTTGTTTTTTGGATCCGCCTTTTTTCGTTGGTCGCGCCATAGTGTTTCGCTAAAATGTCTCTGTAACTTATTAATTTTCGATGGATCGTGATTATTTCTTGGAGGGAGCTTTTTTCTTCCCAGCAACGGTTACTCGTCTACCTCGACGGGTACGGCCATTGGTTCTTGTCCGTTGTCCTCTGACGGGAAGTCCTTGACGATGACGACGACCCCGATAGGTTCCGATGTCGGCCAATCGCTTGATATTCATGGCTTCCCATCGTCTCAAATCCCCTTCGATTTGATAGTTGTTTTCGATGTAAGCCCGTAACTTGGCCACATCTTCGTCGCTTAAATCTCGTACACGGGTGTCAGGGTTGACACCGGTTTCTGCTAAAATTTCTTGAGATCGTGATAACCCAATGCCAAATAGATAGGTTAAGCCAATTTCGACTCGTTTATCCCTTGG
Organism: Crocosphaera sp.; assembly: GCA_030065205.1. Classification (GTDB taxonomy): domain Bacteria; phylum Cyanobacteriota; class Cyanobacteriia; order Cyanobacteriales; family Microcystaceae; genus Crocosphaera. The sequence continues at coordinate 7,422 of JASJDN010000049.1, forward strand.
CAGGTCAACACCAGATATCCTTGCCACTTTTGTTTTCCCTCTTAGCGTGTTCTTGTTTGCCTAATGTTTTGATGGGGTTGAGGAGATGTCTTTCTAACCCTGACGTTGCTTATGTTTTGGGTTAGTACACAGTACCATGACTCTCCCCCGTCGCCGTATAACGCGACATTTTTCGCACATTTTTTTGACTGATGGTCTGACTTTCATGGATTTTTCTACAGCAGGACTGCAAGCTTATTATTATAGCAAAAGGTGCTTGTTTATGTCAGCTAAAATAGTCGTTTCAGTGGTAACTATGAGGGGATTTTGCTCCCCCTAGTCCCTTACTTCTTACTCCCTTTAAGCCGATAAGTAATTCTGCCTTTGGTAAGATCGTAGGGGGTTAATTCGACTTTAACCCGATCGCCTGGCAGAATTTTAATATAGTTACGGCGGATTTTGCCGGAGATATGGGCTAATACGTTAAACCCATTGTCAAGATCCACTCGAAACATAGCGTTGGGAAGAGACTCGGTTACGGTTCCTTCCATTTCAATTAAGTCTTGTTTTGACACAATCTGATGCCTCAAATAGTATAATTAGGAAAAGTTCATTTTTTTGGATGGTCGGACGTTTCTTTATCATAAAAGAAGGGTCACGATCAACTTTCCCTTACATATCTTAGCAAACCTCCTTGTTACTCTCGACGTTTTACCGGATTTAATTCCCCTCTCAAGCGACTACTGCCTTGAGAGATTGGGTAACTTCTTGTAGTTGACGGTTGCCATCTACAGAAGCAATCATGTCCTGTTGACGATAATAATCAAGGACAGGCTGGGTTTTTTCTCGGTAAACTTCTAAACGACGGCGAATGGTTTCTTCGTTATCATCTTTTCGCCCTCGTAATAACAAACGATTAATAATCACTTCATCGGGGACTTCTAAATTAATCGCTTGTTCGGAAAACTTGTCTAATTTGTGGAGTAATTTATCTAAAAATTCAGCCTGAGCTACATTACGAGGAAACCCGTCTAAAATCCAACCGTTTTGAGCATCTTCCTCATTTAAACGCTCTTCAATTAAGCCTAACAATAACTCATCGGGAACTAATTCCCCTTTGTCTACATAAGCTTGGGCTTTTTCCCCCAGAGGGGTTTGTTTATCAATTGCTTCCCGTAGCATTTCCCCGGTGGAAATGTGAGGAATATTCAGTTCTTTTGATAATTCTTGGGCTTGGGTTCCTTTTCCCGAACCCGGGGGACCCAAAAAAATTAATCCCTTCCCTGTACTCATAATCTTTGTGGTTGTTGTGTGAATAACTCGAGTGAGCGTAGGGTTAAGGAACCCTTGGTTCCTCTTCCCCAGTGTTTTATTGTTTAATCATGCCCTCATAACGTTGAGAGATGACGTAGGTTTGAATTTGTTTAGCGGTGTCAATAGCTACACCCACGAGAATCAGAAGGGAGGTTGCCCCTAACCCTCGGAAGGTTGTCACCCCGGTTGCCCCTTCCACTAAAGTAGGAACCGTGGCCACAAAACTCAAAAAGACAGCCCCTAAAAACGTGAGTCGGTTAAGTACCCCTTCTAAATATTCTTTGGTTTTTTCCCCTGGCCGAATGCCTGGAATACTCGATCCCATTTTCTTGAGGTTTTTCGACACGTCTTCTGGGTTCACAATCAAAGAAGCGTAGAAATAACTAAAGAAGAGAATTAATGCGGAATAAACACCCACATAAACCCAAGTTCCGGGACGCAAGGCATTAGCCACTTGTACCAAGATTTGACTGACGGTTCCTTCATTCCCAAAAAATCCGGCTAAGGATTGAGGTAAAATTAGTACCGCAGACGCAAAAATAATGGGCATCACACCCCCTTGATTGAGTCTTAGGGGTAAATAGCTCGTTCTTTCTCGATAAAGCTTCCGTCCCACTTGACGACGGGCTGAGATAATGGGAATGCGTCGGGTTCCTTCTTGAACAAAGACGATACCCACAATCATGACCAAAAAGACTAATAAGAGGATAACTACCTGTGCCACCGCTTGTCGACCGCCGGTTTGGGCATAATCGATAGTTTGTCCCAGGGTTCTCGGTAAACTGGCCACAATATTGACAAAAATCAATAAAGATGCCCCATTGCCGATGCCTCGTTCTGTAATTAACTCCGATACCCACATAACGAACATGGAACCGGCAGTTAAGGCAAGAACCGTTTCAGGGACAAACCAAAAGGGGTCGCCTAGGGCAAATTGCTGTAATAACCCAACGGTAATGGCTGTACTTTGAATCACAGCCCAACCGGCAGCGACATAACGGGTAATTTGGGAGATTTTCCGTCTTCCTGCTTCCCCTTCATTTTTTTGTAAATCTTCCAAAGAAGGAATTGCCGCCGTTAACAACTGCATAATAATGGAGGCGTTAATAAAGGGAAGAATTCCCAAAGCAAAAATACCTAGGGTGGAAATCCCACCCCCAGTAAAGATATCTAAAAAGCCCAAAACGGGACTATTGCTAATTTCAGCGACAAATTTTGCCCGATCAATACCGGGAATGGGGATAAAAATCCCAAAACGAATTAAAATTAATAAACCGATGGTAATGAGCAACCGACCCCGTAAGCCGGCCGCTTGAGCCATTTGTAAAAACGTTTCTTGTGCTGTAGGTGTTTTCTCTCGACTGACAACCATTAATGGTAACCTCAGTGATTAACGATTATTTATTAATTGTGACATTTTACCAAACAATTAATAATTGATAATTAATAATTGATAGTTGATAATTTCGTTGTATCAGTATTTCAAGTTGGCAAAAAGAACCCATAACTTGATGAAAATTAAGCCTCTCCCTCTGAGGAGAGGTCATGATTTCCTATCCATTATTCATCATCGCTGGCAGCATCAGAGGATTTGGATAACGCTTGACAAGTGCCTCCTGCCCCTTCAATTTTGGCTTGTGCTGATTTAGTAAAGGCAGCCGCTTTAACGGTTAAAGCAACCGTCAACTCTCCATCTCCTAACACTTTCAACGGTCCGTCGTTACTGGTAATTAAGCCGACTTCCATTAAACTCTCTAGGGTCACTTCTGTATTAGCTGGTAACTTGTTCAGTTTACCCACATTAATGATGGTGTAATGACTAGGATTAACCAAAGGAAAGTGTTTTAACTTAGGAACCCGACGGTATAGGGGCATTTGTCCCCCTTCAAACCCGGCTTTAGTCCCGGTGCCAGAACGAGATTTTTGGCCTCGCATTCCAAAGCCACCACTGGCTCCTTGTCCGGCAGAAATACCTCGGCCAATGCGACGACGGCGTTTGGTTGACCCTTTTTGGGGGTTGACTTCGTGTATTCTCATAAGATTTCGTTGAGATCAAAGACTATATTTAGGTGTAAAGATGCTCAAGAGGAACCCCTCTTTCTTGGGCAACGTCCGAGAAAGTCCGTAACCCTTCTAGGGCGTTAATGACGGCTCTGGCGTTGTTGAGAGGGTTGTTAGACCCTAACTGCTTAGCGAGAATATTTTTCAGTCCAGCCAGTTCTAAGACGGTTCTTACGGCTCCACCAGCAATTACCCCCGTACCAGGAGCCGCCGGACGAACAATGACTTTAGCGCCGCCGGACACTCCTTTGGCCACATGGGTAATGGAACTGGATTTCGTTAAAGAAACGTCGATGAGTTGTTTTTTACCATCGGCCACCCCTTTGCGAACGGCACCGATAACGTCACCCGCTTTACCGACACCCACGCCCACTTGGCCTTTTTCGTTGCCAACCACAACGATAGCGCGGAAGCTAAGTTTTTTACCGCCTTTAACCACTTTACTGACCCGACGAATTTGGATCACCCGTTCTTGCCAGTTGCTGTCTTTTGCCTTATCTCGGCTATTTTTGCGATTTTTTGCCATAGTAATTACCGTTTAGTTTGAAACGATGTAATGATTTGATTTAAAAGTCTAATCCTGCTTCGCGAGCAGCATCAGCCAAGGCTTTGACCCGACCATGATAAAGATTGCCACCGCGATCAAAAACCACTTGTTCAATGCCTTTCGCCTTACCCCGTTCGGCTACTAATTTCCCAACGGCAGCCGATGCTTCACAAGTTGCCCCAGAAGAGAGACTATTTCTCAACTCAGGTTCTAAGCTAGAAGCAGCAGCCAGGGTATGTTGAGCCACGTCATCAATAATTTGGGCATAAATATGATGGTTGGAGCGAAAAATCGCTAAACGGGGACAATCTGGAGTGCCACTGACTTTTTTGCGAATCCGTCGATGACGACGTTTTAAAGAATCTCTGCGTGTTGTTTTCATAATTATTTCTTACCTGCCTTACCTGCTTTGCGTCTGACGTATTCATCAACATAACGAATCCCTTTCCCTTTATAGGGTTCTGGGGGACGCACTGCGCGAATTTTAGCCGCCATGTTACCGACAATTTCTTTATCGATACCACTGACAATCACTTGGGTATTGTTTTCGACAGCGACGCTAATGCCTTTGGGCATGGTCATTTCAACGGGTTTACTGTAACCGACATTCAGGGTCAATTTGGTTCCTTGTGCTTGGGCCCGATAACCCACACCTTGGATACTCAGGCGTTTTTCAAACCCGTTCGATACCCCTTCGACCATGTTAGCCACTAAGGTACGGCAGAGTCCATGACGTTCGCGGGCGGTGCGAGAGTCGTCTTCTCGTTGAACGACGAGGGTTTCCCCGTCTTGATTAACAGCAACTTTTGAAGGAAGTTCAAATTCTAGGGACCCTTTTGGTCCTTTGACTGCAATATGTTGCCCTTTGATGTCGATGGTGACTTTATTGGGCAAGGGAATAGGTCTTTTACCAATACGAGACATTTTTTTTATGGGTTATCTGTGATCAGTGAGTTATTAGTTGGTTCTCAGCCCGTTGATGGTTCATTAATACTACCAGACGTAGCAAAGAATTTCACCACCCACGTTTTGACGACGGGCTTCTCTGTCTGTCATGATCCCTTTTGAGGTGGAAATAATGGCGATGCCAATACCGCCGAGGACACGGGGCAAGTCTTTTCGGTTGGAGTAGACCCGTAACCCTGGTTTACTAACCCGTTGTAGGGTATTAATAATGGGTTGACGGCCTCTCGATTTATATTTTAGGGAGATGACGAGATGTTTTTTTACCCCTTCTCCTGTTTCTTCAAATCCCTCAATAAAGCCCTCTTCTTGGAGAACTTGGGCAATACTGCGGGTCATTCGAGTCGTGGGAACGATGGTGGTGGGGTGGCGTACCGCACAGGCGTTGCGGATACGGGTGAGCATATCTGAAATAGTGTCGTTAGTGGCCATTATTACTGATGACTTTCTCCTATAGGATAAACAACTGACTAGGTGCGGAAGGGCATTCCCATTTCTTTGAGTAAGGCGCGGCCTTCTTCATCAGTCTCGGCGGTGGTGATGATGGAAACATCCATGCCTCGAATTTGATCGATAGTATCGTAGTCGATTTCTGGAAAAATCAGTTGTTCACGGATGCCAAGACTGTAGTTGCCCCGTCCATCGAAACTTTTGGGACTGATACCCCGAAAGTCTCTAATCCGTGGTAGGGCTAAGTTAATTAAGCGGTCGACAAAGGCGTACATTTTTTCTGAGCGCAAAGTCACCATTACTCCCACTGGCATTCCTTCACGAATTTTAAAACCGGCGATCGCTTTTTTGGCGCGAGTTACGACGGGTTTTTGTCCGGTAATGGTTTCTAATTCGCTAATGGAGGATTCTAGGGCTTTGGCGTTTTGGGAGGCTTCTCCCAGTCCTCGGTTAACGGTAACTTTAGTCAGTTTAGGGACTTGGTGAATATTGCTGTAACTAAACTGTTGTTGCAGTTTCGGTACAATGGTTTCTTGATAAAAGAGTTTGAGTCTTGGTTGAGCCATGATGATTTTTCCTTTTCCCTGGGCTTGGTCAGGGGAACATGGTTAAGTGTGATCAAAGTTGATGTTGGTCTTTGAAGCGGAGGAAGCAGGGGGAGAATGAGGGAATTCCCTTTGGTCGCCTGGTGCTTGTTGCTTCTCAAACCAGGAAGTTAAACGATATTAATCGATAATTTCCCCTGTTTTTTTCAACATCCGTACTTTTTTCCCTTCTTCGGTGAAGGTATAGCTAATACGGCTGGCCACCTGTTCTTTGGTGGAGTAGAGCATAACGTTGGAACTGTGAATCGGAGCTTCAAAGGTGGCAATTTGACCTGATTCTCCTTCTTGTTGGGGTTTAACGTGCTTGGTTCGGACGTTAACCCCTTTGACGACGATTTGACTGGTGGTGGGGATGGTTTTAAGCACCTCTCCTACTTTGCCTTTATCTCGTCCTGAAATCACTTGTATGGTATCCCCTGTTTTAACGTGCATTTTTTGCCGTTTCGGGGCAGATTTTTTTTGACTCATATCAGAGTACCTCCGGTGCTAAGGAGACAATCTTGGTGTAACTTTTATCCCTTAATTCTCTGGCCACAGGACCAAAAACACGGGTTCCTCTAGGGTTACCGTCGGCGTTGATAATGACGGCAGCATTATCATCAAACCGAATGCTCATACCACTGGCACGATTAACCGGTTGACGAGTCCGAACAATGACGGCGGTGACAATGTCGGAGCGTTTGATGGGCATATTGGGAATCGCATCTTTGACGACGGCGATGATTTTATCCCCAATTTCTCCATAACGACAGTTGCCCGTTCCCAAAACTCGTAAACACATGAGTTTACGGGCTCCGCTATTGTCGGCAACATTAAGATAGGTTTGCTGTTGAATCACGGTAATAATAAAAGGGGTTAATGAGCGGTTAAAATATCCTTGATTTCCCAGCGTTTGGTTTTGCTGAGGGGGCGGGTTTCTCGAATGCGAACACGGTCGCCTTCTTGACATTGATTTTCGGGGTCATGCGCCTTGAATTTCTTGGTTTTGACGACGATTTTCCCGTATTTGGGGTGAGGGGAACGGTTTTCCACCGCTACAACTGCGGTTTTATCCATTTTGGTACTAACCACTACCCCAACTCTTTCTTTAACGGCCATAATTTTTTTATGCCTCTTCTGTGGTACTAGATAATTGTTGTCTTTCCCGTTCGACGGTTAATAATTGAGCCATACGGTGACGGGTATGTTTAAACTCGTGGGTTTTTTCTAACTGGCGGGTCGCTTGTTGAAAGCGCAGGTCAAAGAGTTTGCGCTTGGTGGCTAATATTTCCTCGGCCAGTTCTTGATCGTTGAGTTGTCTGACTTCGTCTATTTTGGGTAGGGCCATAATTTAGATGTACTCCTCTTGCCGTGTAATAAATTTGGTTTTAATGGGGAGTTTTTGAGCAGCCAGACGCATCGCTTCACGGGCGATGGGTTCGCTTACACCGGATAATTCAAACATGATTCTTCCGGGTTTGACCACTGCCACCCAATATTCGGGGGAGCCTTTCCCTGACCCCATCCGAGTTTCGGCGGCTCGCATGGTGACGGGTTTATCGGGGAAGATGCGAATCCAAATTTTCCCACCCCGTTTGATGTAACGGGTCATGGCACGACGGGCGGCTTCGATTTGACGGGAGGTAATCCAGCAGGGTTCGGTGGCTTGCAGGGCGTACTCACCGAAGTTAAGGGTACTGCCTCGGTGTGCCAGTCCCCTCATGCGCCCTCGCTGCTGTTTACGGAATTTAGTTCTTCTAGGACTTAACATGGGTGGTTAATGATAGTTTTTAACTTAAACTGTCTTGATTATTCTTCGTTGGAACGGTCTTCAAATTGTTGGGGACGACGTTTCTTTCTGGGGGTGGGGGCGGGGGCTGCCATGGCTTCTTGTTCTTGTCCTGGAATAATCTCTCCTTTGAAGACCCAAACTTTTACCCCTAAAATGCCGTAAATGGTTTGAGCGGTGCGATAGGAATAATCAATGTCGGCTCTGAGGGTGTGGAGTGGTACTCGTCCTTCCCTTACCCACTCAGTTCGAGCAATTTCAGCCCCGTTTAAACGGCCACCGACTTGAATTTTAATCCCTTTGACTTCAGCCCGTTGCGCCCGTTGAATGGCTTGGCGAACCACTCGACGGAAGGAAACCCGTCTTTCTAATTGTTGGGTAATATATTCAGCAATGAGAGCCGCGTCAGCGTCAACCCGTGAAACTTCGATGACGTTGATGCGGATTTGACGATTTTCCCCTAGGGTTTGCTGTAGGCCGGTTCTGAGTTGTTCAATCCCGCTTCCCCCTCTGCCGACTACTACACCGGGTCTAGCGGTGTGAATGGCTAAATCGATTTGATCGGCTTTGCGTTCGATGCGAATGTCAGCAATACCAGCATTACTGAGATTTTTTTCTATATACTGCCGAACGGCTAAATCTTCTTGTAATAGCTCGGGATAGCGTCTTTTATCGGCATACCAACAGGATTTATGTTCTTTGGTAATACCGAGACGAAAACCAATTGGATGTATTTTTTGTCCCATATTGTTCTCTTAGTCCTCTTCTATTTGGGGGGCGACGGCAATGGTAATGTGACAGGTGGGTTTACGAATTTGATAGGCTCGCCCTTGCGCTCTGGGTCGATAGCGTCTTAAACTGGGTCCCCCATCGGCGTAGGCTTTGCTGACCACTAGGGTCGCTGGATCGAGTCCTTGGTTGTGTTCAGCGTTAGCAACGGCGGAGCGCAACAGTTTTAAAATGGGTTCACAAGCCCGATAGGGCATAAATTCTAGGATGATTAGGGCTTCACGATAGGAACGGCCTCGAATTTGGTCGAGGACTCGTCTCACTTTGAAGGGTGACATCCGAATATAACGGGCTATGGCTTTGGCTTCTGCGGTTGTATCAACTGCCATGATGGTTGTGTCTATCTGTAACTTGTTATTAGTTGGGGGGAAAGGGTCAGAATTGAACATTCTGCCCTATTTCCTCTGTTTCCCTTGAATTATCTTCGAGCTTTTTTATCGCTCTTGGCGTGTCCCCTAAAGGTACGGGTAGGGGCGAATTCTCCTAATTTATGACCGACCATTTGTTCGGAGATAAAGATGGGAACGTGTTGTTTACCGTTGTGAACGGCGATGGTATGACCGATCATGGCGGGGATGATGGTGGAAGCGCGTGACCAGGTTTTGATGACCTGTTTATCTCCTTTTTCATTGAGTTTTTCAATTTTTGTCAGGAGACTATCGGCTATAAAAGGGCCTTTTTTTAGAGAGCGACTCATAATAATTTCAACCAATTCAATTGTTTTAACGGCGACGGCGCACAATTAGCCGAGAACTCGCTTTTTTCTTATTACGGGTTTTGGCACCGAGGGCGGGTTTACCCCAAGGGGTCATTGGTCCACTTCTACCCACAGGGGCGCGTCCTTCTCCTCCGCCGTGGGGGTGATCCACCGGGTTCATAACGCTTCCTCTGACATGGGGTCTACGCCCTAGGTGACGGGTTCTCCCTGCTTTTCCGAGTTTGATGTTACGGGCTTCTATGTTACCGACCCGACCAATGGTGGCGTAACATTCTTTGCGTACCATACGAACTTCTTTGGACGGAAGTCGTAAGGTAACGTAATCCCCTTCTTTGGCGACAACTTGGGCGGCTGCACCCGCAGCGCGAACCATTTGCCCTCCTTTACCGGCGACTAATTCGACGTTATGAACTTCTGTCCCCAAGGGAATTTTATAAAGGGGTAAAGCGTTGCCCACTTCAAAGGGAGACTCTTCTCCTGAGACGACTTCTGTTCCTACCGTAATTCCTGCCGGGGCTAAAATATAGCGTTTTTCGCCGTCTTGGTAGAAGAGCAGGGCAATACGAGCGTTACGGTTGGGATCGTATTCGATGGCTGCCACTTTAGCAGGAATTCCATATTTATCCCGTTTAAAATCGACGATGCGATATAACCGTTTGTGACCGCCTCCTCGATGGCGACTGGTAATGACCCCTCGGTTATTACGCCCTTTTTTATTATGTTTGTAGGTGGTTAATGATTTTTCCGGCTTACGTTTGGTTATGTCCGCGAAATCTGAGACAGAGGCCTGTCTGGTTCCGGGTGTGTATGGCCGATAAGTACGAATACCCATGATTATTTGTTAGGTTTGGTCTGCTGATTAGTCTTTTCCTGATAATTACAGGATGTTATGGATGACTGAGTTACCTATGACTTGACGTATAACGTTACACGTCGGGGAAGAGTTGGATGCTATCTCCTTCTTCCAAGGTGACGATCGCTCGTTTATATAGGGGTTTGTGACCGATAAATCGACCCACACGACGCTTTTTGCGAGGGGGACGAATGGTGTTCACCCCTGTTACTTTGACATCAAATAAGCTTTCAATGGCTGCTTTAATTTCGGGTTTGGTGGCTTTGGGTAGCACATCAAACACATACTTATTCTGTTCTAGCTGTAGGGTCGCTTTTTCGGTAATAATGGGCTTGATTACTAAATCTGCGAGATCACGGGCATTATATTCAGTCATTGTAAACCTCCTGGAGTTTGCTTAAGGCTTCGGAGGTGATGACGATTTTATCAGCGTTGAGCAGGTCATAAACGTTCAAACTATCGGCACGCAAAATCTTCACAAAACAAAGATTACGGGCAGATAAATAAACGTTCTCATCTGTCTCCACCAGTACCAAAGCCACTTTTTGGGTGGGTTCGACTCCCCAACGAATCAACGCTGAGGCCAGTTCTTTTGTCCTAGGTTGAGGCAGTTGCTCGGTAAAGTTCTCCACAACGATCATGTCTTCAATGCGGCTACCGATGGCGGTTCTCAGGGCCAACCGTCTTTCTTTACGGTTCATTTTCAGACTAAAATCTCTGGGTTTGGGTCCAAAAATGACCCCACCCCCTCGCCATAGGGGAGAACGAATCGATCCGGCTCTAGCTCTACCGGTTCCTTTCTGTCTCCAGGGTTTACGGCCACCCCCTCTAACTTCGGCTCTGGTTTTGGTGGAAGCATTGCCCTGACGAGCATTCGCTAAGTGCCGTACCACAGCACGGTGCAACAAGTGCGACGCGCTCTCTTCTTTGGCTACTTTTAGCTCTAGGGTGGCTTGACCGACTTCTTCCCCTTGCCAGTTTTTAACGTTACAATCAACCATTTTTTTGATTCGTTTTTCGTTTATTTAACTTATTGGGTCTGTCTTTTCTATTTACCAACAATATTGGCTGGGGTAATATTTAACAAACCGCCTGGTTTTCCAGGAACTGCCCCTTTGATGAGTAACAGGTTCCGTTCTGCATCGACGCGAACCACTGTTAATTTACGGGTGGTGGTTTTAGTGGCACCGTATTGACCGGCCATTTTCTTCCCTGGATATACCCGTCCCGGGGTGGTTCCTGCACCAGTTGACCCAGGTAAACGATGGTTCTTTGAACCGTGGGTCATGTTACCCCGTTTGAAGTTATGACGTTTCTGATAACCAGCGAACCCCCGTCCCATTGAGGTTCCAGAAATATCCACTAAGTCCCCTGGGTTGAACAGGTCGGCTTTGAGAGCTTCTCCCAACTGATAGGAGGCCGTATCCTCGACTCGATACTCTTTGAGATGCCGTAAAGGGGAGGCGTTGACTTTTTTTAAATGGCCTAACTCGGGTTTGGTTAGGTTTTTCTCTTTAACTTCTAAATAACCGAGTTGGACAGCACTATAACCATCGGTTTCGGCGGTTTTAATTTGTGTAATGGTACATGGACCCGCTTGTACAACGGTGACAGGAATGGCCAGGCCAGATTCCTCCTCGAAGATTTGGGTCATACCGAGTTTGGTTCCAAGAAGACCAACAGCCACGGTTTTTTTCCTCTATAGGCTAGACAACAAAATTTAGGTGCATTGTTCACACCTAAACAAGCGAGATAGGGTTTCCTCGCTTTGTTTTTATGAATAGGCTCTAACGCAAGTTAGAACGAATCAATATAAACAGTTAACGATAGGTTTAACCTGTTCCTGAAAACGGGTTAAGTTGGGTTGCCGTGACTCTCCAAGACTTAAAGCTTAATTTCTTCAGTATCTTGAAGCGGCTTGTGTCCCTTTGGGTCAGCCAAGGCTGATTAACTAGCTTTTGGCCACAATCAAATATTGTATATGATATTGAGTATAAAAATCAAGGTTAATTGCAACTTTTTTGTTGACGTTACGATTTCCATCAAGGTAATAAATCAGTTAATCTATAGGGGGATTGCTTGGGGAGGTCAATTTCGTATTCTGCTTCTACGATGTCAACCGCATCTTGATAAATTTCTGAGAACTCTTTTTCAAGCTTAGGTTTCATACTAGGAGCGAATTTACGCTTTAGATTCTTTTTAAAAGCGATAACCTCAGATTTCCACTTATTACGGCACTCAGGCAATGGAACATAATCAATCTTTAAGCGATGTTCAATTTGTCTCATTAATAAGCTAGTGACGGCACTATATTCACTACGACCCAAAGCTTCGATCTCCTCAATAATATTATCCCAGTCCAACGTTTTTAACTGCTTCAACTCTTGATGGGTATTGACAAGCTCCCGTAAAGCTTGAGCTTGTTCTATGGTCCATTGATGGTAATCTTTCTCGTAAGTCAATTCTGAGAGTGTCTGACTCATAAGCTAAACTCGTAATGCTTCTTGAACCATCTGTTATTTTATCGTGGGCATAATACTATTATGCCCTTACGGATTTTATGGTTGTGTTGTTGATGGGGTAATTTCTAGAGATTGGTTTGTTTTTTGACTCCTGTGAGGACAGACTGCATAACCTAAAATGATCATAGCTAAGACCAAAGCACCTATTATTTCGATTTTTGTCCAAAGGTTAATAGCTCGTAAAGCATTATCAACAAATTTATTCATCATAAATTCTTAATTTTGTGATTGTTAGACATTTTTAATTATAAAAGATTGACTCAGCTATTGCTGTGTATGATATTACTTATTGCTCATCCATAATTGGAAGCCAATCATCATCTAAAATTTCTTCTAGGTTAGCAATAGCATCATCAGGAAAAGTATTAGAAGGAAGTTCGGTTTTTTTTGTAGGCAATTTTTACTGCATCTTTATAAGATTTTTCTAAAATTTCTCTTAGATAAGGCTTTAAGCTAGGACTATCTTCTAATAAGTTTTCCCAGTCTACTTGAGAATATTTACCATGACGTAGTTGTTGTAACGTGGTTTCTAACCAGAGTTGATAGTCTTGATCGTAGAGTTTTTCTGTTGATAATTTTGTGTTTCTAATCATAATATTTATTTACAATTAAGAAAATGCTAACAATTAAAAACAATTAAATAGGGTTGTCATGGACAAAATGCCATGTAAGATAGGATTAGCAGACTCCATTAAGATTATTATATGCTTACTTCCGTTCTTGACTCATCGGTATCCCAGACACCCACTATTGTTAATCTGAACAATGGTTTAACCATTATTGCTGAGCAAATACCTGTAGAAGCAGTTAACCTAAATGTATGGTTAAGGGTGGGATCAGCGTTAGAGTCGAATGACATCAACGGAATGGCTCATTTTCTTGAACATATGGTCTTTAAAGGGACACCACGGTTAAAAAGTGGAGAATTTGAACAACGAATTGAACAAAGAGGTGCCGTTACCAACGCAGCCACTTCCCAAGAATACACCCATTTCTATATTACCAGCGCACCTAAAGATTTTGCGGATCTGGTTCCCTTACAATTAGATGTTGTCTTCAATCCTATGATCGAAACGGAAGCATTTGAGCGAGAAAGATTGGTGGTTCTCGAAGAAATCAGACGTTCTTATGATAATCCTAGTCGTCGTACCTTTTATCGAGCGATGGAAACTTGTTTTGACAGTTTACCCTATCGTCGTCCGGTCTTGGGTCCAGCATCCGTCATTGAAGGGTTAACCCCTCAACAAATGCGGGACTTTCATGGTAGTTGTTATCAACCGACATCGGTGACAGCAGTAGCAGTGGGGAATCTTCCAGTTGAGGAATTAGTTAATATAGTTACTAATAGTTTTGAGCAGACTGCTTATTCTCAAAAGACCATTTCTAATAACTTTAATACTTTAACGTTTCCTAATACCCCTGAGTCACCTTTTCAGGACATTGTACGCCACGAATTTAAAGATGATAAACTGCAACAAACTAGGCTAATAATGATGTGGAAAGTACCTGGTTTTTTGGAGTTAAATGAGACTTATGCACTGGATGTTTTAGCTTCTATTTTAGGAAAAGGGAAGACATCTCGTTTATTCCAAGATTTACGAGAGAATCAAGGGTTAGTTTCTCAAATTAGTGTGAGTAATATGACTCAAAAAGTCCAAGGAATGTTTTATATTGCTGCTAAGTTGCTAACGGATAATATTGCAGATGTTGAGAAAAATATTATTCAGCATTTACATAAAATTCAACAAGAATCTGTTAACGAAGAAGAATTAAACCGTATTAAGAGACAAGCAGTTAATCGGTTTGTGTTTAATAATGAAAGACCGAGTGATCGCACTAATCTTTATGGATATTATTATTCTCAAATGCAAGATGTAACTCCTGCTTTATCCTATCCCCAAATCATTCAAGCTTTAACTTTAGATGATATTCAAGAAGCAGCACAAAAATATCTTAATCCTGGTGCTTATGGGGTAACAGTTGTCAGAAATTAAAAATCATTGATTGGCAATATTTTATCTTTAACTGTAAACTATACAAGCATTGATAATTAAGGTCAAAAATAATGTGGACACAAATTGCTGAACATATTAGTCAAACAACAGAAAAATCTTTTACCGTTGAAAATCAAAAATCGGTGAGTGGTGGTTGTATTAACCAAGGTTATTGTTTGATTGGATCGGATAATAAATACTTTGTAAAAATCAACCATGCGTCTCAAGTGGAAATGTTTGCCGCCGAAGCATTAGGACTCAAAGAAATGGCACAAACTCAAGCGATTCGAGTGCCTAAACCGATTTGTTGGGGAATGACTGAACGTTCTAGTTATATTGTTTTAGAATGGTTACAATTTGGTCGTTCTTCTAATAATTCTTGGGAAGAAATGGGGCGAAATTTAGCTAAAATGCACCACTATGAAGGAAAAGATAAGTTTGGCTGGGATCGAAATAATACGATTGGTTCCACACAACAAGTTAATAATTGGACAGAAAAATGGTCTGACTTTTTTGCAGATCACCGCATTGGTTTTCAATTAAAATTAGCAGCGAGAAAAGGAGGTAATTTTGGTAATTATAGTCAGATTGTAGAAAAAGTAAGAGATATCTTGTCACATATTTCGCCTCAACCTTCTTTAGTTCATGGTGATTTATGGTCAGGCAATGTAGCAGTGACAGAAGCAGGAGAACCGGTTATATTAGATCCGGCTACTTATTACGGCGATCGCGAGGTTGATATTGCTATGACGGAACTATTTGGAGGGTTTCCGGCTGCTTTTTATCGGGGATATAATGAGGTATTTCCGTTAGATCAAGGATATAAAAAACGTAAGACTTTATATAATCTTTATCACATTTTAAATCATTATAATTTGTTTGGGGGTGGTTATGGTTCTCAGGCTAATTATATGATTGAAGAAGTGTTAAAGAGTTAGATATTTTTTTATTTGTCTAATGTTATTTATCTTAAGTTATTCTTTAGTTAAACCAGTTATCTAATTCTAGATTAGGGATACGTTGATAATGACGAGTATTATTAGTAACAACAGTTAACTGATTAGCTAAAGCAATACTAGCAATTAATAAATCAAAGTCAGCTAAAGGTAATCCTTGTTGACGTAATGTTGCTTTTAATCGACCAAATATCTTGATTGATTCTAAGTTTAACGAGAAATTGCGAACAGATTGAACAAAATTGTCAACGATTTCCAAATTTTTTTCAATTTTTTTAGAATTATAAGCACCAAAATACAGTTCAGCAACTGTGATTGTAGAAATAGAAACTTGTGACCATCCTACTTGTAGTAATTTAGTCCGAACAATATTATGATTATTTAACCAATAAATACAAGTATCTGTATCTAATAAATATTTCACTATTTTGATGCCTTTTACTTACAGTTACGATTATCATAAATAGAAGCAATAATTTCTTCAGTTGTTCTATCATCTTCCCATTTTCCAAAGGTTTCTAGAAAAGTTTTATATTGTTCTTCTTTATTTTTGCTTTCGCTCATTTCCTTTTGTTTGCTTTCAATAACGCTTTCAATAATTTGTTCTAATTCTTTCAAGGTTACATCTTTTATAGTCATATTTTCAGATTGAGGTATCATAGGATTGTTATTGCACTATTTGTTGTTGTGACTCTATTTTACAACAAATTTCCCCCAGATTGGGCATTAAGTTATAATGGAGTGTTTTATCTCTTTTCAACACTGATGTTAATTTCTCTCTAAAAATAAAACCTATTAAATGTCAATGAAAGCGGCTGATGTAATTAAAGCATACAAAAATGGAGAACGAAACTTCCAAAGGAAAAACCTACGGGGAGCAAATTTTAAGGGACACAATTTATCGGGTGCAGATTTTAGTTACTGTCAGATACAAGGTGCAAATTTTAGTGGAGCAAATTTAACAAATGCAAAGTTTATTGGAGCAAAAGCCGGACTACAAAAACGATGGGTGATGATTTTATTATTAGTAGTGTTAGTGTTCATTATACTATCTAGTTTTTTCTCAACTGTATTAGGATATATTGTAGCTTTCATCTTCAAATCTGATGTTGAACATCAAGAATCAGGATGGACAGCTTTAATTATTATCATTATCTTTTATATCATTACTTTTCATAAAAATCTGAGGGGAGGGTTAATGTTTGTAGCTGGAGCTGGAGCCGGAGCCTTTGCTTTAGCTATCGTCGTGGTTTTAGCTGGAGCCTTCGCCACGGACGCAGGTGTAGCTATAATCTTAGCGGGAGCCTTAGCTGGAACCTGTGCTTTTGCTGGAGCTGTGGCTGGAGCCGTGTCGGTAGCTTTTGCTGGAGCCTTTTCCAAAGTTGAAGTCTTCGTGGGAGCTTTTGCTGTAACTGGAGCCGTATCTTTTTCTCAGGCTTTCGCTAAAGAACTAATAGGCGTGATAATTTTACCTGTGGTTTCAGCCGGAGCCTTAACCTTATTTGCCTGTTTTATCGGTTATCTTACCCTAAAAGACGAAACGAGAGATCCTTGGTTACGGAAAATCGCTATTGCTTTTGCTGCTATGGGTGGGACATCTTTCCACAAAGCTAATTTAACTGATACTGACTTTACAGGAGCAACCCTAAAAAATACCAATTTCAACAAAGCTATATTGACTCGAACTTGTTTCAAGGATACTATTAAATTGAATTTAGCGCGTCCAGGAAATACTTTATTAGCAAATCCTACAGTTAGAGACTTATTAATTAATCCTAGTAGTGGACAAGAAAAAGAGTTAACCAGAGCTAATTTAAGGGGAGCAAATCTAAAAGAGGCTAACTTACAAGGAGCTAATTTAAAATATGCAGATATTAGTGAAGCAACGTTTGAATATGCTAATTTATCTCATGTTAATTTAACGGAAGTAAATGCCGTTTATACTAATTTTAATAGTGCTTATTTAACAGGTGCTTGTATAGAAAATTGGAATATTGATGCGACAACTATTCTTGATAATATTGACTGTCAATATGTTTATCTTTTAAACAATGAAAAAGAACGTCAACCCAGTAGCGGAGATTTTCAAGCAGGAGAATTTACAGAATTATTCAAAGAAGTATTTGACACTGTTGATTTAATTTTTCGTAATGGTATTGACTGGAAAGCTTTTATAGAAACAATGAAAACGGTACAAGTCCAAAACGAAGATACACCGTTGGAAGTTTCTAGTATTGAAAATAAAGGAGATGGGGTTTTTGTGGTTAAAGTTAAGGTTCCCCCAGATGCGAATAAAGAAAAGATACATCAAGATTTTAACGAAGTGTATCAGTTAAAACTCGAAGCAGTAGAAGCAAAATATAAAGCGCAACTAGAAGCAAAAGAAACGGAAATAACTATCTATCGCAAGCAAAGTATTGATATGATGGAAATAGTAAAAACTCAAGCGAGTCGTCCTATTAATGTAGAGGCAAAAACAATGAACTATAGTTCTGATAGTAGTCAAAATATCAGTATTGGTGATATTAACAACTCTGGAAACTTAAACATAGAAAAACTCATAAAAGATATTAATAATACTATCAATCAAATACCTGAGACTAAAGATAATAAAAATGATGAATTAAAAACCTTATTACAAGAATTAACACAAGCGATTGAAACCGAAAATGAACTAGATGAAGAAGAAAAAGTAGAAGCAGCAAATAAAGTAAAAACTATTGCTGAAGCTAGTCAAAACCCAGAAAATGAAGGGTTACAAAAGAAAGCATCTCGCGCCGTGAAATTATTAGAAACTTTAGCCAAAGGTTTAGAACCAGCAACAAAATTAGCCACTGCTTGTAAGGTAGTTTTACCAAAAATTATTAGTTTATTACCTTTTCTTGCTTAATAGTTAGAGTAAAATTTTTTCGATATAAATTACTGTAAGGTGGGGAGTGCATCGGCCTACAAAGTTTTATAATTTCTAAAGTTACTTAAATCAGAAGGTAAGTCTTCTGCTACTCCCAATATACCTAAATCCTTTGCTAAATCATAGCAGTTTTGGGATGGTGGAAACTGTTTTAAATGATTTTCAAGAGCTTCTAGAATTAATTCCTGTTCTGATTTTTTACTAATTTTAGCAACTTCTTTTAGGCGTTTTTCTAATCTTTGATTCACTGGTATAGTGATATTAATAGACTCAGATTCTGTCATGTTTTTATCTTCTAAAAAAGCTTTTTTTGAGTAATTTGATAGCCTTCGTTGGTGAGTGTTGAGGGCTTAATATTATTAAGCCCCTACGAAATAATTAAGCAGGATAAATACGTAATCTGCGGTTAGGTTCTTCCCCAAAACTATCAGATTGTAAGCGATAATGTTCCACTAATTCGTGCTGCATTTTCCGAACTTTGGGCGATCGCGGTAACAATTCCACCGGTTGACCTTTGGGCAGTACAATCTGTTCTACCGCCAGTCTCGCCTCTTCTAACGCCTCCAACTCATCATCATTACTGCCACGGGTAAACAGCCGTAAATCAGCCGTTTCAGGGGTTTTCGCCTCATCCATGCCTAATAATCGCTGTAACGTCCGAGTAATTTGGGGAATGGTGTTGGATTTAACCCCATGAATGGGAACTTGACGCATTTTCGCTACTTGACGTAACTTAGATTGATTTTTCAAATGCGATCGCAACGCCACCACCACATCTGCGCTATCTAAGTCTTTGGTTAAGACGATGGGTAAATTTAGTACCTCGATCACCTGTTCTAACTGCGATCGCCCGATACCATAGGGATAAATATACACGGGAAAATCTTCCCCATTGGGACCGGGAACCCTCACCTTATCCCCTTTCGCTTCTGGTTGGGACCAAGAGGCATCTAACAGGCGGTCAAACTCAGAAGCTGAACTTAAACTGCTGCCTTTTTTAGCTCCAAAAGGGGTCACAGGGGTCATTTTTCCCGATGCACGCCACCCTTTGGGTTGTTGTACGAGTCCCCCTGCGTTACGCCCAAAAGTCGGGAGATTAGGGGGGGTTTCAGGCTCTTCTTGGGTAATTTGTATTTCCCCATTTTCGTCTACTGTTCGCACTTGGGGGTTGGGTTCGCCATTGCGTAATAAAATATCGATGGTGTGGGCGACATTTTCATGAATGACCCATTTTTGCCGTTCTAACATTTCGATGGCAATTTCAAAGGTAGGAGGAGCTTTTCGCTCTAAAACGGTCTTTTGGGACCCTCTGCGTCTGGCTTCCTCATCCCCCAACGTTACCGCTTGGATACCCCCAATCAGGTCAGAAAGGGTGGGATTTTTCATCAAATTCTCGATGCGATTCCCGTGAGCCGTCCCTACTAACTGCACCCCTCGTTCAGCAATGGTACGAGCGGCTAATGCTTCCAATTCCGTGCCAATTTCATCGATAACGATCACTTCAGGCATATGGTTTTCCACCGCCTCAATCATTACCTTATGTTGTAATTCGGGACTAGCGACCTGCATTCGTCGGGCCCGGCCAATAGCGGGGTGAGGAATATCGCCATCACCAGCAATTTCGTTCGAGGTATCGATAATGACCACTCGTTTATTGAAGTCATCGGCTAAAACCCGAGCAATTTCCCGTAAAGCCGTTGTTTTACCCACTCCAGGACGACCCAATAAGAGCAAAGATTGACCGGTTTCCACTAAATCCCGAATCATGGTGATGGTGCCAAATACCGCCCGTCCGACCCGACAGGTTAAACCGATAATGTTGCCAGTACGGTTCCGAATAGCACTGATGCGGTGAAGGGTTCGTTCGATGCCGGCTCGGTTATCACCGCTAAAGGTTCCTACCCGTTGAATACTGTACTCTAAGTCAGATGCAGAAACAGGGGTATCTCCTAAATAAACCGCTTCCCCAGGAAACCGGGCTTCTGGCAGTCGTCCTAAGTCCATCACTACTTCTACCAAGCGATCGCAGTTGGGATGATTTTTGAGATGACGACAAATACTTGAGGGTAACATATCGAGCAGTTTACTGAGATCATCGGTAATCTGCATCCGTTGAGATAAAGCGTTTTGGGGTATAGATGGCACTGTTATGGATGATGGATTTAAAAGGTTATTTGTTTTGGGATTTAACATAATTTAGCGATCTTCGTCAAGATGGTTGTTCAGGTTCGGAGTTGGGAGACTGGGAGACTGGGAGACTGGGAGACTGGGAGACTGGGAGACTGGGAGACTGGGAGACTGGGAG
>JASJDN010000009.1 GCA_030065205.1 Crocosphaera sp.
GCTCCCCCTGCTCCCTCTGCTCCCCCTGCTCCCCCTGCTCCCCCTGCTCCCTCTGCGCCCCCTGCGCCCCCTGCCTCCTGCCATCCCATACAAATGTTAGGATTTTTTATGTTATAAGGAAGACAACATAACTAAAATAGAAGATATAGCATAGATATTAAGTAAGTGAGACGGTTTGCCCTGTGGTTTCTTCAATAGCAAAAATAACTCCATCCTTAGCAGAAACTCCTCAACGCCAGACAGGGGCTTATGCCTTGATCGATAGCCTGGTACGTCATGGTGTTAAACACATTTTTGGCTATCCAGGAGGAGCCATTCTCCCCATTTATGATGAATTATACCGTGCCGAAGTGAGGGGAGACATTCAACATTTCTTAGTGCGCCACGAACAAGGTGCCTCCCATGCAGCCGATGGTTACGCCCGCGCCACGGGTAAAGTGGGAGTCTGTTTCGGAACCTCTGGACCCGGGGCAACCAACTTGGTCACAGGGATAGCCACAGCGCATCTTGATTCTATCCCAATGGTAGTGGTAACGGGACAAGTGGCACGGCCAGCCATTGGTAGCGATGCCTTCCAAGAAACGGATATTTTTGGCATTACCCTACCCATTGTTAAACATTCCTACGTGGTGCGTCACGCTGCTGATATGGCCAGCATTGTGGCCGAAGCGTTTCATATCGCCAGTACCGGACGCCCGGGCCCTGTGTTGATTGATGTGCCTAAAGATGTGGGTTTAGAAGAATGCGACTATATTCCCGTTGAACCGGGCCAGGTTAAGTTACCCGGATATCGTCCTACGGTGAAAGGGAACCCTCGTCAAATTAATGCCGCTTTATCCTTAATAGAAGCGTCGGAACGTCCGTTATTGTATGTTGGGGGTGGTGCGATCGCAGCGAATGCTCATGCCCAAGTTCAAGAATTGGCCGAACGCTTTCAAATTCCGGTCACCACGACGTTAATGGGAATTGGTTCCTTCGATGAACATCACCCCTTATCCGTAGGAATGTTGGGAATGCACGGCACTGCCTACGCTAACTTTGCAGTCAGTGAATGCGACTTATTGATCGCGGTAGGATCACGTTTTGACGATCGCGTAACGGGTAAATTAGATGAGTTTGCTTCTCGTGCGCGTGTTATACACATTGATATCGATCCGGCGGAAGTGGGAAAAAATAGAATGCCAGACGTTCCTATTGTGGGAGATGTGCGTCAGGTGTTAGAACAGTTATTACAGCGATCGCGGGAAATTGATGTGCCTTTGGATGCGGAGAAAACCCAACCTTGGTTAAATCGCATTAACCGTTGGCGGCAACAATATCCCCTCATTGCCCCCCATTATGACCATCGCATCTCTCCTCAAGAGGTGATCGTGGAAGTTGGTCGTCAGGCTCCTCACGCCTACTATACGACGGATGTGGGACAACATCAAATGTGGGCGGCTCAATTCTTGAATAATGGGCCCCGTCGTTGGATTTCTAGCGCAGGGTTAGGCACAATGGGTTATGGAATGCCGGCTGCAATGGGGGTTAAAGTCGCTTTACCAGAGGAAGAGGTAATCTGTATCAGTGGTGATGCCAGTTTCCAGATGAACCTTCAGGAGTTAGCCACCTTATCCCAGTACAATATTGCTGCGAAAACGGTCATTATTAATAATGGTTGGCAGGGAATGGTGCGTCAATGGCAACAAACCTTTTTCGGTGAGCGGTATTCTTCTTCCAATATGCAGTCAGGAATGCCTGATTTTGAACTGTTGGCTAAAGCGTTCGGAATTAAGGGAATGACGGTGAGAGAGCATTCTCAGTTGGCTGGTGCGGTTGCTGAAATGTTAGCCCATGAGGGTCCTGTGTTGATGGATGTTCATGTCAAACGGGATGAAAATTGTTATCCCATGGTTGCCCCTGGAAAGAGTAATGCTCAAATGTTAGGACTTCCTGAGTTATCTTCTTCTGAGTTGATGACTGAGTTAACCCGTTGTACTTATTGTGGCACCGATAACCCAGTAACCAATAAGTTTTGCCCCGAATGTGGTACTAAAATTTAACTGGATGGGGAAACAGATCATAATCTGAATGTTATCTGTTTCCCCTCATTCATTATGTTTTAGTTATGCTTTTTATGATGGACTTCAACCACAGTGTGAACATTCCCTCTAGGATTAAAATCACCTTTTAACGTTGCTTCTAAAGGGTCACAAGCTGCTACAAAATCGTCTAAAATTTGGTTGATAGACTCCTCATGGGAAATATAGCGATCGCGGTAACTATTGATGTACAATTTAATAGCTTTTAATTCCACAACTTTCTCATTAGGAACATAGGTTAAATGTAAGGTTGCAAAGTCAGGATAACCCGAAAAAGGACATTTACAAGTAAATTCGGGTAAGGTAATATCAATGGTATAATGGCGACCAATACGAGGATTAGGAAAGGTAATTAATTTCCCTTCTTCAATCTCCCGTTCTCCATATTTCATGGTTGAACTATCAGCAATTTGAGTCATGATAATAAGTTAAATAAATTGATTATCTTTAATATAACAGTTATTGATTAAGCAGCCAAATAATAAACCGTGTTCCTCGATTATGCTCTAAAATGGGACTAAATAACTCAATTAATCCTCCCATTTGTGTCATTAATTCTTTGGCAATAGCTAACCCTAACCCACTTCCTGAAATCTCAGTATTTTCCTGAATTCCTCGATAATGTCGCTCGAAAATATGCTCTTGATCTTCTGTAGGAATCCCAGAACCCGTATCTTCGATTAAAATTCCTTGATATTTTTTATCATCAATTACTTTAGATAACCCCAACTTGATCGTCACTTTTCCCAATACAGGCGTATATTTAATACTATTATCAATTAAATTACTCAAAACCTCTCTTAATGCCGATTTATTACCCAACACAGGATCTAAATTCTCAGGTTTTGTCACTTGTAAATCGATTCCTTTAGTCTCTGCAATAGACTCCGCAGAAATGATAACTGTTTCTAATACATCCCAAACAGAAACTGAAGTTAAATCTAAAGAGTTTGATGGAGGTAAACAGGGAGATAAATGATCATCAACCCCTAAAGACTCCGTATTTAAGGTAATAACGTCTGCCTCATCAACCATCGTTTTTTGATAACTCTCAAATTCTTGAATTAATTCTTGTAAATGCTCCCCTTCTTGTACTATATTATTAACGATAGAACGACTCTGATCGTCCGACCCTAAACGCTTGAGTAATAACTTACCAAACACTTTTAAAGCCGTTAACGGGTTACGTAACTGATGAAATAAATCGTCAAGGCGATCGCGTTCTTTTTGCTTCTCTAATTGTTGTAATTGTAGCTGCTTTTCATACCACCCCTGACGTTGATCTAGTAAACGTGCAATGGCCAAAGTATCGGCTATTTTGTCAATTTGACTCAATTCCTCTGGTTTCCAGGGGTATGCTTCCCGTCTCGTCACCAATACCCCCAAAACCACCTCTTGATACACTAACGGCAAAACAATTTGATAATTTTGTGAATTAATTCGCTCATCTTCTGAGATAATTGAGGAGCGATGCAAGTCAGTGGGCAAAGACTTAGATAAGTTGGACAAACTAGCTTCCTCTCTTAACTGAATTTGAGGGTCTAATGGTTTATCCTCTGTATCCCTTAAAGGATAGATAACCACAGGAATTAAGTTAACAGGCTGTCCTTGTTCTTCTGAGGTTAAATACACCGCACTCCAGTCTGCTTGTAGGGTTTTCCCCAACAGCATCACTTGCGATTGACATAAAGCGATAAAATCTTGACTAGGGGTGGGGACGCTCGCAGTACCAGAAAACATAAGAGAAAAGAGACTATTATATTGACTTTTGTTACAAAAAGTTAAGTTTTGTAACAAAGCAGAAGGGAGTTAGGTTTAGATAAAAAGCAGAATATCATGAATGGTGGGCAATAGAGGGTATTCTGAAAATTAAAATAATATGTAAGCAATACTTGATTTTTGGAAATTAAACGGATATAATGACCTCGGATTTTGTAACTATGACTACAGTGTGTAGTCGAAACAGGAGGTAAAAGGGTTGGCAAGAAAGCGCAAACGTAAAAGTCGTCGTCGCCAAGAAGGCCGGAAAATTCTCGAGCTTGTACCCCAGTATAGTATTGAGAGCGGCGAAGACAAACCAGTTACTGCCGCTAGGAAATATATCCATGAAATCGGGATACAGCCGCCGGCCTTACTTATTGTAAGACGAAATGAACACACCACAGATAGATATTTTTGGGCTGAGAAAGGTTTATTTGGCGCACAGTATGTCGAAGAAAACCATTTTCTCTTTCCCAGCCTTAAAGAATACCAGCCACAGGTGCCAAAAGCACAGCCAAAGACTCCTGCTGTTACTGGTTAACGACGACTAAACAACCAAGGAAACAAGCAAGTCCCCTACCGCAATTTAGGGGGCTTTTTATTCGCTTGATTATTATATCTTAATTAGCTGATTTTAGGGCAAACTTTTGTCTTAATTGGATCACTTCGTCCCGATGAGCGGTTAAAGTTAAGAGACTGCCCTCCTGTGAGCTTTCTGTCGTCAGACTTTCCAGAGATAAGGATACCGTTTCCATCCTACCAGCTTTTTGCCAATAAAAAAGTCCGGCGAGGGGAGATAAGAGTTCCAAGGAAAAGAATAAAGGGGTTAGGGGGGGATAAACGAAAGATAACACTAAGACTAAGCAAAGCATTCCTGATGCTGCTAAAATCGTCAAGAAAATGGCTAAAAACCAACTAGGACGAACCAACCCTTCAAAGGTGACGCTATCTTGTTCTCTATTAGATTCTGTTACCTCATAAGACCGTTGGGTAAAATAAGTCTTAAGTTGTTCTAATAAAGAGGTTTTAGGGACTTCTGATATCAGTTTAACCTGTTCGGTGCGATCTTTAACCGAAGCGCGAATAAAGAAAAATAACCCTACCATTAATAGAAGGGTAAGAAAGAAGGTCGAAATTAAAATAGGAGTATTCACAATCGTAAAAATATAATCCTTCAAATGTTAAGTAAGATTAAGTGATTTTATCATTATCGGAAGTAAACTGTCATTGCGAGGAAGCAGAACCTTTACGGAAGCAAAGGTTTAACCGAATGCCCGACCAAAATATAAACGGCGTAGCCTCCACTTATTCTTGTTCTGTGCTACCCTAGTTACTGATTGCGACCCACCTGACCGACTAAAAGGCCACCCTAGCGGTATAAAGTATGTAAAGCGCGGAGTTCAGGGAAAAGATTGTACAAGAATAACAAAGTAGGCAGCAATAGCATAAGTCCAAAGTGCAATCTCGACTAAAAGTAATAACTCCTTGGGAAGCAGGGAGTCTGCCTGTGGAGGCTGTGTAAGACCAAAACCCCCCATGTCCCCCCTATCAGGGGGTTTGAGGCGACGGCCAATGAGACGGGAAGCCTCAGAGACGAATAAAACCGTCCTTGAGTTGAGTTGTCGTTGGGAAGCCCCAACTTCAGCGAAGCAAGTTGGGGTACTTCACGACTTTATTGTGCTTCCGAAGCAATCTCTATGTTTCTGCTGGGTATTTTTAGGGATTGCTTCGGGGGATAATGACAACAAATCAAGGGAAAGTAGTGGTTCATCCCCTCGCAATGACAATCAAGAAATAACGATTGACTGTTAAGTTGACATCAGTCACGGTTGTTGACCCCTACAAGGTAAACACATCAAGGTTTTAGAGAATTTTTTCTAACCCATACACCAGACTTTTCAACTGAGTCACTTTACGAATGGAGAGTAACACTCCAGCCATATAACAAGAGCGATCGCTGGTATCATGACGTAAGGTATAAATCTGTCCCTGTGCGCCAAAAATCACCTCTTGATGAGCAATTAATCCGGGTAAACGCACACTATGAACCCGAATATTATCAGCGACTAAACCACCCCTAGAACCTTCTATATTTTCTGTTTCTTCAACGGAAGGAGGGTTATAGGTTTTCCCTAAACCAGAGAGCATTTGCGCTGTTTTTATAGCGGTTCCACTGGGTGCGTCCGCTTTTTGATTGTGATGGAGTTCGATAATTTCCACGTGATCAAAATATTGAGACGCTTGAATCGCTGCTTGTTGTAGTAATACCATTCCAATGGAAAAATTAGGAATAATTAAACATCCCGTACTGGCCTTATCTGCAAACTCGGCTAACTCTTGTAACTGCTTATCCGATAGTCCTGTGGTTCCTACCACCGGACGCACCCCGTAAGCGATCGCACTTCTCACGTTATCATAAACGCCGTCAGGGTGGGTAAAATCCACCATGACCCCTTGTACCTGTTCTTGGGTTGCTACCACTAAAATGCTTTCTAAATCGTCTAATATAGGTACTTCCAACGGACCACATCCGGCCACTTCTCCTACATCTTGGCCACGGTAGTTAGGGTTTTTATCCACCGCTCCCACTAACATCATATCTTCTGCTTGAGCAACGGCCTTAATGACCTCACGACCCATTTTACCAGCAGCACCATTAACAACGACGGGGATAGGGGTTTCAACTGTCATTTATCTGTTTAATCCTTGAATATAGCAAGATTCAGTTTTATTTTACCTGAAAGGGTGAACTCAAGTTTAAGAAAATAATTAAGAATAAAATGATCTCTTATAGCTTGATTTTGGGAATTCTATTTATAGAAGACAATATGTCTTTTCTTCGATTAGACCATGATTAGTTATGACCAAGAAAAATAAAGAACTCAATCAGATTATTCTTGATGAAATTGCAAGAATTACAGAAAAAAATTCAGTCAACGGTCAAATCCTAAAAGATTTTGCTTTTTTTGTGATCGATAATCACCATAAAAAATTATCGCAAAAAACAAAACCATCTAAAAAAATTAAACCCTTAACTTTATCTGAACTTAAGCAAGCAGTTTATCAGTATTTTGAAGTTAAAAATACAACAGAACTTAAAAAGTCAGATGCTTTCAAAATGGCCATCAGTGTTTGGGATAAATTAAATCTTAGTAAGCGAGAAAGTTGGGAAAAAATTTATCGTAAATTTATTGGTATTCTTCCTGAAGAAGAGGGAGAAACAGGAAAAGATTGCATCAACGGAATTCATGTTTTTAAGTATTTTCGTCCCTATCAAGTGTTTGGACTTGAACCCAAAGAAGCGAGTACCGAAGATATAAAAAAAGCCTATTATCGACTTTCCAAGATTTATCATCCTGATAACCAAGAAACAGGAGATGCTCGCATTTTTGATCGCCTAACCATCATGTACAAATCAATTACAACGGAGCTTAAATAAAATGCCTAACAGAAAAGAACGATTTACGATCAAAGACAAAGAACTAGCAGAATGGTTTTCGATTAAACTCCAAAGGTTAGATGAAATTATCGATTTTTTTGATTCTGATCCCAATGATGAATGGGACTTAGTGGAAAAGAAAGATTATATTTTTATCAACAAAAACAAAAAAATTCGTAATTTTTCTTCTCAAGGAGCGTTAAAAATAGCTGCTTATTTAGATCAACATGAAACCAGAGGAATTATTTATAAAATCAAAGATTTTATCACACAACATGACGCAAGAATTCGTAAATCCCTTGCACGTAAAATTATAACGGAGGAATTAAGTGATGATACTAAAATTATTATGTATCATAATGTTGCCATGATTCATAAACAAAGTCTCCGTCGAATTTTAGAAACGAATGGTGACAAAATGAATAAAACTTTTAAAGAAATCCAAGCATCCCATCAACCTTTAGAATTAGAAAAAGATTATGCAGAAATAGAGCAAGAATTGTGGTTTGGTGAACGAGGAGTTTTACTCATGTCTAAACAAATGAGTGAAACTTTAATCAATAAATCTAGAAGGAAAGCTTGTAAAATTATTTGGGGTGAATTTCCTAGACAATTTAAAGCTCTTTCCAACTCATTAATTAACCATGTAAAAGAGATACAAAAAGCAAAAAATAACGCCAAAAAAAGAGATAAAAACACTTGCCAAATAACAGGAAGAAAACCGGCAAATCATGATCAATTTAACCTAGCAGTTCATCATTTATACTGCTCAAAAAAATATCCTCATTTAGCCACAGTAGATGTTAATCTTATTACAATTAGAGAGGATATTCATAAAGAATTTCATGGATCTTTAGGAGGATTTGATAAACCCTGTATCCTTGATGATTTCATTGAATTTGTTCATCATAACTATCCTGATCATAAACCTGAATTAACCGTTAAACTACAAAAAGCTAAAAAAGTATTAGGTAAAGTTTCATAAAAATTTAAAAAATTCAAGGATCTTTATAATCCACAATTTCAAGATCATTATCAACAGTAGGGTTAGCCTTATCTACCCTACATTTTTCCCTTGTGATGATAACTTATAGTGATGGGGATTTCAACCATTATTGATCTTTTTTATCTGTGAATATACTGAGATTCAATTATATTTTACTGAAGAAAGTAATCCTAAGTTCATGAAAATAATAAGAGAAAAATCAAGAAATCATTTTAAGCGATCGCCAATTCCTAATCAACTGAGTAGAAAAACTTAATTTGTTCTTATTGAACTCATCATAAGTCCTATCAATCCGTGTAAATGCGTAAATTAATCATTAATGGTAACAGTGATTTTCATCACGTTTACTGAGGGTGAATATCAAGAATTTACGAAAATTTAGCAATTGTCAAATTCTAAAAATACCTTAATAATTGAGAAAAGACAAAATAATTCTCCTTGTTCAGTCTTGATCATATTAAAACTCCCTACCATCATAAAGCTATGTTCTCTAACTCAGATAATCTCGATACTCAAGTAACCGAATTGCTTCCCCTGAAGTTACATCAAAGAAAGACTAAAAGATTGGGAATCAATAAAGGTCAATTTGTTAAATTAGTTTTCAAGCAAAAACAAGTTTATTCTCCCTGTAAAGCAACTATTATTGATGATTCTTTTAATGGATGTGGGTTGCTGGTTAAAAGCAACGAAAAGGTTAAGAAAGGGCAAAAAGTATTAATATTAATAGAGAATATGGAGCCAATCAAAGCTCAAATTATGTGGATTCAACCCGTAGATGATCATCGATTTAGAATGGGGGTAAAATATTTAAGTTCTAAAAGCTTAAAAACAAAGTTATTTTTTCAGAAAACAAACTCTAACAACAATTGAATTCTTTTTTCAGTTTCACCCGATTAGGTGAAGATAATAAGGTGAGATTGATGAGATAGTAGAAGAGTGACTTAGGTAAGGAATTGTATCATGACTATTCTTGTGAGATTGATGATTGCGTCTGTGATCGTTTTTATCATTGCTGATATTATTCCTTTTCCTAACTATCCTTCAGGATACATCGCCACAACTATTAATCAACATAAGCATCAAACAAAGTAAGTCAATTCAGACAATTGGGAAAATAAAGATTATTTTCAATAAGTTATGTAGGGACTTAATAATATTAAGCCCCTACTCCTTATGTCAAATCCGCTTATTATCGTAGAGTAATAATATGCTTTTTCCCCTGCCTCCTCACTCCTCAATATGTTTATCTACTTTCTAAAGCGGGTTTAGTATGATTCCCTTATCTTCCTGCAACGATTTCCACCAATCTTGCTGCTAATGTTGCTAAAAGTGCATAGATAATCATCGCAGTAATGGTATTAATTTCCAGGACACTGCCCCCTAGATTAATATCATTAAAAAGATTCATAAACGGTGCAACAAAAGGACTTGACCAGCCATAAATAACTTGGGAAAATAAACTTTCGGGATTAGCATCAGCAAATTTCAAGAAAAATCGTAAAACCAGTAATGTTTCTAACGCACTAACTAAGAAAAACATCCCTTTTAACAAGCGATTAACGGTGAGATTAAGACGCGCTTGTTCTAAACGGCGTTCTTCTTGTTCTAGTCTTAATTCTTCTTCCTGTAGTTGAATTTCTTGCTGACGTTGTTGATACTCATCATCGGGGTGAGTTGTATTGTGTTCAGAATGTTCATTCATGGTATTTTCTCCAGAGATAAAGACAAAATTGAACTAATATTAAAATCGATGTTTCGCCATTAAAACGACACAAGTTCGTCCGTTTGCTGTGTAATTTTGGGTAGTAACTTCTACAGCAGCTTCTAACTCACAAAAGGTTTCATTGAGGGGTAAAGAGGTATCAAGAACACGATACCAACTCTCTTGATCTTCTAACCAAGGCAATTCAAATTCTAACGGTTCCCAATAAGCATTAAGCATTACATGAAGATACTCTTGTTTTTCAGGATGACGCAAACTAAAAGCCAAACAACGGGAATAATCTGACCAATCCGGTTGCCCTAATTTTACCCCATGCCAACTAATATGAGGTTGATTAGGACTATTATAAGCCACCTCTAAGCGTTGCTCTTGATTGAATAGTTCTAACCCTTGGGTAAAATAGATCAAACGTCTAACAAAACACCATAAATCATATTCTTTTTCCACTCCATCCCAATTAAACCAACTTAACTCATTATCCTGGCAATAGACATTATTATTCCCCCGTTGGGTACGTCGTATTTCGTCTCCCATTAATATCATGGGGACTCCTTGGGATAAGAAGAGAATAGTGAAGAAATTTTTAATTTGTTGCAGTCGTAATGCGTTGATGGTGGGGTCATTGGTTTCTCCTTCTACCCCACAATTCCAACTATTATTATGATTGTCTCCGTCTCGATTATCTTCTCCATTAGCCTCGTTATGTTTTTCATCGTAAGACACTAAATCATTGAGGGTAAACCCATCATGACAAGTAACAAAATTGATACTACGATTAATATCAACATCTTCGCGATGATAAATATCGGGACTACCAAGAATACGACTAGCCAAACGGGGAACCATTCCACTATCCCCTTTGATAAAGCGACGCACATCATCCCGAAACGGTCCATTCCACTCAGCAAACCAGTCTGCTAACTCCACAAACCGTCCTACATCGTACAATCCGGCTGCATCCCAAGCTTCTGCAATCAGCTTTGTCCCTGCTAAAATGGGGTCAGATTCGATAATCCATAAGATATCGGGGGTTGTCCCTCTTAAATCTTCTAACGGGTTTCCAGAAGAATCTCTCGACAAAATGGAAGCCAGATCAAACCGGAATCCATCGATGTGCATTTCTGTGACCCAATAATGCAAACAGTCTAAAATAAAACGACCGACAATGGGATGATTTCCCCGAAAGGTATTCCCGCAACCGGCATAATTTTTGTACTGAGAATGGTCTTCTTCTAGGATATAGTAGGTCGAGTTATCAATGCCTCGAAAATTTAAGGTTGGCCCCCGTTCGTCTCCCTCTGCGGTGTGATTGAACACCACATCTAAAATGACTTCTATCCCTGCTTTATGTAACGCTTTCACCATGTCCCGAAACTCATTAACGGGGCCCAGGGGACTTTGGTCCGAACTATAGGGACGATGAGGGGCAAAAAAGCCGATGGTACTATATCCCCAATAATTTTTGAGTCCGGGTCTAACATCTTCGACATCGAAGTAATGAACCGGTAACAGTTCAACCGCAGTCACCCCTAAGCTTTTTAAATAGGCAATTTTTTCTTTTTCAATCAACCCGGCAAACGTCCCTCTTTTTTCAGAAGCAATTCCTGAACTGGGATGACGAGTAAACCCCCCCACGTGCATCTCATAGATAACACTCTTAGAATAAGGCGTGTTTAAACGGGGTATTTCGGTCCAGTCCCCTTCCCAATCGTAGGTTTCGGTGTCCACTACCACACTACGCAAGGCTTGGGCGCAATTATCTCCTGGTTGTTTGGCCGCTTCTCGATTATAAATGGAAGACCCGACAATAGCTTTGGCGTAAGGGTCAAGTAACACTTTTTCAGGGTTGCAGCGATGGCCTTTACTGAGATCATAAGGCCCATGAACCCGATAGGCGTAAACTTGTCCTGCGTCAAGTCCCTCGATGAAAATATGCCAATAATAATGGGTTCGATTTAGTTTAGGATCTAAGGGAATAACATGGGACGGTTGGGGGTCATTTTGTTCCTTAAATAATAATAATTCTATAAAGGTTGCTTGTTTTGAGAAAATGCAAAAATTAACCCCATCTTTGCCATCTTTTTCTACGGTTGCACCGAGGGGATAACTTTCGCCTGCAAAGGTTTTGAGGGTCATAAGGTGTGGTTAGGAGTAGTTTAGCTGAGATTACTAGAACCCTAACGTAAATTTGTTACCCTATCCTTATTTTTTACGATGTTTTTAGATTAAGTAATGTTACATTGTATAAACCAAAAATATCTCAAAAAGTTTTCTAACCCTCAACCTCCACATAGGAAAAAATAGTTAGGACATATAGACTATTTAACACATCTATCATCATCGTCATTAATATCATCATAGCAGTCAATATGTTTATTGTATGCCTGTTTTCCACCTTCACCGTTTATCCATTGATTAATAGTATTGAATAATTCAGCATACTCTCCATCAAATAGAAATGGTTTTTCTTTATCTTCATTTTGCTTGTTTCTATCTTGATCTACACGATATTTACTATCATATCCTTTAGTTTTGTAATCTTTAAAAACTCCATAGACAACGACTCCATAATTTTCATGACTTAAAAAATGTTCTGGCCATATCATATATTCCTCTTTTTGCTCAAGGCTACTTTTTGGACTTTCGAGCATATATTTTAAAAGAATACCATCACTTGGATAGATGTTCAATTTTCTATCATTTAGAGCGTCAATTACTGCCCCTCTATCAGAATATGATTCAAGATTTGAGTTAGTATATACACTCTTTATAAGAGGTCTAGTAGTAGTTTTTCCAATGATTCCTATTGTTTCATGTTGCAAAGGAAGACTCAAATTTTGAGGATTAAGACTTTGACTTTTGACAGAGTTTTTTCTAATTAATAGTTTTGCTCCAGTTTTCGCGAATGGGTCAGAAAAATGTCCGCCGCCGTTGTCATAAATTGTTCTACTTCTCTCTTCCGTAATAGTATTTGCTGAACATTCTATAATTAACTTATCTTCTGGTATTACTTGCCCTGAATCATGTGCTTTTGCTTTTCTTGTAAAACGGTTAGCATATTGTATTTCTGCTATTTTAAATGGATGATTGTTCTCTTCCAGATAATCCTTCAATTCCCGACAATATCCTAAAAGAAGGTTGCTTTGTTTATTACTAATAGGAGAAGCATCAGGAATATATCCAAAGTAAAACGAATCATCTGGTTCTGAAACTGTTTCTTGTTGTGAAGATGATTGTGAATTATTTGATGATACAGACGTTGATGGTTGTTGAAATGGTGTTGAAAAAGAAAGAAGAAAAATAATTAAAGCAGAAACAAAAACCAAAACACTTAATGGTACATTAACCGATGGTATTTGAAAAAACACTAGATTTATTTGATTGATAAGGACACTGTGATTCCTAAAAATTGAGTGTACAATTATAGTTGTTAAATCCGTAATCAATAATGAAAATATAATATTAAGATTTGAAATATCGAATAAATTTAAAATATCAACAAAATTTAAAACATCGAAGGAACTTAAGATAACTAATAAAATACGAACAAGAAAAAAAACGACTACATTTGATAAAGCTAACCCAATGAAAAATTTAGGCGACGGAAACATTTCTCATTCCTCTTTGAAGTTGTTGTTTAACCTATAATTATCTACCAATATCTAACTTATTGTGATTCTAGCGTTTTTCTGATTGATTGACAAGACAAGGATTAACCATCCTCTTTGCCTGAATTTTAGGCTTTTTTTCTATTACCGAAGTCAAAAGCTTAATAGAAATGTTGTTTAAAGTATACGACATCCTTATCATTCCCTTTTGATCATACAAAAGAACTATTTAAACCGTGTCTAAAAGGATCAATTATCCTTTTGTGTTCAGGAGATAGAGGAATAAAATGAAAGCAGTCCCCTGGCGGCTACCAAGGGGACATCAAAAAAATAGTATTACTTAGGAGTTTAACTCATGAATGAGCCATCTACCGTTACTTATCCCACAGCAGACATCCTTAAACGCATTGAGGACAAGTTAGACAGCAATCACAAGGAAGTTAATCAGAAATTAGACAAGATGTCAGAACGCCTTACCAATTTAGAAGTAGGACAGGCAAAGTTAACTGAGAAAGTCGAGGGGATGGATAACCGCTTAAAGGTTGTTGAAGGAACCCAAAAAAATCAGGTTTGGACATTGATCGTCCTTTTGGGGGGTGCTATTGTCACCGCCGGAGCGAGATTCTTTTTTACCACCAATCCCTAATCATACCCGTCAAGAAGATCAACCTATAAATTGCCAAACCCTTTCTTTTTCTTGTTTTTCTTGGCTTTTTTCTTCTTTCCACCCCCATGACCCCGAAATCCTGGAGGTGCGCTTTGACCAAACATTCCTCCCATTCCGGGCATTCCTCCGCCCATCCCAGGCATTCCTCCACCCATTCCGGGCATAGCGGGCATTCCGCCTTGTCCCATTTGCTGCATCATGCCTCGCATCCGGGTGAAATTCTTAATTAGTTTACTGACTTCTGATTCGGGATGACCGGAACCCTTGGCAATACGACGGCGACGACTAGGGGATTTTGCCAATAAATCGGGGTTTTTCCGCTCTTCTAGGGTCATGGAACTGATCATGGCTTCGGTGCGCTTCAGTTCGCTTTCTCCCTTCTCAATATCGGTACTACTCAGTTTATTCATCCCCGGAATCATCTTTAAAATGCTGCCAAAGGAACCCATATTCTTCATCAAGCGCATTTGTTTGAGGAAGTCGTTGAAGTCGAATTTGGCTTCTAAAATTTTCGACTGCATCTGTTCCACATCGGACAGATCAATCTCTTCCTGTGCCTTTTCTACTAAGGTTAGGACATCCCCCATGCTCAAAATACGGGAAGCCATGCGATCGGGATAAAAAGGTTGTAATGCTTCAACTTTTTCCCCAACCCCCACAAATTTGATGGGTTGCCCCGATATTTGCCTCACAGATAGGGCTGCACCCCCTCGGGTGTCCCCGTCCATTTTGGTTAAAATAGCCCCGGTGACCCCAATTTGTTCGTGAAAGGTACGGGTGAGGTTGGCGGCTTCCTGCCCAGTCATGGCGTCGACCACAAGCAAAGTATCATCGGGGTTAACCGCTTTTTTGACACGGGCTAACTCTAGCATCATGTCTTCGTCAATTTGCAGTCGCCCGGCGGTATCGATAATTACTGTGTCGATGCCCATTTCTTTCGCTTTTTCCACCCCTTGAGTGGCGATATCGACGGGGTTGGCCTGGTTTCCCAATTCAAAGACAGGAACTTCTATTTGTTCTCCAAGGGTTTTTAATTGATCGATCGCAGCCGGACGATAGATGTCGGTGGCCACCATTAAACAACTACGCTCTTGTTTACGCAAGTATAGGGCAAGTTTGGCTGTGGCGGTGGTTTTCCCCGTTCCTTGCAACCCGGCCATTAAAATGACGGTGGGTGCTGTTTCTGCCTGGGCCAGAGGAACGTTACTTTCCCCCATCACCTTAACCAATTCATCGTAAACGATTTTGATCAGTTGTTGGCCAGGGTTAACTCCGGCAATGACTTCTGCACCGATCGCTGCTTTTTCCACTTCTGCGATGAAGGTTTTCACCACTTGCAGGTTAACGTCTGCTTCTAAGAGGGCGCGACGCACCTCTTTTAAAGCATCCTGCATATTGGCTTCGGTGATCTTATCTTGACCCCGTAATTTTTTCCAAGCGTCTTCTAAGCGATCGGCGAGAGCATCAAACATAAGGCTTTTGCGGTGTTAGGTTATGATAATTGATTAGTTGGCAACTGTTTTAATTGTACTAGATGGATTATCACTCTTTGAGACGATGTCACATCTTTTTGAAGCTACGGCATTGCTTTCCTAGGACTCATGAGATACACCCAGCATTTAACTCATGACTCCTAAATCCTAAAACTAGAAAATTTCGTACTTCACAAATATGAGAATTACTACATTATCTCTTCCTGCCAAAACTTTTTCATATCTGCTACTGTTTGTCGTATCATTGGATCAGTCTTCCATGCTTCGTCTTGATTGCGTTTTTGCTCTTCAGTCAACCGCCAAGATAGAGGCGGATCATAAGGTTCTCTTTGTTCTTGATTAGCTTTGGTTTTTGCATAGGGAAAGGAAATGGTAAAGTTTTTAATTTTTATCCCTCTATCATCATTCCAAGTTGTTTTAAGTAAATCAGCTTCTTTGATATTACGAGCAATTTGAGTGGCATCTCTAACACTATTCAAAGTACCGACGGCACCTAAACCAGCGTTAATGTAGCCTAGACTTCCTTGTTGTTGACGTTGTAACGGGTCTTCTGGAAAAGCATTTATATTTAGTAAAACAATTTTTTTGATATTGAAGAAATTATGAGGCTTCAAGTTTTTATCTATATATTCAGTTGAGTTCAAAAATTTATCCAGTCTTTCGATAGCAGTGAATGTACCCCCATTATCAAAATAACCTCCGTCAGCTATATGATAATTCTGCTTAATGCAAACTTCTTTATAAACTTTTTTATCAGTTTTATTATCAGGTTCATTTAGGCAATTTATCTTGTTATCAGGATCTTTTTCGGTATCTTTGAAAATATTATTTTTAGAATCTTGTTCGTTATTTTTTCCATAATCAATATAATTACGAGGTAGGGGAGAAACATAGGGGAAACTTGCTGATAGTCTAGCGGCTGTTGTTATGCTTAAAGTACATTGTTTAGGATCTTCTGGTGTTCCACAATTAAACAGTGTTTTTAAATCCAATGCTTTTGATTCTTTGATGTTGTCACCATTTCCATTGGTTCCTGGTTGATTAACAGCTTGAATATAATCGGGCATATTTCCAGAAATCAATTTCATTGGAGATATCAGAAAACGCCGACCATTTTCTACTAACGTTGCGTTAAAAATGGGGATTGGCATATCTCCCTGCAAAATCTTTTTATACCAATCATCTAATGTTTGATTTTTGTGTTTCAAATCAAGTTCCCAAGATTTTTCTAACGCATATCCTCGATCAAAAAATTGATTATTTTTGTCAAACAAAGGAAATAGTTCCCATAGTCCAATAAATCGGAATAAATCTGGAAAAGCTAATCCCCAACCCACTGAACCCAAACGATCTTCTTGAGCATTTTTAACCATTTTATCGGGATTACTAAGAATTCTATTTTCTAAGTTATCTAAGTAAAACATTGTTCCAACGGATCCCCCAGAAACGGAACTAATCAAAGCAGTTTTTTTCGTAAAATCTTTCCCTATTTCCCCTTGTAATTCTGCTAAAACTTTAGTTGTCCAACCTGATGCTTGAATCCCTCCTCCACTAGCAGCAACAATAACTAAAGATTGTGGACTCTCACAGTATTCATGTGTCTTTATTTTAAATTCATCTGGACATAAACGCATTCCTATAGCTGTTTGTAGGTCTTTTTGATAGTCTGTTATTTGTATCTTACTTTCATTTAGTTTAAAATAATGATCTACTTGAAATGCACCATAACTTGAAGCTGAAAAGATAATTAAAAATAAAATAACTGGGAATCGAGATGCTCTAAATTCATTAGTTATTCTTTGAAAAATACTTGGTTCTTGAACTCCTTCTATGGATTTTTTAGCGTCTTCCCATTCATCAAAAAATAAATCCCAATAATAAGTTAAACCTCCGATTAAAATTGTTATTATCAATATAATTGATAACGCATAAATTAGGGTTGGAGGATGCAAGGTTTCAGAAGAAAACCAAGCATGATTGATAAAGTTTCTAAAAAGAGATATAGCAGATACATTAGATCGCTCATTATCTGGTGGATAATTTAAAAATATGACCAATAGATAAGCTAATACTCCCAAAAATATTTGAGACGCATTGGTTAATATTCTCAAAAGCTTTAGATAATTATAATCATTTTTTCCCTTAGAGTTTATTAGAAAAATTACAATTTTTTCTAATAATAAAGGGAAGATTGTAATTAATACTAGACATATAATACCGAAAAAAATACCTAGGAACATTGCCTTATCAAAATCCCATCCCAGAAGATTTATATTTTGATTTAATTGTTGCAATAACTTATAAGTAGGGTAAATAATACTTAAAGTTATCAATAAAATTATTGAGTTTATGGATAGACTATGAAGCGTTTTATTATTGGATTCAGGACATCTTAAAAGAATAATCGTTTTCATCATAGAACTAATAGCAATAGCAGTTAAAAAAGTCATAAATATTGCCATTGCCAATTGCTGCCCACTTTCCATGATAAAAACATTTTTTAAATATTTGGAAACTTTTTGAGAAGCAAAATAAGGTAAAAATCCCAGGATTAATGCACTAATTAATGGAATCCGAACTAAAAATAATATATAAAAAAAACTTGATCCGATTTCGGGCGGTTTTTTTCCTTGATTAATCTTAGATAAATCTTCAATAAGTCTTAGTGTTGGTTTGAAAACTAAGACTAATCCAGAAATAACCCAAGTCACGAAGGAACCTATCTTCAAAGATATTAAAACCGATCCTATAAAAATCAACGAGACAAATAACCAGATCATCAAACAACCTCTCGATTATCTTACATAAAAATACAAATTTACATTAAAAAATCTTAGGTATTAATTACCCAGGAATTAGATAGGGAACTTAAATGTTAGTTTAGTTATAATATCAGCTTGTTAGGGATAAGATTCGCCCCTAATGGCTAAACTTACATAAATCTTTATATTTATTCTTATGCTTTGTGACAAAAGTTAATTTTTTTATGTTTGATTTTAGATAAG
Organism: Crocosphaera sp.; assembly: GCA_030065205.1. GTDB lineage: Bacteria > Cyanobacteriota > Cyanobacteriia > Cyanobacteriales > Microcystaceae > Crocosphaera. Next base: position 18,784 of record JASJDN010000009.1, read on the forward strand.
CTGCCATTGATTGGGCGATCGCTGAAAATAAAGAATATAGATTATTGACTCACTTATGACTGTTAAACCCCTTAGTCTCCAAATCTCACCCGAAACCCTTAACCAAGGAGAACAAGCAATTCGCCAAGAAATTGCTATTCAATTATACAGTGAAAATATATTTACCTTTGGGCAAGCCCGTCACCTTGCTAACCTTTCTGTGTGGGAATTTCAGAAATTATTAGGAGAAAAAACAGTATCTCGTCATTATGATGAAGCAGATTTAGAGCAAGATATGGCTACAATTGATATGGGTAACTGGTAGCGATGAAAGTGATTAATTATATGCTTAGAAACTATTTATGAATAAAATTGTAGGACGGTAAGGTGGGCAAATCAAAGATTTATCTAGACTGTCTATAAAGTAGAAAATTTTGCCCACCCTACAAGACTTAAACAAGCAATAGAATGATTAATTATAGGCTTAATTAAAATTTTCATCACTAAGACATGAAAGATAACAGCAGGAATCTTCTCTCGATCTATCACTATCAATCAGTTGACGAATTAACCTAAAATGAATTACCATCAATCCTAATTATGATTAGCCCATCGTGTAACTGTATTTATTGGGTTGTTGGTTGAACTATTATGCTAACTACAAGGAAACTCCACGACTTGTTAAAAAAGGTTCCGAGTCTTTCCTCCCTTCCTAACCATCCGGCCTTAGAATGGGACGTTAAAGGAATCTCGACGAACTCCCATTCCTGTCAACAGGGGGATATCTTCATCGGAATGCCAGGAACTCGTGTAGACGGGGGTGAGTTTTGGGAAAGTGCGATGGAAGTAGGGGCCGTTGCTGCGATTATTAGTCCCCAAGCAGCCGAAAAATTCCCCCCCAGTGATGATCATTGTGTGATGGTTGTAGAAGATGTCATCAACGCTGCTGCTGAAATAGCAGCCGCTTTTTATGATTATCCAGCACAACAATTAAAAATGATCGGGGTAACAGGAACCAATGGCAAAACAACGACCACCCATTTAATTGAATATTTCTTGCTCGAATGTCAAAAACCTACTGCATTAATTGGTACGTTATACACTCGCTGGCCAGGGTTTGAACAAACGGCAGTTCATACCACCCCGTTTGCCCCGGAACTGCAAGAACAACTGGCCCAAGCAGTGGCAGCTAACAATGAATATTGTGTCATGGAAGTGAGTTCCCATGCGTTAGCCCAAGGACGGGTTAAACAATGTCCGTTTGAGGTGAGTGTCTTTACCAATTTAACGCAAGATCACCTGGACTTCCATAAAAACATGGAAGATTATTTTGCAGCGAAACAGTTATTATTTACACCAGATTATCTACAAGAAAAAGCGATTATCAATTTAGATGATTCCTATGGTCAACGTTTAATCGAAAGTTTCAACCCTGACCAAGTTTGGAGTTATAGCGTTGAAAATAGTCAAGCTGATTTTTATACCAGTAACTTAACCTATCAGTCCAACGGAGTGACCGGAACGTTACACAGTCCTCTAGGAAGCGTTGAATTTAGTTCTCCTTTGGTGGGACAATTCAATTTATCTAATGTTTTAGCCGCAGTAGCTGCGGTGGTTCATCTGGGGTTAGATTTAAAGGAAATTATTGTCAAATTACCTCAGTTTATGGGGGTTCCAGGACGCATGGAACGGGTACAAATTGACGAACAACAAGATATTAGCGTTATTGTTGATTATGCCCATACACCCGACAGTTTAGAAAATTCTCTTAAGGCCGCCCGTCCCTTCATTCAAGGTAAAATGATTTGTGTGTTCGGCTGTGGAGGTGATCGCGATCGCACAAAACGGCCGTTAATGGGTCAAGCATCAGCCCAATTAGCGGATGTTTCGGTAGTCACTTCCGATAACCCCAGAACCGAAGATCCCCAACGGATTTTAGAGGATATCTTAACAGGGATTCCTGAAACGGTAGAACCCATTGTGATTAGCGATCGCGCAGAAGCCATTAAAACCGCTATCTTACAGGCAAAACCAGGGGATGGGGTTTTAATCGCAGGAAAAGGCCACGAAGATTATCAAATCTTAGGCACTGAAAAAATTCATTTTGACGATCGCGAAGAAGCCAGAAAAGCCCTCACTATTCGCAAACAATAAATCTATGAACATTCGCATCGGTAACGGTTACGATATTCACCGTTTAGTTCCCGACCGACCTCTAATTTTAGGGGGTGTCAACATTCCCCATTCTTTAGGATTATTAGGCCACAGCGATGCTGATGCCCTCACCCATGCCATTATGGATGCTATGTTAGGGGCTTTGAGTTTGGGGGATATTGGCCACTATTTTCCCCCCTCTGATCCCCAATGGTCAGGGGCTAATAGTTTATTATTATTACAACAGATCGACCAGTTAATCCAAGCGCGGGGTTGGCATATTGGCAATATTGATACTGTGATCGTAGCAGAAAAACCCAAAATGAAACCCCATCTATCGGCCATGCAGGAAAAACTGGCTGATGTCCTCCATATTGATCACAATCAAATGGGAATCAAGGCAACCACAAATGAGACCTTAGGTCCAGTGGGACGAGAAGAAGGCATTGCGGTTTATGCTGTCGTTCTGTTGTTCAGGGGGTAAAATGCTTGGTTAATAAGTCCTCCACTTCACGGGGTTTAACCTGACAGTAACGGGCTTTATGGGGCATAACCACCACGTTAGGTCCTTTTTTGCACTGTTTTAAACAGCCTGTTAACTTGATTTTGACGCGATCGCCTAATCCCTGCTGTTCTACCTGTTGTTCTAGCTGCTGACAAACACTTTGTCCCCCTCGTTTCCAACAACTGGATTTTTGACACACTAAAATTTTTCCCACGGAAGATGACTCCGTTTCTGATACAATAACAGCACGGGGGGTGTCAGGATTTGGTAACAATTTCAGGGTACTCGCTTCCAGTTCAAAAAATCCCTTCTTTTTCTTAAATTCTCGATTTCCCATGACTTCTAACCAAGTTCCAGGAATTAAATTGAGATCGATTTCTGAACGCAGTTTTTTGGGAATTTTCAGCCAATATTCCTTATCTTCGACTTTCATCCGTAGATATTTGATTTTGTCACCCTTCTTAATGACAAAACTTTCCAATTGACCAATGAGACGGAATTGTGACAGAGTAGTAGTTTTTGACATGATTTTTTATTTAGAATTTTGTTAAGTGATAATTTAACGCTTGTTAAGATTCCAACAATCCTTAAGCCAGTCGATTAATTCTTGACGAGAGGCTGAATATTGTTTCGTGACACTCCACAGTTGGATGATGGCAACGGGGCTAGATGCCTCTGCCTGTAAAGGTTTGTGAGTTTCACAAGAGCAAGGAATATCTAATTCCCGAAGACGGTGATAGACAATCCAGCGATCGCAGCAATCGACTTCTACAACTTGCTTGGGTGTGTAAGAGAGGTTGAGTAAATTCATGGGCTTAAGCAATTGAACATAATTGTCATTGTTTCCTTACTTAGAGTATCACACAAATGACAGTAATTCGCAATTGTTTTCAAAAAAAAATTTAGATTAACCCAGACGAGAAGGGATAAGGGACTTTACCTAGTGAGGGTTGGCCAAAGTTAAATTTTTTTAGGTGATTTCACAAACAGTTGATAAACTATTGCTAAAATGAGTTATTTTAATGATAGAAGTGTCGTTAAAAAGGGATCTACAGACATGGCAACTGCTCAAGGCTTACTCCGTGCTTATGGTGACGTAAGCGAAAACCCCATCTTGCTAGACAAGAGTGTAACTACTGCTGTTTGCGAGGGATTAAACTTACTTATCGCCAACTTCCAAGCACTGTTCTTACAGTATGAAAAACACCATTTTGTGGTAGAAGGCTCAGAATTTCACTCTTTACACGAATATTTCAGTGAAAGTTACGAAGAAGTTCGCGATCATGTTCATGACTTAGCTGAACGCTTGAATGGGTTAGGTGGCATTCCCGTGGCAAGTTTCAGTGAACTCGCTCGACTCTGCGAATTTACCCCTGAAGCCGATGGTATGTATGACTGTCGTAAGATGGTTGAGAATGACTTAGCTGCAGAACAAACCATTATTGGAATATTACGTAGACAAGCTGCCCAAGCTGAAAGCCTAGGAGATAGAGCCACTCGTTATCAACTCGAACAAATTTTACTCGAAGCTGAAGAGCGGGCTTATCACTTGGATCATTTCTTGACCCATGATAGCTTAACCGTTGCTTTCGTTGGCAATGGTAACTAGATTTGTAACTATCTGAATATAACTTAAGTTTAGCTAGTGATTGCTGTGAGTCACTAGCTCTTTTATTGTCTTTAATGATTAAGAAACTTTTTTAATCGGAATACACATAGGTTTTTTAGTCACTGGGTCTGCTAAAACACAACTTTTTAAATCAAACACGGCTTCAATCACTTCCTCTTGCATAACCAGTGTTGGTGTCCCTTGTGCATAAATATTTCCTTGTTTGACCGCGACTAAATAATCAGCATAACGACTGGCTAAATTTAGATCATGTAGAACAATGACTAAGGTTTTATGCTCAGTTTGATTCAGTTGGTAGAGTAGGTCTAAAATTTCAATTTGATGAGCTAAATCTAGAAAAGTGGTGGGTTCGTCTAATAGTAAAATATCGGTATTTTGAGCTAAACTCATGGCAATCCAAGCCCGTTGTCTTTGTCCTCCTGATAAGGTATCTAAAGGACGCTCTGCTAAAGACATTAAGTTTGTACTAACTAATGCTTGGTTGACGAGAACTTCATCTTCTTTTGACCATTGCCGCCACCAGTTTTGATAAGGATAACGTCCTTGAGCTACTAATTCTTTAACAGTTAATCCTTCAGGAGAAGTAGGATTTTGTGGCAATATTCCTAACGTTTGCGCTACTTGTTTACTGGATAGTTTAGAGATAGCTTTACCGTCTAAATAAAATGATCCGTGTTCAGGTTTAAGTAATCTAGCTAATCCTTTTAATAGTGTGGATTTTCCACAGCCATTTGCGCCAATTAAAATAGTTATTTTTTTTGAAGGAATGGCTAAACTTAGATCAGTGATAATTTTTTTGTTGTTATAAGCTAAGGTTATTTTATTCGCTTCTAGTCTGGTATTAATGAAGTTTGGGTAATCCATAATTTAATTTTTTAAACCTATAATTTATCGGTGGATAATTAGTAAATAAATAAAGTAGGGTGCGCCAATAATAGCGGTAATAATACCACAAGGAATTTCAATGGGGGCAAACAATGATCGACCCAATAAATCTGCTAACATTACCATTAATCCTCCCATTAATGCTGCTGTGGGTAACAATCCTTGATGAGAAACCCCTACTAAACGACGGCATAAATGAGGGGTCATAAAACCCACAAAACCCACTGCCCCAACGGTTGCTACAGACGCACCTGCTAAGGCAACACAAATTAATAGTAATACCCCTCGTTGCCATTCTAGGGGACTTCCTAACCCTTTGGCCACATCATCTCCTAACTGCAAGTTATTTAAGTCAGAAGCCATTAAAAAAGCTATTATACTACCGATAATAATCCAGGGAAATAATGCCATAAAATGTTCCCAAGTCCGTCCATAAACACTACCTGTTAACCAGAGTAAAGCTTGAGAAACGCTATTGATTTCTCCAAAGGTGACCATTAAATTAATGAGAGCGGTTACCATTAAATTGAAGCTAATTCCCACTAATATTAAGCTGATAGGAGAACTGCCATTTTGCCAAGCTAATAAATAGATTAAAATTGAAATTAATAACCCTCCCAAAAAAGCAGCTACTGGTAATATTTGCATGGGAAAAGAAGGCACAATAATTAATAAAGTTACTGTAGCTAAAACGGCTCCAGCATTGACCCCAATAATACTGGGAGCCGCCAAAGGATTACGAGTAATTCCTTGGATAATAGTGCCTGCGATCGCTAATCCAACCCCGACTAACCAAGCTACTAATATTCTGGGTAATCGCAATGTTTTAATAATAAAAGTATCTTCGATATTATTGTTATTTATTCCTAAAATAATTTTACTTACTTCTATGGGATGTATGAATTTTTCCCCTTGAGAAATACTAATAATACCAATGAATATAGTAATAACTAATAAGCTAATTAGAATAGTAGGAACTCGTTTATCTAAACGAAATGAAACAGGTATTTTTGAGGGGCGAAAGGTTATCCAAGTATTCATTATTTATTAAACCGATTTAACTTTTTTACGAATCAAATAAATTAAAAAAGGGCTACCGATCAAAGGCATGACTAAGCCGACTGGGATTTCTTGAGGTTGAAGAATAAGACGAGATATCGTATCAGTAATCAACAATAAAATAGCTCCTAAAATAGCACTGTAAGGAATTATCCAACGGTAATCAATCCCCACCAAAAAACGAACAATATGGGGAATAATTAAACCAATAAATCCAATGGGACCAGCGAGGGCAACACTTCCCCCTGCTAATAATATAATACTGATAGCAGCCATGACTTTTATCCAAGCAGTTTCTTGACCTAATCCTATAGCCATATCATCTCCGAAACTGAGGATAGTAATGTGTTTACCTAAAGCGAAGGCTAATAATAATCCTATTAGTAAATAAGGGAAAATTTGTAATAATAATTCTATATTTTTTCCTCCTATTGAACCGGCTAACCAAAAACGAATTTCACTTAATGCCCTCTGATTAATAATTAAAATGCCACTGGTTAAAGAACCCATAAAAGCAGTTAAAGCAGCCCCCGCTAAGGTTAAGTTTAAGGGGGTAATTCCCCCTTTTCCTAATGCAGCAATACTATAGACAATCATTGCTGTAATACCTGCCCCTAAAAAGGCAAATCCTGCATAAAAACTAGGAGAATTATTACTGAGGATTAATGTGGCTAAAATTACCATAAAAGAAGCCCCTGCGTTAATTCCTAAAATACTAGGAGAGGCTAAGGGATTTTGGGTAATTCCCTGCATTAAAGTTCCGGCTACTGCTAACGCTGCTCCCACTAATAACGCAATCAGCGATCGCGGAATTCTGACAGTTCTAATAATTAAATGTTCTGTGGAACCATCAAAAGAAAAGATTGCTTGATAAATATTATTGAAAGAAATATCAGCCACTCCCCAGGTCATATTAAGTAAAAAACAAACCATTAATAAACCGAGGGCAATAATTAAACCAGGGAGCAATAATGAAGGCGATCGCTGTAAAGTTTTCATGATTAAAAAACATTAAATTTTTAATTATTGCATTTGTCCATTTTTCCAATTTCCCTCTACTTTTGTACCGTCAGAAAAGATATAAATCCCTGATCCATGCTGTTCACCATTTTTAAATTCACCTTTATATTGATCCCCATCGGCATAGTTACACATTCCTTCCCCATTTAATTGGCCAGCTTGAAATTCTCCTTCACAGCGATCGCCATTGGCAAAGGAATAAACCCCCTCACCGCTAAATTTTCCCTGTTTAAATTCTCCTTTATAAGTATTCCCATTGGCGAAAGAGTAAACGCCTTGACCATGAAATTGACCCTCTTGGAATTGTCCTGTATAAGTATTCCCATTAGCAAAGGTATAATTTCCCTGTCCTTCAGGTTTTCCTTGAAGAAATTCTCCCTCATAAACATTGCCATTGTCATAGGTTCTTTTCCCTTGGCCATGAAATTGTCCCTCTTGAAATTGTCCTTCATAGTTCCCCCCATCCGCAAAAATATAGTTACCTTCTCCGTGGGGTTGACCTTCTTTTAATTGTCCTTCATAGCGGTTACCATTTTCGTATTGACAGGTTCCTTGACCATTAACACTACCATTACTAACGTCTCCAGAACATTGATTCCCATTCGCAAAAATAAAGGTTCCTTTTCCACTGGGATTACCGTCAACAAACTCCCCTTCATAACGCCCTCCATCACTAATGATATAAACCCCTTGCCCATTGGGTTTTCCTTCTTGAAACTCTCCTTCGTATTTATCCCCATTGGCAAAAAATCTTACCCCTATGCCACTAATATTGCCCCCTTGAAATTCTCCTTCATAACTTCCCCCATCAGCAAAAGTATATTTACCCTGACCGTCTTTTTTGCCATCGGTAAAATTGCCTTCATATTTATCCCCATTGGCATAATTACAAACTACTTCACCGTTAAGTTTTCCTTCTTCCATTGTGCCTTCACACTTGCCACCATCCGGTAAGGTAATTACCGCAGCTTGCGCTATTAAAGAAGGATTGACATAACCTGTGATTTCTAAACTAGCAGCCATGAAAACAGCGAAAATTATTTGTTTAAATAGGGTTTTGTTCATCTTAAAATCTCCGAATTAAGGTTGTAAACAATTAGAATTAATAAAGAAATTTGCTGTTATAGCAGTAGGGACTTAATATAGCGTTTCTCGGACTCATGGGGTACACCTAACTCCTGCCTCCTGCCCCCTGCCTCCTGCCTCCAAGCGATAACCTCTGTACCTCACAAGTATGAGAACTGCTATATTATTAAGCCCAGATATCTATTCTGTGGAGGGAAGGGGTTCTAAAGGGGGTAAAGAAGGTTCAGGTTCAGGGTTAGCTTGTTTTTGAGCCTCCATTTCTGCTTCCCGTTGCCGTTGCGCCTCTTCTTCAGCTTGACGTTGAGCCTCCATTTCTGCCTGACGTTTAGCTTCTTCTTCAGCTTGACGTTGAGCCTCCATTTCTGCCTGACGTTTAGCTTCTTCTTCAGCTTCCCGTTGCCGTTGCGCCTCCATTTCAGCTTGACGTTCCCTTTCTCGTCGCTGACGTTCGATTTCTGCCTGTCTGCGTCTCGCTTCTTCCTCGAAGTTGCTCCCTTCTTGAGCAAAAGTAATGGCTAACTTTAACCGTCGTCTATTACCAGACGGACAGCGAATATTCCTCGCAGTATCAATGGCTATTTTGTCCAAAGCAGGATAACCACTGGATGACTTAATATTGGCACTGACTACGCTGCCACTACTATTGGTAACCACTTCTACCACTGGCCTTGCTTCGATGCCTTGATTGGCTAAAGATGAAGGAAAATCAGGCTCTCCAGGAGGGGTACAACCTGCTCCAGAGGTACTTTCACCCGAAGAAGGCGCATTTTGTGCTGGTTTCGAGGGAACCCCCCGATTAGCGGCCACTGCGCCACCACCAGGGTTGCCAGGGTTATTGCCTGTACTACTTCCTTGGCCGGGACTATTGCCACTACCCCCTTGTAACCCTTCTCTGAGTTGCCCCACACCTCCCGATGAGGAGAGGTTGAGAGCTTGGGTAGAACTGCCCCCACCCCCCGGTTTAGAACGGTTCGCAGAAACGCTGCCCGGGTTACTAGGGTTACCTTGAGGGTTACTGCTTTCTGGGGAGGAAGCAGTGGAAGATGGGTTGCCCCTCATGCGATTCCCCAAATCGGTCATAGTTTCGGTGATGTTGGTTAGGGGGTTAGAGGTGGCCGTAGGACGTTCAGGAACAGAACGGCTAATGGTGGGTTCTGTCACTGTTTCTGGAGGTGATGGGTTGTCTTGTTCCGGTTGTGCTGCTTCTGGTTGAGGTTCAGGAACAGGAGTGGGGGGCAAGTTGGCAATGGGTTCGGGAAGGGTGGGTTGGGATTGGGGTTCTGGTTTGGGTGCAGGGGCTGGTTCTGGGGCTGTATTATTCTGTGAGGGGGGAGAAGGGGTAAACTGAGCCACTTCTGGCTGTATAGGTGAAGGGGGTTGGGGTTGAGTTGAGGGACTCGAAGACAGTTGAGAACTCTCAGAAGAGGGTTCAGTTTCTTGGGTTTGTTCGAGTTCCGGCAAGGGGTCAGGGGTTAATTTTGTTTCTAGTTCTGGTTCGGGTTCCGGTTCAATTTTTTCGGGTTCTGGTTCTTCGACAAAAATGAGTTCAATGGGTTCTGCGGTTACTGTTTCCGGTTCTGGCAGCAAGCTTAAACTAACAATAATTCCTGCGTGCAAAACCACGGAACCTCCTAGCCCATAGAGGATGAGCTTTTTGAGAGCTTGTTTTTCTTGATGACGTTGTTCGTTACAAAGGTTGGTTAAGGTCATGGCCGCAAAATATGCTTATGAATTACTGTTAAATTTTTCATCTCCAGGGCATCACAGAACCCAGGCAACAAGCAGGGGATAGGTTTGACCCGTTAATGATAACTATACGCAATAAAATTTAGTTTAATGTAATATATATATTTTTTTTTTGCAAGGCTTATTAAGAATATTTCTTAAGTAATGTTAGGTTAATGCTAATGAATACACAGCGATCGCCTTCCTATGCCATCTTAAGTTTAGACTCCCTTCCAATCCTGAACAGGCTCTGTGTATCGCTGTTGGTTGTAGAGAACACCCCTAGGAGCAAAGGGAGGCTAACATGAGAATCCAACCAGATTATAAAAGATAATGAATTCTAATCATTCAATTGATAAATTTTATTAGAAATTGCTTGACTAGAAGTTAAATATTATTTTGATAATTTTTGTCAATTCTTTGTCTATTATTGAGGTAAATGTTAGTATGCAAGTCAAAAATTTAGTCGATTGTCAGTTGTGTTCTGTTATTGCTAAAAATAATGGAGAAGATCCCATCGGAACAGCAAAACATTGTGATGGGTGGTTAATAATAGAATGGCCGCAACCTTGGATTATAGAAGATTTGATGGATGATTCATTAATAGAAAAAGTCTTTACTTTAATTCAACAATGCAAACAAGAAAAAGGAGTTAATATACGACCTATATTAATTGCTCCTGATGTCAACTATTCTGTTAAAAATAATCTTCGTATTATATATTATCAAAGTCCTGGTATTAGTAAAAACAACCTTAAAATACCATTTTTTGCGTACATAAAAAACGAATTTGTATTACCCCAAGAAGCAATGATTACTTTAATAACGGACTTATTAATCGATCCCGATAAATTATCACAATTTGATACTTATAAACAGTCAACCGATCATATTCGAGATATATTAGTTTGTACGCATGGAAATGTTGATTTAGCTTGTTCTCGTTTTGGTTTTCCTATTTATAATCACATTAAAAAACAGTATAGTATCAATAATGATAACCTTCGCGTGTGGCGTTGTTCTCATTTTGGAGGTCATCAGTTTGCCCCTACCTTAATTGATTTTCCCATTGGTCAAGTTTGGGGACATCTAGAAACAGAAATTTTAGATAATTTGATTTATCGACAAGGAAATGTGGAGAAACTTCGTAATTTTTATCGAGGTTGGACAGGATTAAGTAAATTTGGTCAAATAGTGGAACGAGAACTATGGATAAAATGGGGCTGGCCTTGGCTAAACTACAAGAAATCAGAACAAATTTTAACACAATTCCCTGATAATAATTTAGAGGATGTTGAGGGGATAGAAGTGAGGTTAGAAGCGATTCAACCCGATAACAAAGTCAACTATATTTATCAGGCCAAGGTAGAAGTTTCAGGAGAAATAGAAACGGTCAAAAATTCGGGGGAGAATGCTATTTTAATTAAACAATATGCTGTTTCTCAATGGAAAGAAATTGTCCAAAAAGTAGAATGATTTTTCTAGGAAATCATCTTTTTTTGACGAACCCCCAATAGTAATATAAAACTAGCTGCGATCGTCAACAAACTGCCTAAGATAAAAGGAGTTTGAGGATTAACTGTTTGCCACAAAAACCCGGCTAATAGATTGGCAGGCAATAAAATTATCCCTATCGCTAAATTAATAATGCCAAATCCTGTACCTCGTAATTTTGGGGGGGTGAAATCTGCTACCAACGCCAACAAAACCCCTTGACTTATACCTAAGTAAACCCCATACAAAGCAAACAGTCCCCAGATTTGTTGAGGTTGCTGGACCCAAGCAAAACCCAGATAAAGCAAGGAAAATAACCAAAATGCTACCACTAGAAGGTGTTTGCGACCCATACGGTCCGATAATAACCCCAAAGGATAGGCACTTAACATATAGGAAAAATTCATGACAATCATGGATAAAGGAATCCAAGCATCAGCAATACCTATGTCTTGCGCTTTCAATAATAAAAAGGCATCGCTAAAATTACCCAAATTAAATAACGCCGCCGCCAAAACCAGTATCCAATAATTGCGCCCCAACTGTTGAAAAGTGTTCCATTGTATCAGTTTGCTTCGTTTTTCTTTAGAGGAAGGGGTTTCTCGAATGCCTTTCACCAGTAGACACACAGAGATCATTCCTGAGACAAGCGCAACCCAAAACACCAGACGAAAATTTTGCCCAGAGATTAAGAGAATAAGAGTGGCTGCCAACGGACCAGAAAAAGCACCAATGGTATCGAGGGTTTGACGTAACCCGTAAGCTGCTCCCCGTTGCTCTGTTGGGGTCACATCTGCCACTAAAGCGTTACGGGGAGCGACTCGAATCCCTTTACCCAGGCGATCGCCAAACCGCGCCCCTAATACCCATAAGGGACTATTGGCTAAGGCAAATAAGGGAATAACGGCTGCTGAGAGTCCGTATCCCAGGATTGCCAGTTCTTTGCGTCGTCCCCAATAATCGCTTAATGCTCCTGAAAACAGTTTAAAAATAGAAGCAGTAGATTCAGCGATACCTTCAATGAGTCCTATGATACTTAAATTAGCTCCTAAAACAGACACTAAAAACAAGGGGAGAACTGATTGAATGGCTTTTGTTCCAAAATCCGTAAATAGGCTAACTAAGCCCAAGATCCAGACATTACTATGAATCTTTTTTAATGGCTTCTTTGATTGAATTGGGGGTTTATGAGTAGACATGACAAAAATTTAGGATATTTTTATAAATTCTTAATTATGTAGGGGCTTAATAATATTAAGCCCCTACGGTACTTTTTCTAAGGAATTATAATCACAATCAGGTAAATTCTTTTCTAAGTTTTGTAAAAGAGGAAGACGATAACCCAGTAAACAGAGTAACATCCCAATCGCTGATAATAAAGCACATTGTAAAGCCATTCCTGCACCATTTCCTGTGCCAAAAATGCCCCCTAATAGATTAGCTAAAATGGTTCCTTGTTTCATAGCAGGTTCAAAAATATAATCTGCCATTGGTCCACCGATCACCAAAGCCAAAGTTAACACAATTTGATTAAGTAACGAACGAGTTGCAAACACTTTTCCTTGTACAGAAGTTTCTACTTTAGACAACCAAATACTTTGATAATAACTACCTGGAAACAGGGCAAAAAATCCACCACTAAAAGCAGAAATCATCCAAACGATGGGATAAGGAAATAATCCTAACATCATTAAACTACTTAATTGTAAACCTCGACCCAATAATACATTATTGACACGGTTTTTTGTCCCACCCCAAACAGTCATAAAAACAGCACTCAACATATTACCAATACCAAACGTCATCATAACCGTTCCTAAGATTTCTTCTTGAGTTCCACTCCTCGCTAAAACCATAGGAGATAAAATAGCTACATTGATATTTAAAATAAAAAGATGAGCCAAAAAAACACAGAGAATAGCTAATAAACTGGGTCTTTGTTTTAAATAATTAAAACCAAAAGTTAACTCTGTCAAAAAAGTTTCCCAATTCGGAAGTTTTTTGGTTTTATTTACAACACCAGAACTTTGAGGAATTGTAACGCCAATAATCGTACCAATGGCGATAATAAACGTAATTAAATCAACAACAAGAACTCCTGAAAATCCAATATAAGCATAGATAAATCCTGCTGACATCGGGGCAATGGTGTAAGCAATCCCTTCTTGTACCCCATTCATCGCACTGGCTCTTGTATAGTGTTTTTTAGGAACCATTAAAGAGATTAATGGGAGAAAAGCTAGGGTTTGAATTTGGCTGAATAATCCATTAATTGCACTGGTTAAATATAAGTGCCAAATTTGTAAATTATTAGTTAAAAAAAGTAATAAAATAACAATAGTAGAGAGTCCTGCCACAGCATCACCAATGAGTAACAAGTGTTTGCGATCAAACCGATCCACAATAACACCAGCAAACAAAGCGGCAATAATTTTAGGAGTTTGGGAGAAAAAGAGAAGCAGAGATAAAGGTGTAGCTTGTTCCGTAATTTCCCAAGCCCAAATTGTAACAGCAAAATTGGTCATTTCTGAACCAATTAAAGAAGCGAGTTGACCTAACCAAATGATAAAAAAAGTGATCATAATTAGAGTAAAAATTCTCGTAATTCATTTAAAATTAACTGAGTGCCATTCGGTCCATTTAACCCATTCCAAAGATAATAGGTTGTAAAATAAACTCGGTCATTTTTACTTGCTTTTAAACCCTGAGCAATTTTATTGCTTTGCCAACTTTCTTGAACAGGTTTTGACTGACTGGTTTTAACAAAAGAATCTAGGGATTTTTCTGATGAGGTATCTATGGTTTTTTCTGTGTCTGAACTATGACCCATAACAATAATAATATCCGCTTCATTTAATTGGGGTAATGCTTCAACAGAAATAGGAATACTAGGCCCTTTTACCTTGATAGAGGGTAAAGAAACTATCTCAAAGCCAACCCCTTGCATTACTTCTCCTAGATAGGTATTCGGTTGAATAACAATCACTTGATTTTGTAAACTATTCATACCCAAAAGGAGTAATTTTGGGTGTTTTTCCACTACAGAAGCTAAGTCTTGACGGGCTTTATCAATGGCCTTTTGATGGGTAGCGATCGCTTGTTCGGCCTTTTCTTCTTCCCCTAAAATGTTAGCCATATCTTGGATAGTTTGTTGCCATTGTCCCCCAACAGTACGCACATCCCAAATAAAAGTAGGGGCAATTTGTTTGAGGAGATCATAACTGCTTTGATTTCTAATTTCTCCAAAAATAACATCAGGTTTTAGAGTTGCTAATTTTTCTAAAGAAGGTTCACCACCTAAGCCTAAATTAACAGGTTGTGTGGTCACTTGTTCCCCTAAATAGGGTATTTGTTGAGAAGGATTATTAAATCTATCCCCCGGTTTAGGAACCCCTGGTGTGGCAAAAGGAAAACCATAAGCAGCCGGTTGATAACCCAAGGATAAAAGTAAGTCGAGATGATGAGGACTAAGAACAACTATTTTCTCTGGTTGACCACAAATTTCTGTGGTATCTAAAGCGTGTTCAATGGTTCGGCAATTTGTCTTATTAGAGGCTTGTTGAACCGGTGTCTCAGAGGAACTACAAGCAATAATTACCAAGGAGGTAATTAAGGTTAAAAAGATGAATTTCAGGGTTTTAGAAATTGTTAACATCAGCAATTTAAGTTAGTGGCTAAAATAGTAAGTAAGGGTTAACAGTTGTTAACCCCTACATAAGTTAAAAACGAATGGTTAAAGAGCCAATGGCCGTAAAAGGTTCTCCTGGATAAATTTCCCTAGCACGACTATCTTCTGCACCTTGAATATAGTTTCTATCAAAAACATTCCTAATATTCAAAGCAAAACGCCAATTGTCTCTTTCATAGAAGATCGCCGCATTCCCCAACGAATAACCTTCTATACGAAAGGTATTATCAAGATCCCCAAAGCGATCATCAACATAGTTAAAACCACCACCAAATCCTAACCCCTCAAAAAAGCCGTCTTGTATTTGATAGGTTAGCCACAAATTAGCACTATGTTCAGGAACATTAAACAGACGATTTCCAATGAGACTAACATCAGTATCTTCAGTGATTTCTGCGGTAACATTGGCATAGTTAAAGACGACATTCAAACCAGGAATAATCTCACCAATAATGTCTAACTCAACCCCTCGACTATTTTGTTCACCCACAGTAACCACAAAGTTATTAAAAATAGGGTTACTCACAGGAACATTATTTTTGGTAATATCAAAATAGGCTAAGTTAACCGATAATTTTTGATTAAAAAGTTCTGCCCTGATACCAAATTCATACTGTTCAGAGGTTTCAGGATCGGCAAATTCTCCTTCAGCAACTAATCCTGAACCCGGAAAGAAAGATTCACTATAGCTACCATAGAGGGAAACTTCTTTTATAGGTTGATAAACAAGACCGACCCTTGGAGACACTGCGTCCTCATACTGTACCGTTTCTTCTGCCCCCGGATCATCTCTATCTAAGTCTTCTTGTTCGGTACTGTCATAACGAAAACCCGCCACCAGTTTTAAGTTGTCAAAAAATTCGATTTGATCTTGTACGGAAACCCCTAAGCGATCAACTTGAGAATCACTGAACGTAATAATTCCTTCTTGATTAAAATCAGGGTAAGGAAACTGTCCATATCTAGGGGCAAAAATATCCAGTTCATTAAAGTCAGAAAATCCTCGCCCAATATTACCTAATTGTTCCCGTCGGTTGAGATCCAAACCGACTAAAAATTTATGTTTAACTGACCAAGTATTGAAATTACTAATTAATTTTGTTTGCATTTCATAGTTGGTACTCGGTTGATCCAGTTCGATAAACCCACGGGTGATGGTGTTGGTTTCTTCATCCACAAAAACCTGAAAGGCTGAAATAAATCTAGTGTCATAACGTAGATAAGTAAAGGCATTTTCAAACTTAAAGTTATCACTGAATTCGTGTTCAAATTTGTAGCCAACCCTTAAGGTTTCTCCCCGTAAAAAGTCCCCCGGTTCCCCGTAAACACGGTCATTGGGTGCATCAACCACCCGATCGCCAAACGCTAACACCCCAAAATCTGAAGGGCGATCGTCATCGGAATATTCCACATTGAAGGTTAAGTTCGTGCGATCGCTCGGTTTCCAAGTTAAACTAGGGGCGACAAATTTCCGTTCCATATAAGTGTCGAAATCTCGGAAACTTTCTTCGTTACGATAGGAAAAATTAACGCGATAGAGTAGGGTTTTATCGGCGTTTAGAGGACTATTGAGATCAATAGTTGGACTCAAAAAACCTCGGTTTCCGGCTTGAAACTGCACTTCATAAAAGGGTTCTTCTTGGGGTTGTTTGGTGACAATATTAATGATCCCACCTGGTTCGGATGCACCGTATAAAATAGAGGCCGGACCTTTTAAAACTGAGACACTTTCGACGTTGGTTAAGTCCTGAAACCCACTGTTACCATTACGTCCAAAGGTTTGCCGAAACCCGTCGCGCATGACGCTAGAACTGGCAAAACCCCGTATTTGAAATCGTTGTCCTCTGGGATCTCTTGAGTCTTGTTGTACCCCACTAACATTCCTTAAGGCATCGTCAAGACGGATCACCTGTTGATCTCGGATCACTTCTTCGGGAACGGTTTGAACCGAAAAAGGAATATC
The DNA here is from genome assembly GCA_030065205.1 of Crocosphaera sp. GTDB lineage: Bacteria > Cyanobacteriota > Cyanobacteriia > Cyanobacteriales > Microcystaceae > Crocosphaera. The sequence goes on from JASJDN010000009.1 coordinate 35,972, forward strand.
TCTTAAAGGGGTATCGGTTCCCACGGCCGTTGTTCCCCCTTCGTCGGGTTGATAGTAGTCGTCTTCTCGATCATCGTCGGTTACCACTAATTCGATCGCTTCGTCTTCTTCTCCTTCTGGGGTTTCTTCTGTTTCAGTATCTGGGGGTTGTTGGGTTGTATCTAAACTCAATACCACTCGCCCATCTTCCCTATTGAGACTAATTAGCGGTAAGCTTTCTTTCCCAATGACATTAATTTCCACAACGTTATTGGGTAGTTGCGTTACGGTAATGCTTTCGATATCCTCGGTGGGGTTTTCTTGCCGAAAGTCTGCTCCGGTTAATAGGTTGAGTTGGGCGTTTGATATTTCGGCAAAAAAGGTGGTTCCAAAGCTTCCTGAAAAAATAGCAGGATCGGCTCCTGGTGGGGTTTCTAGAATAATCTCAATCCCTACATCCGTCGAGTTGATTGAAATATTGGTAATACTAATTTGTGCTTGTGCTGAGGGGGCAATACATACGGCCATCCCCCCTAATAACACTCCAGATAATACATTATTTGATTTCATTTCACACCACGAGATTGACAGTTTAACACTTAATCACTTATTAAGAATATTTCTTAAATAAATACGGTAATTGATAATGATAATTTTTGTCAAATATTTTTTAACCTAAAATATTCTTTACGTTAATTGATAAATTCGTGACAAAATTAGCCCTTAAATAGAATTAAGGACAAGTTTTTCCTAAACTTTTTATAATCAATTATCTATTGGTATTGATTGATTTTTTGATAATGACATCTTATTTATTCAGAAATATTTGCAATAAATGGCTAAAATTTTTTAATCGAAAGAGGGGGAAGGGATGAAGACAAACCCTCCTGTCCCCTGCCTCCTGCCTTCCGAGGCTTCTGCCTCGGTCACTTTTTCGTAGCAGCGATCGCTAACTTGGCCCCTTGAACTTGGCGAACCATATCCATCACCGTAACAACGCGACCGTGATCGACTTGTTTATCGGCGTTAATAATCACTAAACCCTGCTGAGAATCAGCAATTAAGGCTGTAATAGAGCTTTTTAAGTTTTCTACTTGCGTAGGCTCAGTATCAACGAAGATATCGCCATCAGGCTCAATCGTAACGTTAATTTGTTTGGTTTGTTGAGGTTCCGCCGTTGTCGCAGAGGGTAGATTAATGGGTAATCCCTCAGAACGGGTCAAAAACATCGTAGAAATGATAACAAAAGCCAATATGGAGAAAATAACGTCAATCATCGGCACGATATTAATTTCTGCTGACGGTTCCATCTCATCGGGAAGTTGCATAGGTTTTTCCTCCTTTTTCATAAAACAGACGATAGAAAAGTTCTAGCTGACCCCCATATTCCTGAATTAAAGCCAGTTGTCGCAGATAAAATGAGCGAAACGAGTTAGCAAATAAAAGGGTAACAATAGCCACCACTAACCCCATTACCGTAGAGGTTAAGGCTTCAGAAATCCCCCCTGTTACCCCAGCCGCATTGGTTCCAGCTACATTCCCTATATCTAAAGAAGCAAAAGACTGCATTAAACCTAAAATTGTCCCTAAAAGACCTAATAAGGGCGAAACCGCAATAATAGTCTGAAATAAAGTATTAAATCGTTTAAAAAGCGGTAATTCTGCTTGAGTGGCTGTTTCCAAAGCGAGACGAAACTCTGTGGGGGTAGCATTGTCTAGGGCTAAAGCTTCGAGAAAAATGCGACAGATGGGGAGATCGAGGTTTTGTTTAAGTTTGCTGATAGCTGCTACCCGTTGATCAGCCCGATAGAGTTTCAAAACGCTGGTGACGACCTTCCCTTGACGAGACTTGATACGATACCAGAATATCCCTCGTTCAATGATCAAGGCTACTCCCAACAGGGAAAAAGCTAATAATGGCCAGGCTACAATCCCACCAGAGACGAAAAAATTGGTAAGAGACATTGTTAATAGATAGGTATATTTTATTGAGAATCTATGTCAATTTACGTTATACTAAGTTTTTCGATTTTTGGCAACTATGATCAATAATTTTTTGAAGTTGCTTACTACATAGTCGGGGTGATGAGAAATAGCACAAAGGGTGAAAAGGGCTATACATCGAAGTTACATAGATTTTAATAATTTCAAAGTGCTGTAAAATTTTACGAGCCTAGTTGAAGAACTTTCTCATTATTTTCAGAGTGACTGTTCCTCGAGCATTGGGGAATTTTCAGTTTTGTTGTCAACAGTTGAGATCGTTGTTACCACAATTAACACAAATCATTAAGTTATTGTTAGAAAGTGTCACAGTCAGTCAAGCAAATTGGGAGACTTTAAGCAGCCTCTAACCCTTTTGTGTTACAATTTTTGAAGATTTTGCCATCGAGTCGGCATGGGCCACCTCAACAGCGATTATTAAGGAAATTCCATGACAACAAAAAGTAATTACGGTGCAGAACAAATACAAGTTCTTGAAGGGTTAGAACCGGTTCGCAAGCGTCCAGGGATGTACATTGGGACTACTGGACCGAGGGGACTTCATCACCTGGTCTACGAAGTCGTGGATAATTCCATTGATGAAGCTTTGGCCGGCTATTGCACCCATATCGAAATTGACATCAATGCCGATGGTTCGGTAACCGTAACAGACGATGGCCGAGGTATTCCTACCGATGTCCATCCTACCACGGGAAAGTCGGCGTTAGAAACGGTAATGACCGTGCTTCATGCTGGGGGAAAATTTGGAGGGGGTGGTTATAAGGTTTCGGGGGGGTTACACGGTGTGGGTATTTCCGTTGTTAACGCCTTATCGGAGTGGGTTATTGTTAAGGTTTGGCGCAATGAAAATGTGCATACCCAACGCTACGAACGGGGAATTCCTATTAGTTCATTACAAACAGAACCCGATAAGAAACACTCAACTGGAACCTCAGTTTCTTTCCTACCTGATAAGTTGATCTTTACAGTAGGAACGGAGTTCGACTATAGCACGTTAGCAGGAAGATTAAAAGAATTAGCTTATCTGAATGCAGGGGTAAAAATCACCTTTACTGATAACAGAAAAGAGGAACCCTATAGTGAAACCTATTGTTATGAAGGGGGGATTAAAGAATATGTGACCTATATGTGTCGAGATAAAGATCCTTTGCATCAAGATATTATTTATGTTTCGGGGGAAAAGAACGGCACACAAGTGGAAGTTGCTTTACTCTGGTGTGTAGATGCTTATAGCGATAACTTATTAGGATTTGCTAATAACATTCGTACCATTGACGGTGGAACCCATTTAGAAGGGTTGAAAACTGTCCTTACTCGGACCATGAATAATGTTGCCAGAAAACGCAACAAATTAAAAGATAATGATTCCAATTTAGGAGGAGAAAACGTCCGAGAAGGGTTAACTGGGGTGATTTCTGTAAAAGTTCCTGAACCGGAATTTGAAGGACAAACAAAAACGAAATTAGGGAATACAGAAGTCAGAGGAATTGTAGACTCCTTGGTTGGGGAAGTATTAACCGAATATCTAGAATTTAATCCCCACGTTGCTGATAGTATTATTGAAAAAGCGGTTCAAGCTTTCAAAGCAGCAGAAGCAGCGAGACGGGCCAGAGAATTAGTTCGTCGTAAGTCGGTTTTAGAATCTTCTCCGTTACCTGGAAAATTAGCCGACTGTAGTACCAGAGATCCCGAAGAATCAGAGATTTTCCTAGTAGAAGGAGACTCAGCCGGCGGTTCAGCAAAACAGGGAAGAGATCGACGATTTCAAGCTATTTTACCCCTTAGAGGTAAAATTATTAATATCGAGAAAACCGATGACGCTAAGATATACAAAAATAATGAGATTCAATCATTAATTACAGCGTTAGGGTTGGGCATCAGAGGAGAAGAATTTGACCCTTCACAATTACGGTATCATCGTATCGTAATTATGACCGATGCTGATGTGGATGGGGCCCATATTCGGACGTTATTATTAACCTTTTTCTATCGGTATCAACGGTCATTAGTTGACCAAGGCTATGTGTATATTGCTTGTCCTCCTCTGTACAAAGTAGAGAGGGGACGTAATCATGTTTATTGTTACAATGAACGACAATTACAAGAGCATATTAATAGTTTACCCACTAATGCTAACTATACGATTCAACGGTTTAAAGGGTTAGGAGAAATGATGCCTACCCAACTGTGGGACACCACTATGAACCCCGAAACGCGCCGCATGAAACAGGTAGAAATAGAAGACGCAGCCGAAGCGGATCGTATCTTTACTATTTTAATGGGCGATCGGGTTGCCCCACGCCGGGAATTTATCGAAACCTACGGACCCAAGTTGGATCTGAATGATTTAGATATTTAATGTGCCGTTAAGCTGGTGAAGATGTCAATACCCGAATAAATTCTAACGGTAACCCATCCCGATCAGCAATAAATGCCACTTCATAGATAGTATGGCCGATCATTTGTTGCTGAGGTTCAAGTAAAATGGTTAGGGGAGAAAATTGAGCAGGATCTTGTTGGGAGAGTTCAGTTAACTTCGTTTGTAACGCCTTTAACCAACGGGTGAGATCCGAAACGCGATCGCTTAAATCAAAAGAGAGGTGATAATAGCCCACATAATGCTCATCGCCAAAAGCATCAGGGGCTGGTTTGGGTTCAGGAATTTGAATCAGTTCAATTCTGCCCCCCAACCCTTCCATCCAACAGGCTAAGGTATAACCCGTGGTAAACCGTTCTTTAACAGTAAACCCCAACAGTTCATAAAAAGCGATCGCGTGATGAATATTAGCCGTGCGAATGGAAGCATGGTGCATGATTATTCAAACAGTCGAAAATAAGGATAACGTTTAGGAACCCCAGGTTCTTTTTCGAGGTCAAAATTAATAACGTCCCATTGAGGTTCTTTAGGAATATCAGGACTAAACTCCACAGGCAGGCCATACAACCGAGGGACAGACTGGGAGTTACCCCGCCAAGAGGTGTTACGCTCTAAGTAGGTACTCACCAATTCCTTATAACGATTGGCGATAATGACCTTAGTCGCCCGATATCCTTGAGTATACAGGCGATCTAAAGCTTCGTGAATCTCAAAACGGATGCCGTCAGGATGAGTATGTTGTCGGTACCATTCCCCTTCCCAACGTCGCCAGTGTCTACCGGACTGCAAATGAACTAACTCATTATTATTAGGGTTGGCTTCAAAAGCACCATGACGAGGACATAAGTAGGTATCTGTCAAGGTCAAAGCAGGAATGACTTGACGACAATGAGGACATTGGATTTCTGGCCCGTAAATAGGGTATTGTAAACTTAGAGTCATCTGTTTTTAGTTGTCTATAACTGCACTGGGTGGTCTAAATGCCTGTGCAAAATGGATTGTGTGTGTTGTCAGCATCAGGGAAGACCAGGGTTTCTAGGCAGAAAGAAAAGGAAATAACCCATAGAGTTAGGACACACTTTCTTCTGCTGATCTCCTTAGACCCGTTGCTAGTAGCTATTATATCGACTAAATCCTGGTCGCCTCGATTCTACCGCGAGATTTTAGATTTAACTTAGATTTATGCCAGAGTCCTCATTGTCCCTTCCGTCTTATTGGCCACCGCCGAATCTATCTCAAGCTGCTTTTATTGCCCCTAATGCAACAATTGTGGGGGATGTAGAAATTGCTCAAGGGGCAAGTATTTGGTATGGTGCCGTGGTGCGCGGCGATGTAGAAAAAATCAAAATTGGAGCTTATACTAACGTTCAAGATGGAGCCATTCTTCACGGTGATCCAGGGGAAGTTACCTGTTTAGAAGATTATGTTACCATCGGTCATCGGGCTGTGATTCATGGAGCTTATATCGAAACCGCTTGTTTAATCGGCATTGGGGCGGTTATTTTGAATGGCATTCGCGTGGGAACTGGTAGTTTGATCGGTGCCGGGGCCATCGTTAATAAGGATGTGCCACCGCGATCGCTAGTGGTTGGGGTTCCGGCCAGACGGGTTCGAGATTTATCTGAGAATGAAGCCGAAAAAATGATCGAACACGCTAAACGCTATCAACAGTTAGCTTTAGTTCATGCGGACAAAGGAAACAATTTGGGATTCACAAATGACCCCGAATAAGTTATAAATAGAAACATAATTTTTTCATTAAAGTCCCATAATAAGTAACAGAGGAAAAAACAATGGATTGGCGCGTTTTAGTTGTGTTAGGACCGATTATCATTGCAGCTAGTTGGGCAGGGTTTAACATCGCTGCTGCTGCTATCAGACAAGTTCAAGGGTTCTTTAATAAAGAAGCGTAATTTTAACCAGTATCACAGTCTTTGTAAGGTACTGAAATTTTCTCTGTAGGGGTCAACGGCCGTTGACCCCTACAATATTTGTGTTTAACGAAAATAAATCTATGTCCATCGCTGATCAAATTATTGTTCCCTTAGACGTTCCCACAGAAGAAGCTGCGATCGCCTTATTAGATCGTTTGCCTCAAGTTACCTTTTGGAAAGTCGGATTAGAATTATTCGTGGCCACCGGACCCACGATTCTTAAACACCTTAAAGATCGACAAAAAAAGATTTTTCTCGACCTCAAATTTCATGATATCCCCAACACTGTTGCAGGGGCCTGTCGTAGTGCCTCTCAATATGGGGTTGATTTAATCACCCTTCATGCCACTGCTGGTAAAAACGCCCTCAAAGCAGCTACCCAAGCCCTGGCAGAAAGCCCCTCACCCCCCCAATTATTAGCCATCACCCTACTGACTAGCCTCAATTCACGGGATCTAGCCTTTGATCTCAAAGTCCCCCTAGAACTCCCAGAATACGCCCTACAGATGGCTTTATTAGCCAAAGATTCGGGGATTAATGGGGCGGTGTGTTCTCCCCAAGAAGTTGCCCAACTGAGACAGGTATGTGGCCAGGATTTTGTTTTAGTCTGTCCTGGAGTACGTCCCACTTGGGCTAACACAGGGGATCAAAGGAGGGTGATGACACCAAAACAGGCCCTACAAGCAGGGGCTAATTATTTAGTGATTGGCCGGCCTATTACAATGGCAGATGATCCTGTTATGGCCTGGAATCTTATTATCGATGAAGTTAGCAGTTAGAAATCATCTCTCAAAGAGAAGAATGAGAACATGGTTCAATCTTGGACTAATAACGGTTCTCAACCTTTTGTCTATTGCCTCAGTGACACCCGCTTCCTCTCAACAGGAAGAGACTTGTCCTACAGATATACAAACTTTAACCGCTAAGATGTTAAAGGATTTACCTAGTTATGGAAACCGTGTCACCCAACGGGCCCGACGCAGCGATCGCACGGTTGAAGTTTACAACTATATATTAGTGGCCGGGAACCCAGAATTTGAGCCGTTACCCCTCAATAATTTACAATATCAGCCCGAGTTACCCGATGATACTAAACAGGTGTTTTTTACCACTTTAGAGCGACAATATAGCAAAACAGAAGCGATTCTTTTACAAAATTATTATTGGTTATTTTTAACCCCAAGTTCTGACGGTTGGCGACTGGTTTTATTATTTTCTCAATTAGCTGATTTAGAACAAGAGGATCTCCCTTTACCGCCCCAAGATGCTATTAATGGGGCGATTGGACAAGGGATACAATTATGGTTAAAAGATTGTCGGGAAGGGGTTCTAAGACCTTAATTGATGAAGATTAAGAAAATTTGGGTAAACTAAGGATACTTAAAGATGAGAATTGTTATGTCTCCTGAAAATAGCCAACTCTATCAAAGAATACAAGAATTTGCGTTAGACAAAAATAATGAACCTTTATCTTTTTCTAAGCGGTTAGCAACAGAAAATCAATGGTCATTGTCTTATACAAAACGTGTTATTGAAGAATATAAAAAATTTACATTTTTAGCTGTGGTTGCTGGTCATGCTGTTTCTCCTTCGGTTTCCGTTGATAAAGCTTGGCATTTACACCTTACTTATACTCGTTCCTATTGGGAAGAATTTTGTCCTAATGTTTTAGGAACCCCTTTACATCATGAACCTAGTAATGGAAAGTTAACAGAAGAGGTTAAGTTCAAGGGTTTATATGAGCAAACTTTGAAGAGTTATGAGAGTTTTTTAGGAGAAATTCCACCATCAGATATTTGGACATCAGTAATGGTTCCATCTCAACAGACTAAATTTAAAAAAATAGTTGATATTTTCAAAAAAAAAATAATTCAATTAGTTTTAATGACGCTTATTGTTTGGATTTTGTTAGGAATTAATTGGATTTCTGATTCTCCCGTTTATTTTAATTCAAGACTCTTTAATCATGAAAATTCAGCCTTAGCTATTCCTTTATCTGATTATGCCTACTATTGGGATTTTATCACTGTTAATATTGATGCTCAAGCTGATGGAAGTATGATAGTAGAGGAAGTTCAGAAATACACTTTTAATAGACCTTGGACTAATAAGCGTCATCGATTTATTCTTCTTGATAAATTCGATGATATTCAAGATGTTTCTGTTAGTGAAAATGGAGAAAAATTAGAAACAGAAACGAGCATTAAAAATCAAAGATTTTACATCCAGTGGGATCATCCGTTAAATGTTAAAGATAGTCCTGAATCTCATATTTTTACCCTTCGGTATAAGGTGTTAGGTGGATTACATAAGCAGGGAATATCTGGGGAAGATGAACTTTATTGGAAAGCGATCTTCCCCAACAGAAAATATCCTATTCTCAAGGCTAAAGTTAGAGTCAAATTGCCTGAGCAATTAGAACATAAAATGGTTACACTTGAAAGTTTAGGGGAACCTACTCGCAAAAAACAAATTGATCCTCAAACTGTTGAATTCGTTGCTTCAAATGAAATTAGTCCAGGTGAAAGTATTGCTATTCAGGGTACTTTTCCTCACAAAATTCTCAATTTAGATTCTCCAAAGCATAAATTTTCTGAGCATTCATCGCCGGCAGAAAGCTTTCTCTTGTTAATAATTATTCTTGTGTTTATTTTCACTATTCCTGCCGTTTTAATGGGTAATAAAAATCCTAAAAATGGTGGTACTAATACTAATAGTAATTATAGTAGTTGTGGTGGTAGCTGTGGCAGTAGTTGTGGTGGCGGCTGTGGTGGTGGCGATTAAATAGTATTTGAAGCCCTTCTGGCGAGTCAGAAGACAGGGGGTAATCCCCCCTACCCCCATTGAGAAGGGGGCGGGCAGGAGGGAAGATTTTTAGTTAAAGTAAAGCCTTGTTGCCTCTTTTCTGCTCATTAATTTATTATATTCTCCCAAACACCAAGGATTCAAAGTAAAATATAGATAAGGGAGCAAAAACAAACTATTAATCATAAAAGCATTTTTTCAAGAATTTTTAGTGAGAGATTTGTCATGAAAAAGACCTATGTTCTTGATACTAACGTTTTACTTCATGACCCGACGGCTTTGTTTCAGTTTGAAGATAATGAGGTGGTACTGCCCATCACCATTATTGAAGAACTAGATCGCTTTAAAAAACAGCCCGAAGTCAGAGGACGTAATGCTAGACAAACATCCCGAACCCTCGATCAACTTCGCTTACAAGGAAGGTTAACCGAAGGCATCCCTCTAGAAAATGGTGGCAGTTTACGGGTCGCTTTATGCTCTGGCCAAACCCTCCAAGAACTTCCCCCAGAATTAGAAGGAGATTTAGGGGATAATGCCATTTTAGCCGTGGCCTTGGAATGTAAAGCCGAATGTAAATGTCCCGTTGTCTTAGTCAGTAAAGACACAAATCTTCGCATTAAAGCCGATACCCTCGGACTATTAGCCCAGGACTATGAAACCGATAAAATTCAAGCCGATGAACTTTATACAGGGTACAGCGAACTGATGGTAGAGTCTTCTACTATTGAGCAATTTTTCTCAGAAAAACAGATAGAATTACCAACAGAGTTACTCCCTAATCAGCTAGTTACCCTCATTGATGCGATTAATCCTCATCATACCGCTTTAGGTCGGGTGGATCATAGTGGAAAAAAACTGTTCCCTCTCTTTACCTTACCCTCGTCCGGGATTGCTCGTATTCGTCCTCGTAATCGGGAACAGCAATTTGCCTTAGACTTATTGTTAGAAGAGTCCATCCCTTTAGTGACGTTGATTGGGAAAGCCGGAACTGGTAAAACCCTTCTCGCTATTGCCGCCGGTTTTCATCAAGTGGCTAACGAAAAGCATTATAATTGCCTTCTGATTTCTCGCCCTGTTATCCCGATGGGACGTGATTTAGGTTATTTACCTGGAGAGATCACTGAAAAATTGACTCCTTGGATGCAACCCATCTATGACAACTTCGACCTCATTTTTGAGACGCAAAATCCCTCCAATAAACCGGCTCATTGGCGACGAGGCCATGAAGAATTGTTAGAAAGAGGACTCTTACAAATTGAACCTTTAACTTACATTCGAGGACGTACCATTCCCAAACAATTTTTGATTGTGGATGAAGCGCAAAATTTGACTCCCCATGAAGTGAAAACCATTTTAACTCGTGCTGGAATTGGCACTAAAATTGTCTTAACCGGAGATATTGAACAAATTGACAACCCTTATGTCGATGGGGCAAGCAACGGACTCACTTATGTGGTAGAACGGTTTAAAAATGATGCCCTCGCTGGTCATGTTACTCTGCTGAAAGGGGAACGTTCTTCCCTGGCAGAAAAAGCTGCCGTTCTTCTCTAATGACGTTTATCCATAGGTCAAAACCCTCTGGTAAAAGTTAACATAGAATTAAATGCGTATTCAATGTTAAACTTGTCTTTTATTTCTCTAAATATATCAGATAAATTCGCTGTATTGGAACCAATTATATTATCTTCTTTTCTTTCATGTTTATGATGGGGAAAACTTGATAAATTGAGTTTTTGATGATGAAGTGCATTATCATAACGGAAAATTAATTGATTATTTTGATTCATATATTGATAGGAATATTTACCTCTATCAATACCATATTCTACTTCAACATATTCTGTGAAATAAAGCCAAGAACCATCAATTAACTGAATTTTACATTTAATGTAACCTAAATGTTTATCTCGTTTTTGATAAACTATATTTTGGGATTTAATCATTTGAAAAGAATCAATTATAGTTTGAATATTTTTGAAATAATCTTCAATCAACATTGATTTTAGCTGCTAATTCTTTTTGTTTCTCTTGTAATTTGCTTAACATCCAAATTTCTCCCATCCATTCATCAAACTCCATGTTTAAATCATGGTCTAATTTATCATTATTAAAGTTATTAATAAATTCTTCAGTGGATACTTGATATTTGTCTTCAAAATACTTTAATTTTTCTTTCGTTTCTCTGATACTCTTTTCAATTTTTTCTAATCTATCTGTTGTTTTAATCATTCTGTTACTTACTAGGTGAAAGGTAGATATTTTGATAAGAGTTTAATCCAATTCAATTTCTATAGCAATCAGGTTTCAGTTGTGAGAAAATGACAAAGAGGATTTAACATTGTTAAATCCCTACAGCAGCTTATTGGTAGGGACATAATAATATTATGTCCTCATGGGTTCTCATAAATCATTCCTGATTGCTATACAGCTTTTTATAGAAACATAATACTATTCTTATTTTAATTAATAATGGTATTTTAATTGGGATAAAAAAATAGCCTCATTTTGAACTTTATAAACCATTCGATGTTCATCATCAATTCGTCTTGACCAATATCCTGATAAATCATATTGTAAAGGTTCAGGTTTGCCAATATAAATAATCTTCCCAAGCTGTTTCTGAAAAAATTAGTTTCATTCTAATAACTCTTTTTCAATTCCTCCTCCAGCTTCTAACTCAGCAATAGAGTCTCGAAGACGTTGGGCATTTTTAGGACTCTTTAATAAATAGAAGGTTTCTTGATAAGAATTATAATCAGATAGAGACATTAAAATAACAGGTTCTTGATTATTTTCGGTAATAATAATTGGACTATGATCTTGACAAACTTTTTCCATAAACTTTGGCAAGTCTTCTTTAATTTCTGTATAATTGAATTGTTCCATGTTAAACCCTATCTTAATATTGAAGGCACTATGTAGCCATCTTCGATTATATCAAAGCATCAAAAAGAGTAGAATAAAAAAAGAAACTCAAACATTGAAACTTGATGAAAACTAAAATAGAAACATGGAAATGTGTAGCAGGGTGTGGGGCCTGTTGTAACTTAGATCCAAGCGATCGCCCCGACTTAGAAGACTATTTAACCCCAGAAGAATTAGACCATTATCTCAGTTTAGTCGGAGAAGAGGGATGGTGTATTAACTTTGATCATGAAACCCGAAAATGTTTAATTTATGAACAACGGCCCCGTTTTTGTCGCGTCCAACCCGATACTTTTCAACAAATGTATGAGATCGATCCCTCTGATTTTAACGAATTTGCCATAGACTGTTGTCGACAACAAATTGAAGGAGTCTACGGGTCGAAAAGTACCGAGATGGAACACTATAATGAAGGAATAACACAAAATAACTAACCACAGTAAGGAGGTTGGCCTATCGATACCATCTATGGAAACCTGCAAGGGTTAAAACCCAGTCAAATTAAGCAATTAAGGCGACTGTATCATCAAAAACTACGGGGCGATCGCTTCACGTCTCCAGAGTTTGCCCAAAGACTGGCCGCGGTCAGTTCTGATCTGGGTCAAGGGGTATGCGCCTATATAAACCGTCGTGGCCAAGTCATTCGGGTCGGTGTGGGAACCCCTCGACAAACCCAAATCCCCCCCCTAGAATTGCCTCGTTATGGGGCTGAACGCCTCTCAGGTATTCGTTGTATCGCTACCCAACTCAAAAGCGATCCCCCTAAAGAGTCCAGTTTAACGGCCATGGTACTGCAACGTTTGGATACTTTAGTGGTGTTATCCGTTACCTCAGCAGGGAAAATGCGACGGGGAGGTGGGGCGACCGGATACGTCAAGGAAGCCTATATTGCCCATTTATTGCCCGCCTCAGAGTTCAACCCCAACCATGCTTATTATTGGACGGTTTCCCCGGCCATGACCCTAGAAACCCTCTCAGAACAGGACTTTTTGGGGCTGGTAGAAGGGTTAGAAGCGGAGTTTCGTCGGGAATACGTGGCCCAGCAGGTAGAAGGGGACCACGAACGGGTGGTGATCGTCGGGTTACAAACGGAAAAAATGAGCGATCGCGCCTTTGCTGAAGAGTTGGCCGAAATAGAAAGACTGGTTTCCACCGCCGGCGGGGAAACGGTGGAAACCATCCAACAAAAGCGATCGCATCCCCATCCGCAAACCGTTGTCGGAAAAGGTAAGGTGGAAGAAGTGGCGTTACGGGTGCAAACGTTGGGGGCCAACTTAGTAGTATTTAGTATTGACTTATCCCCGGCCCAAGTCCGTAACCTGGAAACCCAGTTAGGGGTGAAAGTGGTTGATCGGACTGAGGTTATTTTAGATATTTTTGCTCAACGGGCCCAGTCCCGCGCCGGGAAGTTACAAGTAGAGTTGGCCCAGCTAGAATATATGTTGCCTCGGTTAGTCGGACGAGGTCAAGCCATGTCTCGGTTGGGGGGTGGTATCGGGACCAGAGGACCAGGGGAAACCAAGTTAGAAACGGAACGTCGGGCGATTCAACGACGTATTTCTCGCTTGCAACAGGAGGTGAATAAGTTACAGTCTCACCGTTCCCGTTTGCGTCAACAACGGCAAAAACAGGAGGTTCCTAGTATTGCTATTGTTGGTTATACCAATGCGGGTAAGTCCACCTTGATCAATGCGTTGACCAATGCAGAGGTGTACACTGCCGATCAATTATTTGCTACCCTCGATCCAACGACTCGCCGTTTATCGGGTATGGATAGTGAGACACAACAACCTTACACTTTTTTGTTAACGGATACGGTAGGATTTATTCATGAGTTACCCCCATCTTTAGTAGATGCGTTTCGCGCTACCTTAGAAGAGGTCACCGAAGCAGATGCGTTGCTGCATTTAGTTGATTTATCTCATCCTGCTTGGCAACATCATATCCAGTCTGTAATGACTATTTTACAGGAAATGCCGTTAGTTCCTGGGCCTATTTTATTAGTATTTAATAAGATTGATACGGTAGACGGAGATACTTTACGGGTTGCCCAAGAAGAGTATCCTTTAGCTGTATTTATTTCTGCCAGTCAACGGTTAGGGCTAGAAACGTTACGCCATAAGTTGAGTCAGTTGGTTCAATATGCGTTAAATAATTCTAGTTTTTAACAGTTATCAGTCATAAGTCATCAGTCATCAGTTTAAAATTGTTTGACTATCTATCTGTATATTCTGAAAAGCTAGAGGAGAGATAACTCCTTTAATTAGTTTAATTTGTTTTAAATAACGATCATTTTCTGGTTGTTGAAAGACGATCAGTTGACTATTTTTGATATCTATAACCCAATATTCTTTAATCTTAGCAAGAGCATAAATTTTTTTTTTCGTTTCTAGATCGTATTTTAATGTAGTGTCTGAAACTTCTATTAATAACTCAATATCTTCGGGATAAGGATGACGAGTATCATAACGTTCTAGGGGGAATTTTGCTATGATAATATCGGGTTCAGGTTCAGAGTTAAAAAGGGTAATAGGGTGTGCTTCAAAAATGATTGCTTTTCCTCTTAATTTTTCTCGAAAATAGTCAGCCAGCTTAAAAGTTACTCTACGGTGAAATGGTTTTTCTGGAGTCATTTCTATTATTTCTCCTGCAATTAACTCCACTTTTTTTTGCGCTAAAATACCAGCATCAATCATACTGTGATAATCTTCAATTGTCCATTTTACTAATGTTGGCATAGTCATCATCTCATTGATAATAATACATCTTCGACTGGTTTAGGTACTTCGATAGGATAAAATCGATGAGTTGCAAAAGCATAATCTTCTCCACTTTCATCAATCACTCGAATGAGTCCATTAGATTCTGCTATTTCATCAGGAATAATGCGGTATATTTTACCAATTTCTAAAGAAGCTTCGTAGTCCTTATTATTAAGACAAACTGCAAAATAATTTACTTGAGAGGATTCTATTTTCATCATTAATCTAAAAAGGGTAACTTGATCTTAAATTCTTTTTTGCCAATACCATGCACCTCATACCAATGGATTTCAGCTACTCTAATTGTACCATTAGGTAATTGAACTTGAGCGATACCCTTTAATTTTCGCCATTTTCCTTTACCATATTTTTTAGATAATCTTGACCGGTTACGAATACCTGTTCCAGTAGCAATAATTTCAATATTCGTAATATTACCAATAATTTCAAAGTCCACAATCAAACAATCTTATCAACCAGAAGCTTATTATATCATCACAAGGATGGGCTTTTGGGTTTATATGGCTGACTTTCTGTTAACTTTGTAAGTAAAGAAGGTCAAATGATATAAATAATATTGCTAGTATATTTACACATATACCTAAGACAAATAAACAAGCAATCCAATATGTTATTGTTCCTAGTCTAAGTCGTTTTTTGATATAAATATTTGGATCTTTTAAATTAATTTTTGATTCTTTTTGACCTTGTGTTGTAGCGATAGGAGTTTCTTCTGATGTTAATCCTAATTGATTTTCTAAAGAACTCATTTTTAAAATAGTAGCTCTATAATATTCTTGTCCTTTTCTTAGAGTTTGTAATCCTACAAATGAAATTAAACTACCAATTATGAACAATGGAATTAAAAGATATTCATATTTTGCTAAATTAGGTATCCTTAAAATTCCTGCTCCAATAGTAAATACTCCTGCTGTTAAAGTTATATAAAAGCGATTCCGATCCCAATTGTATAAAACTTGAAACCGATACTCTTCAACACTAATTTTGTATAGATCCAATAGATTTTTTTCTATGTTATCGCTTTTCATAGCATGATTCTATCAAAATTAGTAATTTATTGTAAAGTTCGTTTGTATCATTTTCTAACAACCGCTTGGCTAGAAAATGTGTTAACCCAAATTGAACTAGAAGAATAAACTTTTCAAACTAATTTATTAAAAAGCTTGTATCCATTCTTTGATTTCATAATCTGTCCAGATTCCATTTTTCCAATAGGGATCATTTTCGATTAATTCCTTGACTTTTTCAGCATTTTCTGCGTCATAAATTCCGAAAACCTTAGTATTATCTTTAGTGGGTCCTAGTGTAACTAAAATCCCTGATTCTTTTTGCTGTTTTAAACCATCTAAATGATCTTGACGGTAAGGGGTTCTTTTTTCTAAAGCATTTTCGCAGTAACTACCAAATAAGATGTATTTCGGCATAATTTTAAACCATCATAAATAAGATAAGATCACTCTTAATTATAAAGGATATCATAAAATTGAGTCCTATCCCTTTATACTCAACATCAGGATTGTACATGATTCGAGTTGTTGCCAGAACATTAACTAATATAAAAGTTAAGAAATAGTCCCGATAATATAATTAATTGTGCTGTTAAAATAATTACATAACTAGCAAATTTAACCCTAATTATAGCAAACAATAAAATGAGACTGGAAAGATTAAACAGAGAATTTAATAATAAGAATACTAAACCCGAACCGTATAAAACTGAAGACAAAATAGGGGTTAGAAAATAAGCAGAGTTGAGAGAATTAAGGGAAATTAGTAACCCAAAGACTATCATAACTAATAGTTGATTGAACGGAGTTTCTCCCCATTGAAAAAGTGTTGATTGAGGGAGAAAAACTTGACAAGCGGTAGATATAGCTACCCCAACCAAAAGAATACTTCCTAATTCAAGAAACTCTCTCATTATATTCTCGAAAAATAATAAAAATTGTTGCCAAATTCCCAGAGACGTTCTGATATTCCCTTGAGATTCATAAATTAAGTTGCCAGAACGATGAAATGGTTTAAACCCTTTGGAATCTTCTAAAATAGTACCTGAATTAACTAAAGTAGAACGACTTTTAAGAACAGAAGAGGACTCATCTATGATGACAGATTTTTCTGGGTAGGCACTAAAAACTAAACCTACCATAATACCAATTATCCAAGCACCTAAAATTCTCAAAAAGACTAATCTAGGATGATCTCCTAATACTTGCCAACTGTTACTAATAATAAACGGGTTAACAGTAGGAGAAGCAACGAGAAAACTGATACATAAAGGAATGGGTAAACCCTGCAACAATAACCGTCTCACGATAGGAAGATTACCATATTGTCCCACAGGAAATAAAAAACCTAAACTGCTGCCAATAATGACAGCTAAAATACGAGTACGGGGTAATTTATTAACTAATTGATGTTCATCAACAAATACTAATAACCCACTAGATACAAGAATACCAAGGAGAAGAAACGGTAAAGAGATTAGCAGGTTACTGATAAATAAAGTATAGATATAATTCAGTTGGGACATATTTCAAAGAAGTCAGAAGTCGGAAGTCAGAAGTGCAATTTATAATTGAGAAGTCTAACCACCAACTACAATCAACGTTAAGGAATAATGCTACTCACTTTTTAGACTAAATGTCAAGACATTTTTTTAGCATTTGCTGCTTCTCCGCAACTTCGAGGAGTGGGAAAAAGTTTACCAGGGTTGGCTAAATTATTGGGGTTAAACACTTGTCTTACCCATTGCATGGTTTCTATATCCATTTCATTAAACATATAGGACATATATTCATTTTTATCCGAACCAATTCCATGTTCTCCTGATAAGCTTCCGCCCAATTCTACACAGAGTTTGAGAATTTCTCCCCCTAATTTTTCTACTTCTTCCCATTGTCCAGAAACCGCATTATCATACAAAATTAACGGGTGTAAATTACCGTCTCCGGCATGGAAAACATTAGCAATGCGATAACCATGTTCTGCTCCTAATTGATTGATTTTTTCGAGAACATTGGCTAATTGTGTGCGAGGAACCACTCCATCCTGAACAAAATAATCAGGACTAATATTACCTGCAGCCGCAAAGGCTTCTTTTCTGCCTTTCCAAAGTTTTAAACGGGTTTCTAAATCATTGGCGGTCGTAATTTCTCTTGCTCCATTTTTGCGACAAATCTCTGCCACTTTTTCTTTATAAGCTGCCACTTCAACGGATAATCCATCTAATTCTACTAATAAAATAGCTGCGGCATCCCGTGGATAACAATTGGTTTTAACCGTATCTTCGACTGCATTAATACAGAAATTATCCATAATTTCCATACCGGCTGGAATGATACCAGAACTAATAATATCTGCCACCGCTTGTCCGGCGGATTTAACAGTCGTAAAATCAGCTAAAACAACACAGATGGTTTCAGGGGTTTTGAGAATTTTTAGAGTAACTTCTGTTGCTATTCCTAACGTTCCTTCTGACCCCACAAACAAACCGGTTAAATCATACCCTGGCATTTCAGGAATGCTACCCCCAACTTCAATAATTGACCCATCCGGAATGACTAATTTTAACCCTAAAACATGATTCGTTGTTACCCCATATTTTAAACAATGAACCCCCCCAGAATTTTCTGCTACATTACCCCCAATGGAGCAAATAATCTGACTAGAAGGGTCTGGCGCGTAATAAAAACCAGCACCACTAACGGCTTGAGTTACCCAATTATTAATCACTCCTGGTTGTACGGTCACCCGTTGATTTTCTAAATCAATATTAAGAATTTGTTTCATGCGGGCCGTGACAATTAACACACAATCTTCTACGGGTAATGCGCCTCCCGATAGTCCGGTACCAGCACCCCTGGCTACCCAAGGAATTTGATGGTCGTGACAAATTTTAACGGCGGCAGCCACTTCTTCGGTGGTACGCGGTAAAACGACGAGTGCAGGACGTTGACGGTAGGCGGTTAAGCCATCACATTCATAGGTTAAGAGTTCTTCTTTACGACGAATGACTCCATCTTTACCGATAGCTGTTTCTAGGGCTTTGATGATGGGTCGCCATTTTTTATCCGTGTCGTTTAAAATTCGATTTAATAACATGGGGTTAGGATTAATTCTTGTGTTTTATTGTAGCTGATTTGTTCCATCTGAGGGAGAAAAGAGAATTTAACGAAGTCAGAAGTTATTTTTATAGTAAAGTTATCAATCCCATAAGCTATGATAGATCAAAATTAGGAAATAACTAGATGCTAGAAATTAACAAAAGTTATGTCTTAGACAAAAATAATAATCCGATCGCAGTACAGATTCCTATTGCTGAATTTGAAAAACTAGAAGAAATTATCGAAGATTATGGACTAGGAAAACTGATAGAAGAAGTAGAGAATGATAAACCCTTGTCCAAACAAGAAGCCTTAAAGTATCTAAAATCAATTAGAAATAAAAATGTGGGAAATTAAATACACTAAAAGATTTTTAAAAGAATTAGCCTCTATTTATCAGAGAGTTGCACATCGTAGAGAAATTGACAAAATTTTTCCTTAACTACGAACTCGGATTAATTCTCTTCTGCAAACATTGCTTGTCGCTGGTTAACCACCGGCCAGTCTTCATTTTCTCCTCCAATAATCAACTTTTTAATCACAATTAATTCTTGACTCAATTGAGTTAAAGCATTGATCAAAATATCGAGAGCGATTAAATCACTGGTGCCAAGATCAAACCAACAACGACCCCACACCCCTTCGTATTCAAACTCAGCCATATTGTGCATCGGGGCCATCATCATCTCATCAGAAACTTGGGTATTATACTCCATATAACTAATTTCTACACCCATGTCTTGGACTTGGAGATTTTCTGCATTAAACCCCCCTAATTTACCTAAATAAAACCAAGAATTAAACACCTCTTCTACGTACTGTCTTTCCATAGGAGAAGGAACAGTTTCAAACTCTAACCAAACCCATAAATCAAAGGGATTAAACTCTCTAAATTGAACTTTCATAAAACAATCAACTAAGAAGTAACATCACTACTTTTATTACTAAATTTCCAGATCACACTTGATATCCAATTAGTAATAATATGAGCCACAATCGGGACTAATAAATTATCAGTTATTAAGGCACTATAACCAAGAGCAAATCCCACTAAAGTTGCCCAAACCACATAAGGCCATTGTTGAGAACCACTTAAATGTAATACCCCAAACACTAAACTGGAAACAATAACAGCCAATAGATCATAGCCCAAGGCCGGTAACATAACACCCCGAAACAATAACTCTTCACTAAGGCCAGGTAATAAACCCAACCAGATTAAATCGGGCCAAACTAAGGGTTTTAAAACTAACTGTAAATAAGAGTCGGCACTGTGACGATAAGCCGGCCACAAACGATAGACAATACTACTAGCAACAATAATGATACCGGCTAAGGCAACCCCATAGAGTAGGCCATCAACAGATAACTGAATTTTTATCAGAGCAATAGAACCAAAATATTGCCAAATCTTGGCAATAATTAACAAAATAATGGCCGTCACCCCCATCACCACTAAAATTTGGGTACGGGTTAACGGTTCCATATCGGACGAGTTGGGATTAGTCACAGGCTTGAGAAAGAGGGGAAACAACGGGACGTAAGGCATCAGCACTAATGCCGGCTTTATGAGCCAACAAGACACCCAACGCCTCTAAATACGAGTTTACCGTAATTGCCTCCATTCCCAAGTCTTCGGGGGTTACATTCAACGTGGTTGTATTGTCCCTGACAGCGATGATGCGGGTGTGACGCTGACTCAAACTGAGTATGGCACTCCCACCACAAGCGGTTTGAGGAATAACCAAAGCATCCACTTCATCGGCCCAAATACTATGGGGTTGAGGTTGAGTAACAAATTGAGGCGCACGGCTTAATCCCACTAAGACACAGGGTAGAAAGGTATAGCCTAACTCTTCTGCTGCTGCACGGGGGGAAATCGTATCATCCACAGCTAAGGGTTCTAACGCGGGTGCATGGGCGCAAGGGACGGCAAATTGACGGACAATAAGGTGAGAAATGACCGCTTCGGCACCGGCTAAGGGGTCAACCCCTTGGCCATGACGATAATTATCGAGTGCTAGGGTTTCTATCTCATCGGGGAAACGAGCGACAACGGCGATCGCTTCTGCTTTACTTTTCGTCATTAACTGTTCTGCCGCTCTGAGCAAACTGTCGGGGTGGCCAATGGTCCCCCAACTGGCTCCAGAATGGGCGGTACGCAGTTCTACCTGTAATGGGTTATCCGTGACCACATAATCCGTTAACGTCAGTCCTAGGGTCGCTCTAGTGGCATCTGCTGCTTGAATATGACGGGTTCTTAATTCTGGCTCGATACCTTGATCTAAAATTAAGCCCACTCGGTTCTGATGGACGGGTTTAAGTCCCCAGTCTCCTTGGGCAAAGCGGTCTAACCCATACCCTTCTACATAAAAAACATTGTCTAAGGGCCAATAGAGTTGCGCCCCGTTGAGGACATTGGGATGAGTGATCAGGCGATCGCAAACTTTGGCCATCGCTTTCGCTACAGGTAAAGCGTCTCCGGCATATCCACCAATGGCCGCCCCAATACCCGTAGGAACGATTAATATGGCTGTGTAGGGACGATGAATCAATTAGGTATCCTTGGTAACAATGGCTTCTACTTGAGCAGTTTGTTTGGCTTTATCCACCTTGGTGATAGCCCAACGTAGGGGTTTTCCCTGTTGTTGTAGGGTGGTTTCCACTTCTTTGACTGTCAAGGGAGTTTGCTGGAGATCAATCTCGGCTTCGATGAAATGGGTGGTCATAATTAGATTTATCTAATAAATTGTACATAGTCCTCAGTCTATCAGTCTTCTTAACCTGATGTTATCTCTAAAGTTGTACAAAAAAATAACATAAAAACAAACACTAAAAATAACATCCCTCCTTTATCGTAGTAATCAAGAGAGCAAAAACAAATTTGAGTAAGGCAATGACGGCATATAGTTCCTTGAAACCCAATCTATACTATCCAGGTGAGACACCTACCAAATCCTTCCATCCTTCCATTGATAGCAAACTCAAGCGGGGAGTCGATATTATGGGAGCGTTAGTGGGATTGATGATCACGGTGATCATCGCTATCCCTATTATGATTATTATGGCTATTTCAGATCCCGGTCCCCTGCTTTACAGTCAAGTTCGTTGTGGGTTACATGGCCGACCGTTCCGTATCTGGAAATTCCGCTCTATGGTGGTTGGGGCTGATAAAATGAAGCATTTAGTGAAAAATGAAGCGCAAGGACATATTTTTAAGAATACTAACGACCCTCGTATTACCTGTTTAGGGGCGTTTTTGAGAAAAACCAGTTTAGATGAGTTTCCTCAGTTTTGGAATGTGTTGATGGGAGATATGAGTTTAGTGGGAACCCGTCCCCCTACCGTAGATGAAGTAGAAAAATATGATCCTCATCACTGGCAACGACTAAATGTTAAACCTGGAATTACAGGGGAATGGCAAGTTAATGGCCGCTCAAGTATTAAAGATTTTGAAGATATTGTCCAAATGGATCTTCACTATCAACAAAAATGGTCTTTATGGTATGACCTGAATCTAATTATCAAAACCGTTCTAGTTGTTGTTAACAAAGATGGGGCTTACTAAGTTTATGTTTTTGGCTATACTTTCCCTCAGATAACACCGTCTTAATTCAAGAACAGAATGGTTCTAATACTTGAGATAAAATGGTAGCCATTGATTCTAAGCTGTATGTCTGAATACATCTTTTTCTAGCTTGTTCTCCTTGTGCTTTTGCTTCTTCTAAATGATTAAAAATCCAATTAATTTTATCAGCTAATTGTTCAGGGGAACTCGGCTCAACTAAGTAGCCAGTATCCCCTAGAATTTTGGGTATATCCCCCACTTTTGTTGCTAAAATAGGCTTGGCCATGGCCATCCCATCACTCAATTTTAAGGGAAATTGAGCTTTTGTTGATGGGGTATCTTGTTGAGGGACGACTACTAAATCAGCAGCAGAAACGATTTCTGGCATAGCTTTCACTGGAGATTTAGGCAGTTGAATTAACCATTTTCCCCAGGTTTCTTGCAATTTTTTATCATAATTATCATAGGGACTTCCTCCAACAATGACTAATTTTAATTCGGGATTATTCAGTTTTTCTAAGGCCATTAAAACATCCTCTACCCCTTTGTAGGGACGGGGTGCGCCAGGAAACATTAAGATTTTATAATCGTCTAAGTTATATTTTTGGCGACTCTTTTGGGAATCATATTTTTGGGGATCAAATAAGTCTGTATCTTTGCCATTGGGAATATAAATACCCCCAAACCGTTGTTGAATAAATTGGGTGTGTAGGGTGATTTGATCCGCTAAAGAAACTAGGTTTTCTATCTTTTGTAAATAGAAAGGATGATCGGGATGTTGTAGGGGTGCTTTGCCTTTAAATAAATCCTCAATAAACCCTTTTACTGTAAAATTATATCGCCAATCATCTCCTCCAAACCAACTCATTTCCCAATCATCAATATCCACAATTAAGGGACGATGACTTAGATATTTTTTGAGCAAAGCAATACCATAACTACTGGGTTTTAATTTAACAGCATAAAGAATATCTCCGTCAATTTTAGGTAATAATTGTTTCAGCGATCGCCAGGTTCCTCCAAATCCTGTATAGTAGGGACAAGGAATAGAAGTAATCGGTAAATCTTGGGGTAACTCGGATAACCCATTTTCTTCATAAGCAATGCCGAAAATCTTGACGTTATGTCCTAATTTTTGTAAAGCTTGTGTTAGTAAAAAAGGCCGAATTGCTCCACCCCATCTTCCTGCACCTTTACTAGATAAATCACTGACAATTAGAGAAATGTTCAATTTATGATTAGGTTGAATCATAGTCATAATAATAAGAATAATTCTAAATTTAGCCTCTTAAAAATATTATTGAAGTTGTTGATTTAACCAACTAAGATAATCTTGACTTCCTTCCGAAATCGGTAAAGTAATAATTTCAGGAACTTCATAGGGATGAATTTCTTGAATTGTCTTTTCTAAAGTTTGATAATTATTTTGATGACTTTTAATTAAACAAATACATTCTTCATCTTTACATAGCTCATTTTCCCAGTAATAATAACTCCTAACCGACTCAATAATTTGTACACAACCTGCTAATTTTTTCGCCAACAAAGTTTTGGCAATTTGTTCAGCAGTTTCCTTTTTTGGTGTGGTTGTTATGACAACAATAAATGATGATGACATAAACTATATTTTCTATCTAGATTGCAGTTACGTTTGATGTTAGAACAAATGACGATCTAAATTATATCAGAATAATAGTTCTGAATTTGATCAGAATGGGTTACAATTTTTTCGTGTCTATTATTTGAAAATTATTAGCTTATGCTTCTACCAAAATCTAAATTAGGACGTTTTTCCCATTGGAGTTTAGCTAAAATATTAATGTATATTGGGGTATTGATTACATTATGTTGGTTGTTTATTGCTTTATTTGCTCCTATTTTAGAAGGGATTGGTTTTCTACAAAATCCCACAGATTTATTAAGTAATATTCCTGGAGAGTCTCCTAGTTTACGTCATTGGTTGGGAACCAATGTTCGAGGATATGATGTATTTTCTCGTACGCTTTTGGGTTCACAAGCTGCTTTAAAAGTTGTTTTTTTGGCAACTATTTTATCCATAATTGTTGGTGTACCTTTAGGATTAATCAGTGGATATTTAGGCGGGAAAGTAGATAAAATTTTATTGTTTTTTATGGATACTATCTATACAATTCCTGGTCTACTATTGTCAGTGACTTTGGCTTTTATTTTAGGAAGAGGAATTTTGAATGTGGCAATTGCAGTCAGTATTGCCTACATTCCTCAGTATTATCGGATTGTTCGGAACCATACCACCAGTGTTAAAAATGAGTTATTTATCGAAGCAGCAAAAGCGATGGGAGCAACCCCCACTCGTGTTTTATCTCGCTATCTATTTCTTAATGTTATTCAAAGCGTTCCTGTGGTCTTTACGTTAAACGCTGCTGATGCTATTTTGGTATTAGGGGGATTGGGTTTTTTGGGCTTAGGATTACCCGAAGAAGTTCCCGAATGGGGACACGATCTCAAAGAAGCATTACCTGATTTGTCTACAGGTATTTGGTGGACAACTTTATTCCCTGGAATGGCCATGACCTCAATGGTGGTAGGATTATCCTTTATCGGGGAAGGTATTAGTGAAATGTTTAACCCTGCTTTACGTAATAAACGATGAAAATTAAAGATATTGGGGAACAAGGACTGCTCAAAAAATTACAAGGTTTTTGTCCCCATGATATAATTGGGGACGATGGAGCCGTTTTAGGGATTGATCCTCAACAGCAGTTGGTGGTTACTACCGATGTTTTGGTGGATGGAGTCCACTTTAGCGACACAACTACCCCCCCCGAATCTGTGGGTTGGCGTGCGATCGCGGCTAATTTGTCGGATCTCGCAGCCATGGGAGCAACACCCCTAGGAGTTACTGTTGGCCTAGCTTTACCTGGAAAATTATCCGTTGATTGGGTAGAGCGTTTGTACCAAGGAATGAGACAACTGTTAGCTCAATCTAATACACCCATCGTTGGGGGAGATATCTGTCGTTCTCAAGTTATAACGATTAGCATTACGGCCTTAGGACAAGCTTCTCCCAATCATATTATCAAACGGTCTACGGCTCAACCTGGAAATGTGATTGTTACGACAGGGTATCATGGGATGTCACGTACAGGTTTAGAGTTATTGCTTAATCCCCATCTAGAAGTTGAGATGAGTCCAGAAACCCGTCATCGATTCATTCATGCTCATCAATACCCTCAACCCCGTTTAGATGTGCTGCCCCATCTTGGGGAGATTATGGCGAAGGATACCATTACAGGGATGGATAGTAGTGATGGGTTAGGGGATGCGCTTATGCAAATTTGTGCCATGAGCCAGGTGGGCGCACAGATACAGTTATCCCAACTACCATGCCTATCCATGATATCACAGTGGTTTAATTGTGAGCAAGCTTTAAATTGGGTGTTGTATGGGGGAGAAGATTTTGAATTAGTGTTATGTTTAGCAGAAGAAAAGGCCAAGAAACTGGTTACAGCATTAGGGAAAGAAGCGAAAATTATCGGCAAAATTATTGAAGAGCAATCAGTCACGTTAATCGATGAAAATCAACAAAAATCTTTGAGTTTCGCAAAAACTTTTCAGCACTTCTCATAAGAGTTATCATCTCTAAAAAATATTAAAACTTAGGTGAAAGCATGACTTTCTTACTTTCAATTCCTGATCCATCAATTATATTACTACGAACAGGAGAACATATAACATTAGTATTAACAGCAATGATAGTGGCTACTGGTCTTGGGATTCCTTTAGGCATTATTATGAGTCGCTATCCAAAATTAGCTAATCCTATTTTATTAGTGACGAATGCGGTTCAAACGATTCCTAGTCTAGCCTTATTTGGATTTTTAATTACTGTTCCCTTTTTAGGCGGAATTGGCAAACGACCAGCTATTATTGCTTTAATTTTGTATGCCTTACTTCCAATTATTAAAAATACTTATATTGGTATTACTCAAATAAAAAAAGGGATCAAAGAAGCTGGTCAATCTTTAGGATTAACCCCTTTGAAAATCTTATTTTTAATTGAGTTACCTTTGGCCTTAAAAGTGATTCTAGGTGGAGTGAGAATTGCTGCTGTCATTTGTGTTGGTATTGCCACTATTGCAGCAGCCATAGGAGGAGGAGGGTTAGGAGTCTTTATTTTTAGAGGACTTTCTACTGTTGATAATACCATGATTTTAGTAGGGGCTATTCCTTCAGCGATTATTGCTTTATTGGTAGATTGGGGACTAGGGTGGCTAGAGAAAGATTTGACGCAAATAGAAGTTGAAAATAGGAAAAACACCAAGAAATTGATTGCATTTTTTCTGTTATTAGTTTCCTTATTATTTATTGTTTTCAGTTTTCTCAATCAATCACAAGGTCAGATTATTATCGGTTCAAAAAATTTTACTGAACAACTTATCTTAGGGGAAATGATTGCACAACAAATTGAAAATAATAGTAATTTTACCGTAGATCGTCGTTTCAATTTGGGGGGGACTTTTATCTGCCATGAAGCAGTTAAAGCACAAAAAATAGACGGTTATGTAGAGTATACAGGAACCGCTTTTACAGCTATTTTGGAACGAAAACCCGTTAGTGATCCTAATCTAGTTTATAAAGAAGTCAAGCAAGTTTATGATGATGAATTCAACTTAGAAGTAATGCCATCCTTAGGCTTTGAAAATACTTATGCTATTTTAATTAGAGGAGAAGATGCTAAACAGTACAATATCGAAACTATTTCAGATGTGGCTGGATATACTACTAAATGGACAGCCGGATTTAGTTATGAATTTTTAGCTAGAGAAGACGGTTATCCTGGACTTTCTCAAACCTATAATTTACAGTTTGCTCAACAACCTCAGACAATGGAATTAGGATTAATGTATCGTGCTTTAGCAGAAAAACAAGTAGATTTAGTGGCTGGAAATTCTACAGATGGACTCATTAGTGTTCTTAATTTGTATATGCTAGAAGATAATAAAAATTATTTTCCTCCCTATGAGGCAATTCCTGTTTTTAATCAAAACACATTACAGGAAAACCCCAATCTAAGTACAATAGTAAAAGAATTATCAGGACAAATTTCTTCGGAAGAAATGCAGCATCTTAACTATCTTGTTGATCATGAAAAACAATCAATTACTGAAGTTGTTAAAGATTTTTTAAGTAATAAAAATTTAATCTAAATAGAAGCTTAAGATTTCTTTGATTAAAAAATTGGTTATAATAGTAATCATTGAACTTATAAATCCTGTCATATAAGTATTAGTAAAAAAATGACCAATCATTTTAAACTTGAGACAATTATTAAAGGATTGATAGTCATCGCTATTTCCTGTATATCCTTAGAGCCGTATAATCCAGCGATCGCGAATGAAACGCCATCAAACCCATCAGAAAATCAACAAGAAACTCAAACTAAAAACCCCTTGATTGGAACAGAATGGCAGTTAGCGAGTTGGACAGAAAAACAAGGGTTAAGCAAAGAAAACTCTACCCTGATGTTTGAGAAAGATAGACTATCAGGAAGTGGAAGTTGTAACCGTTATACCGCAGGATATGGTATTCAAGAAAATGCCATGAAAGTGGGTTTAATTGCTGCAACTCGTAAAGCTTGTACTGAAGAAATTATGAACCAAGAAATGTTATTTTTATCGGCTTTAGAAGGGGCAAAACTTTATAGTATTAATGCCAAAGGAGAATTACAAATTGCTTACATTAAACAGAAAGAGATTGGTCTAATGACTTTCAAAAAAGTCACCAATCAGAATAGTAAAATGATAGAAAGGTTAAACCCCTAGAATATTAATTACGATGACTTTCTCGGTAAGAATTTTTCGGTGGTCATTTTAATGACAATATAGAGCATCGGGACAACAAATAAACTCAAGAAAGAAGCCACTAACATTCCTCCAAAAACAGCCGTTCCTAAAGACTGACGACTTACCGAACCAGCACCAGTGGCTACCACTAACGGAAAGATACCTAATAAAGTAGAAACAGCCGTCATTAAAATGGGTCTTAAACGTTCTTGTGCTGCTTCTATAGCTGCTTTAACCAAAGGTAACCCCTCATCCCGTAATTGATTCGCAAACTCCACAATTAAAATCGCATTTTTACTCGCTAAACCAATCAACATAACCAACCCAATTTGACAATAAACATCGTTAGCAAACCCCCGTAATAATTGTGCCGTTAATGCCCCTAAAATAGCCAGAGGAACGGCCAAAATAATAATTAAAGGATCAATATAATTTTCGTATTGTGCGGCTAATACCAGGAAAACAAATAGTAATCCCAAACCAAAAATAATCGGTGCCAGACCGGCTGATTCTAGTTCTTCTAAAGAAGTCCCCGACCATTCATAACCAAACCCCGGCGGAAGTACCTGTTGGGAAACCGTTTCCATCGCTTCAATAGCAGTACCCGAACCCACCCCCGGCGCAGGACTCCCATTAACTTCCACAGAACGATAGAGGTTATAATGACTGATGCTTTGGGCCCCAGTGGTAGGGGTTAACGTTACTAAGTTGGAGAGGGGAACCATTTGCTCGGTTTGCGATCGCACATACAATTTACTAATATCTTGAGGGTTAGCGCGAAATTGCTTATCTGCTTGCACATACACCCGATAGGTACGCTGTTGTAGGGTAAAATCGTTCACATAGCGTGCGCCTAAAGCAGTTTGTAGGGTACTAAAAATATCATCAATGGAAACTTGCAACGCTTGGGCTTTATTACGATTAACTTCGATAATAAATTGAGGCGTATCCGCCGAAAAGCGACTAAATGCTCGTCCGATGGCAGGATTTTCATTAGCAGCCCCCAATAACTGCCCCATTACTTGGACTAACCTATTAATATCTTCATTTCCCTCTTGATCTTGCAATTGATAGACAAAACCGCCAAAGTTGCCTAAACCGCGAATAGAAGGGGGGTTAACCGGAAAAATATTGGCTTCTGGTATTTGACTAAACTTACCCCATAGTTTACCGATAATTGCTTGCGCTGAGTGTTGCGGACCGGGGCGTTCTTTAAAGGGTTTGAGAGGGCTAAAAATCACCCCCTGACTGGCACTACTACCCCCAAATGCGAACCCCCCCACGGCAAAGGTTGCTCTTACGTCAGGTTCCTCTAATATAGCGTTTTCTACCTGTCGCATCACTTCCCCCGTGTATTGCAAGGAAACCCCTTGGGGGGCCTGTATGATAGTGATGAAATAGCCTTGATCTTCTTCTGGGGTAAAGGCAGCAGGAACCTTGGTGTATAACCATGCTGTAACCAATAATAACAGGGCAAACACCCCTACTACCACCAGACGAAAACTAGCCAGGATATGGAGCGATCGCCGGTATTGTCCCCTTACCCAGTCCAACAAGTGATTAAATTGGTCAAACATCGTGCCTAAAAATCCAGGTAAACGTTGACCCTTTTCTAACAATAACGCGCATAAAGAAGGGGTTAAAGTTAAAGCTAAAAACGTAGAAATAACAATAGAAAATGCAATAGTTAACGCAAATTGTCGATATAAGGCTCCTGTGGTTCCTGGAAAAAATGCCACCGGAATAAACACCGCCATCAACACTAAAGAGGTGGCAACAACGGCTGATGATAATTCCCCCATCGCCTTACTTGCAGCCGCGTGGGGGGACATATTTTCATCTTCGATATAACGGTTAATTTGTTCAACCACGATGATAGCATCATCCACTACCATCCCAGTAGCTAGAGTTAAACCGAACAAAGTTAAACTATTAATAGAAAAATCGAATACTTTAATAAAAGTAAATGTTCCAACAAGAGCTAAAGGAATGGTTAACGCCGGAATTAAAGTGGTTCGCCAATTTTGTAAAAAGATTAAAATGACCACAATAACCAAGCCAACAGCCATGACTAATGTTTTCACCACTTCTGATAAAGATTCCTCGACAAATTGAGTGGTATCAAACGCCACAACATATTTTAAATCTGGGGGAAAAAAGGCCGAAAGCCGCTCCATTTCTTGTTTAACTTTTTTAGCCACTTCTAACGCATTAGACCCCGTTCTTTGATAGATTCCCATGCCTACCGCTTCTTGTCCTCGAAACCTCAAAAAAGAACTATAATCTTGCGCCCCTAACTCCGCTCTTCCTACATCTTTGAAGTAAACTAAACCCCCATTTTCATCGGTTTTTAATAAGAGATTTTCAAACTCTTGAGGATCTTTTAATTGACTAATCGCTCGCAAATCAAACTGAAATTGTTGACCTTCGGGAGCCGGTTCTGCGCCTATTTTTCCTGCTCCGACTTGTAAATTTTGTTCTGATAAAGCATTAACTACATCTTGCGTGGTTAACCCTCGACTGGCTAATTTATTGGGGTCTAACCAGAGACGCATAGCGTAACGACGTTCCCCAAAAATGCGGACATTTCCTACCCCATCCAGACGTTTTAAAGCATCGACTAAATATTGATCCGCATAGTTACTTAAAAAGACATTATCATACCGATTATTATCACTATATAAGCCAATTCCTAACAGTAAACTATTAGATTGTCTTGTAACTTGAATCCCAGTTCTTTGTACGGCATCAGGTAACTGCGATCGCACCACAGACACTTGGTTTTGTACGTCAACAGCAGCTAAATCGGGGTTTCTCGAAGAATCAAAGGTAACCGTAATACTACTGGTTCCACTATTACTACTACTTGAACTAATATATTTTAGTCCTTCAACCCCATTAATTTGTCGTTCTAAAATATTAGTAACCGCATTTTCTACCACTTCAGCACTCGCCCCATCATAAGTCGATTCAACTTGAATTCTCGTGGGGGAAATTTCAGGAAATTGGTCTAAGGGTAAATTAAATAAACTAATTAATCCGACTAATAAAATTAAGAAAGCGCAAACTGAAGAAAAAACGGGACGTTTAATAAAAAAATCAACAAAATTCATTTTATTTTTTAACCGTTGTACTAATTAAAACTTCCGACTTCTGACTTCTGACTTCTGACTTCTTGAATAGGCGCACCGTCTTTTAACTGTAGAATACCAGCCGTGACAATTTTTTCTCCTGATGTTAAGCCACTTAGAACCTGATAAGAATTACCTTGAATTTCTCCGAGTTCTACCTGCCTTTGTTCGGCAATAAATGGGGCAGCCCCTTCCTCCTTTGAGTTATTTGGTTTGGCTACAAAGACAAATGTTTGACCCCCTAAACGAGACACCGCCGTGGCAGGAATCAATAAACCTTGACCTTGCTGCCAAATGATTCTCGCTTGAATAAATTGACGATTTAATAAGGCTTGATTATTGCCCTCAAACGTTGCTTTGGCTAATACTAATTGAGAGTCCGCCGTCACATTGGGGGAAATAAAACTCACTTTGCCTCTGGCTATAGCCTTATCTTGAGTATCAATGATTTCCACCGGTAAACCCACTTGTAACCGTGGCGAATCTTCTAGCGGAATCGATAAATTGAGTTCTAAACTATTATTTTGGGTTAAACTGGTTAAAGTGTCACCCTGCTCGACATAATCCCCAACTTCTACAGGAATATCTCCAATAATGCCAGAAATAGGAGCAATAATACTGGTTTTACCCACATTTACTTCCGCCGTACGCACCTGAGCGATGGCTTCGGCTACATCGGCCCTGGCTTGGGCAATCACTTCTTGACGGGGGCCACTTTGTAATCTTCGCAGGTTTTGTTCTTCCCGTTCAACAGACGCTTGTAACTCCTCAATATCCGTCAGACGACGCTTTTCGAGTTGGGATAAACGGCGTTGCGCTTGTTGAAGTTCGGCAGAAGCATTCCGAGCTTCTGTCACGTATTCTTGATACTCGTCGGCGGAAATCGCTCCTTCTTGCTCAAGGGTTTCATAACGAGCAACCCGTTGTTGCGCTAATTCCGCATTCGCTTGTGCCGCTTCTACTTGAGCTTGGGCCTGGGCAATTTCTTCTAAACTCCCGCCTGTCTGAGCATTGCTTAGACGGGCGTTAGCCTCCCGTAACCGAGCTTTAGCCTCTTGAATATCTTCGATACGATTGCCAGCTTCTAATTCCGCTAAACGGGCTTTTGCGTTGGCTAATTGGGCTTGAGCCTCTAATAATTCAGCTTGCCAGTCATTGCTTTCTAATTGAATTATTTTTTGGCCTTTCGTAATACGATTCCCCTCTTGCACTAAAATCTGGCTGATACGGCCTTGAATTTCAGGTTTCAAGATGACTGCGTCTTCGGCTTCGAGAGTGCCAACGACTTCTGAAACCGTTTTAACCACCCCAGGCTTAATGGTGTCTAATTTGACGGAAGTGGTGGGGGTTTGTTGCGCTAATGTTATTGATGATGGGTTACGACTTTGTTGCGTTAACCACCAAGTCACTCCTCCCCCTGTCACTGTGACTAAGGCTAAAATACCCATGATTAGCGGCCAGTGCCGTAGCTGAGATTTTTGTGGTTTTTCTGCGGCCATTGTGTTAATTTTCCTATTAGACTTTTCTGTGGTAGAAGGGAGTGACTCTGTGTCAAACATGGATTCTTACCTTCAATTGTGTCTCTTTTTTTACGTTGTTGTCTTTACACTTCTTAATATAACAATGATTCAAAAGCGGATGGCCCGTTAACCTCGGAAAATTCCCCATGCTTCCCCATTCCGCTTTAACGCCTAGTCAAGAATCTGTGAAGCAGGAAATCTTGAATGCGAATTCAAGAATCTCCCGTTACAGCACAGCTTAACGCCGAGAGTATGTCAAAATATGGATTAAGATTAACCCTTAACACCAATGTCTAAAATGACTGCTAAAGTCCCTGTTTCTGTCCTCATTCCCGCCTTGAATGAAGAACTTAATTTACCGGCTTGTCTAGAAAGTGTTGCCAGAGCGGATGAAGTCTTTGTGGTCGACTCTCAAAGTAGCGATCGCTCCATAGAAATTAGCGAGCAATACGGAGCCAACGTAGTACAGTTTCATTTTAATGGACGTTGGCCGAAAAAGAAAAATTGGTCTTTAGAGAATCTCCCTTTTCGTAACGAATGGGTTTTAATTGTTGATTGTGATGAAAGAATTACCCCTGAATTATGGGATGAAATTGAAGAAGCGATTAAAGATAATAATTACAACGGTTACTATCTCAATCGTAAGGTTTTTTTCCTAGGCAAATGGATTCGTTACGGAGGAAAATATCCTGACTGGAATTTACGCTTATTCCGTCATCCATTAGGACGTTATGAAAACTTGAATACAGAAGATATACCCAATACAGGAGATAACGAAGTTCACGAACACGTTATCTTACAAGGAAATGTCGGCTATCTCAAAGAAGATATGCTGCATATTGACTTTCGCGATATTTATCATTGGTTACAAAGACATAACCGATATTCTAATTGGGAAGCGCGGGTTTATTATAATTTATTAATAGGACAAGACGAGAGTGGAACCATTGGGGCTAACTT
The DNA here is from genome assembly GCA_030065205.1 of Crocosphaera sp. Lineage (GTDB taxonomy): Bacteria > Cyanobacteriota > Cyanobacteriia > Cyanobacteriales > Microcystaceae > Crocosphaera. The sequence goes on from JASJDN010000009.1 coordinate 69,886, forward strand.
GTTCGGGGATGCCGTTCAAAGAAAACGATTTCTGAAAAGAATATGGGTTAGACTTCCCTTTAAACCCCTACTTAGATTTGTTTTATTTTATTTTATTCGCTTAGGATTTTTAGATGGTCGTGCTGGCTATATTTATGGTCGTTTACTCAGTCAGTATGAGTATCAAATTGGAGTCAAACTTTATGAATTACGACAATTTGGAGGTAAATTAAATATTAATGGAAATCCTCAAGAAACTGATTCAAAAACCCCTTCAGAACCCATAAAGGTAGAATTATAAACTAATGATTATCATTAAAAAATTATGAAATTAGAGTCAAATACCTCTTCGATGATTGATCGTGATCCTTGGGTGGATTTAAGTCAATACGATCAATCTTGGTATGATCGAGGTCGTCCTGGATGGTATGTATTACTATGGTGGTTAGTGCAATCCATTGCCTTTCCTTTGAGTTTACACAATTTTAATAGCTTTCGTTGTTGGTTATTGCGTTATTTTGGCGCAAACATTGGTAAAGGCGTGATTATTCGCCCCACAGCCCGTTTTACCTATCCTTGGAAAGTAACCATAGGGGACTATAGTTGGATTGGGGATGATGTGGTTTTCTATAGTTTAGACACCATCAAAATTGGGTCCCATAGTGTCATTTCTCAGAAGTGTTATTTGTGTACAGGAAGCCACGACTTTCAAGCTCTAGCCTTTGATTTAATCGTCAAACCGATTACTATTGGTAACGGTGTTTGGGTCGCCACAGACTGTTTAATTACGTCTGGGGTGACAATCGGTTCTAATGCCGTTATTGGTGCTAGAAGTAGTGTTTTTAAGGATATACCTGCCGAAATGGTGGCTTGGGGAAGTCCTTGTCAACCACATTATCCTAGACAGATCATAGCCTGTGATCAGCGAAGGCGGTAAAATAGCAAAGAATCACTAACTTTAGGAGTTGAGAAAAATTATGTCAGGAGTTGCTATTGCTGCGTTTGCTGGTTATATCATCATCTTTACAGCGATCGCCCTAGGATTATATTTTGGTCTTCGCACAGCCAAAATTATTTAAAGGATGAGAGAGGGAGGGTGGAATTCTGTCTTCCCCCTCTTCCTTGATTTTCCACAATTTAGGACACTGTCGCTTGTAATTCTAAGGTTTTGGTATTACCCCAAATGTCGGGAGAAAGCCTCGGACAAGGAACGAAGTCCGCAGGATGAATCCCGACCAATAAATAAAACACACAGCACTTCTTTTTCTGTGCTACAATAGTTTGCGTAGTAGGTCGATGACGTAAGATGTTTA
>JASJDN010000050.1 GCA_030065205.1 Crocosphaera sp.
CCATCTTATCTTCTAGAAGATAAGATGGGTTTTAAAGCTTGAAGCTATCAATTTGAAAGGGGGTATCTCAAGCGGATTTGGTATAATCTATCCATCAGGAATCATTGATCCTAACGCCAGGCACTCATCTTGAACGTTTTATAACGTAGGGATGAGTGCCTGGCTTTTTAGTACGCTTGTCCTGTGTATATTTTCCTAAATATATTTTCTTAAATATATTTTCCTAAGTATATTGACAAATCGCAAAACTTCGATATATAATAATTTTGTGAACGCACTTAAAGAAACACAGGAACCAAATTACAATCGAAGTTCTTTTATTTTCGTTTTTTTAAGTTTTTTATAAACCGCCTTTATTTACCCAAAGTTTAAGAAAAGATCATGCTAATACAAATATAGAAGCTGATGCTTTTTTGGTAATCAGGCGAGTTTAATTGTTACTCATTTTTCACCAATAATACTTATGTCAAAAAATCCCTCTTTTACTGCTGTAGAAGAGCCAAAGATTGACTCTTCTGACTCTCCCAAATGTGTTGTAGTTTGTCAACATCGTCGGTGTGCAAATTTAGGCTCTAGAGATGTTTTAACTGCTTTTTTAGCCAATCCATCAACAAAATTTTCTGTGATTGGAAGTGGATGTTTAAAGCAATGTGGTAATGGTCCAATGGTCAGAATTTTACCAGAAAAGACTTGGTACCATAACATTAAACCTGAGCAAGTAACCACACTGATTAAGCAACATTTATTAGGGGGAAAACCCGTTACCCAATTACTCTATCCTCGTTTCCATACTCAACCAACTAATCATAGCACGGATTGAGCCATTGGCAATGTCATCAATCAATCACTATTGACCCTTCGTTGTTCTCTAATCATTTTCTTTTTTCCAAATTTATCCAAAACTATCTCTTTAAACATTGAGGTTTCTCATGCAACAACTAACAACACAATTGCTCCAAACTGACTTATCAACTTTCGGTGAAGATATCTTAAACCTTCCCAAAATTTTGATCACCGATCCCATTGATCAAGCTGGTATCGACATTTTATCTCAAATTGGAGAAGTTGAAATTCAAACCAAATTATCTCCCCAGGAACTCCTAGAGGTTATTCCCAATTATGAAGCACTCATGATTCGCTCTGGCACCCGTGTCACTCAAGAAATTATTGAAGCTGCCGATAACCTGAAAATTATTGGTCGGGCTGGTGTCGGGGTTGATAATATTGATGTTGCCGCTTGTACTCGCAAAGGCATTGTTGTCGTTAATTCTCCTGCCGGCAATACCATTGCAGCCGCAGAACACGCCATTGCCCTAATGTTATCCTTATCTCGTCACATCCCCGATGCCAATCAATCAGTAAAAAATAGTAAATGGGAGCGTAAAAAGTTTATCGGTGTTGAATTATACCAAAAAACTTTAGGCGTCGTTGGTTTAGGCAAAATTGGTTCCCATGTTGCCACAGTTGCTCGTGCTATGGGCATGAAATTATTAGCTTATGATCCCTTTATTCCCAAAGCGCGGGCCCAAGAGTTGGGATGTACCTTAGTTGAGTTGGAAACTATTTTCAAAGAAGCTGATTACATCACCTTGCACGTTCCCAAAACACCAGAAACGTACCACTTCATCAATGCAGAAACCTTAGCCATGATGAAACCATCGACCCGAATCATTAACTGTTCTCGTGGAGGTATTATTGATGAAGTCGCTTTAGCCGAAGCCATTAAACAGGGAACCATTGCCGGGGCGGCCTTAGACGTTTACGAAACAGAACCCTTAGAAGACTCTCCTTTACGTGAACTGAATCAAAATGTAATTCTAACCCCTCATTTAGGAGCTTCAACGCAAGAAGCCCAAACCAATGTTGCCGTTGACGTTGCCGAACAAATACGAGATGTCTTGTTAGATTTACCAGCCCGTTCTGCGGTGAATATTCCTAGTTTTCCCCCTGCTAAGTTACAACAATTTAAGCCCTATCTACAATTAGCAGAAACCTTAGGCTCATTAATTTATCACCTTGTTAAACAACCCATTGACTCATTCGAGGTCAAATTAGAAGGAGAAGTGGCGATTGATGAGGCAAAACCGATAATTGTCGCTGCTCTGAAGGGTTTTCTTGCTCCTACCCTAAGTGAGCGAGTGAACTACGTCAACGCACAGATGGTGGCTCAAGAACGAGGGATTAGTGTAGTGGACGTTCGCGATGCAACTGCTGTTGATTATACTGGGGCTATCGAATTATCCATCAAAGGGGCTTCAGGCAATCGCAAGATCAAAGGGGCGTTAATTGAAGGAAAAGAGATTCGTATCATTGCAATTGATGAATTTTCTTTGAATTTTGTTCCTAGTAATCAGATGTTGATTGTTCATTGCCGAGATATTCCCGGTATTATTGGTCAAATTGGTTCTTTATTGGGTCAATCTGATATCAACATTGCCAGTATGCAAGTTGGTCGCAATATTTTCCGAGGAGATGCCATTCTAGCACTCTGTATTGATGCCTTACCCACTCAAGAGGTTTGGGCGGAACTGGCAGAAATTCCTGGAATTCGGGAATCCTACACAGTGACTTTATAAAGAGTTACCGTCAAGACAAATAAATCGGGACAATAACAGAAAACTTAGATGCTCATTTCTGAAAAAGCCCCGAAAGTTCATTCAATTAATCTTAACTAACATTATACCATGAAATTTCTTTCTCAAGCCTTTTTGACAGGTGGGGGGTTATCTTAACCCTGGAAACCCTTAATACGAATATTAACATGAGTTCGGGATAAGCTAAAGGGCTAATGCTATCGTTGTGTGAAACACCTATTGTTTCGTTAATAATGTTCTCACTCCTAACTCTCCTGCGTAGCACGACGAATTCGCCCTCCCATAGCAGTACCAAGAAAGATTAGGACATAGTTCATACTCTTAATTTTGTCCTTCCGAGGAACTCCAAATCTCTGTAACGTCCTAACCAGAATGAGTCGTGCTATAATCCCGAACTCAGGTTAACATTCATCCTCATCTTCCGTTTCCTAACCCACGTCTTGCACCCTCAAACTTAATCCTAGTTTAGTTGAAGGCAGGAGAAGCAAAGCATTCAGACTGACCGCGCCCTTTCGGGCCAAGTAAAAAGGCATTCATGCAAAAGTAAAAATTTAGCCCGACTTGCCGGTTCCCATGGGGAGAAAACCTCACCGGAGTCGCTGGCCAGTTAGGTTTAAAGCCTCTTCATTGATGAAGAAAATTGAATCCTCCTATCTTTAGGAAGAGGTCATACTTCTAACTTTTGACTTGTGAACTGCCTCCTGTCCTTAATTTTTAGCGGAACTTTCGCGATATACATAAACTAAACGAAGCTATGATCCTGACTAGAAAAGGGTTCGCTCAATTAGTGTTTAATGTGTGTGTCCCTCTCAGAAGGAGGCAGGAGGTCTCTGGTTTAGAGGGAGCTTGTACTCCCTCCAAACCCCTTCCGTCTTAAAAGCGATGCGACCCAAGCGGATTCAAAATCTGCATTGGAAAGCACACCAAGACAGACGGGGCTTGTAAGATAGAGGGGGAAGGGATGAAGAAAAATCCTTTTGCCTCCTGCCCCCTGCCTCCTGCCGATAACGTGGCAGAAGCCTCGATCAAAGTCTTATTTGATTTTAGCCATCGCACCTATGTTTTTATGAGGTGACGATCGCCCCAAAACAGTCCTCAAATAAGCTTCAGAGAGATATTACTCGGTCAAACCACTGCAAAAATCAACCCTAGATCGCTCTAGCTAAGGCTCTCGTGAATTTTTTAACCCGAAAGTTCTGTTTTAGGTATTTTTGTGCTGATGTTAGATGTGAACTAACCGATATTGAGATGACTGTACAGTCATCCCGCTACAGATGTTCTTTAATTAACCAAACTATCATGACCATTGAATTATTACCCTTCCCCAATGTATTAGGATTTCTTGCTTTATTCTGTTACATTCTGACTTTGTTACCAACAAATTTAAGAATTGTGATTCCAGCAAGCAAAAAAACGAAAATTCCCAAACGTTTGCTGCAAAATCGCCGATTAATCGGGCTTATTTCATTTCTCCTTGCCTTGTTACACGGTTGGCTCTTAATTAGAAAACAAAATTTTGATTATCTTGATCCCAAAACCTATTGGGTCTATTTTCAAGGAGTTGCTAGTTTCATTGTCTTTACCATCTTAGCGATTACTTCTAATGATTGGAGCGTCAAAAGACTGAAAAAAAACTGGAGAAAACTGCATAGTTTAACCTATTTTACTATGTTTATGGTGACTTGGCACATTTGGGCAAAAATGGCTGAACATTGGAGTTCTTTTACCCTAATTGGTCTTTCTTCTATGGGTTTTGTGATTCTTTTATATCTCAAGAGGAGATATCTAGAATATAAAGCTAACCAAGTTAAAACTAAACAACAAACGACACCTCGAAAATCGTTATCCCAAACAAGCGTTTAGTTTGATTTTTTTACCTCTTTCTTTAACCTTCATCTGTACATCATTAACTGAGAAAAACAATGCGTTTACCTTCTAACTCCTGGAGAGTTCCAGCCGTATTTCTGCTATCAACTATTACAGTGGTTTTAGCCAGTGATAAAGTCACTCGATTATTCCCTGTTTCTAACGTCTCTCTTGTTGATCAATCCTCCCAAACCTTAACAGGTCATTCCTCATGGATCTATGCTGTTGCTATTAGTCCGGACGGTAAAACCGTAGCTAGTGGGAGCTATGATAAGATTATCAAAATCTATCACTCTAAAAGTGGTCAACTCATTCATACCATTAAAGGTCATGGAGATGCGATTGAAACCTTAGCCATAACCCCTGATGGCCAAAAATTGGTCAGTGGCAGTTGGGACAACACGATTAAATTATGGGACTTGCCAACAGGAAAATTACTTCATACCTTTCGGGGTCATAGCGATGATGTGAAGACCTTAGCCGTTAGTCCGGACGGTAAAACCTTAGCCAGTGGAAGTGCTGATGCCACCATTCGTCTTTGGAACTTACGTACAGGTAAACAAAAACAAGTCTTATCTGACGGACAATGGGTGCGTTCTGTGGCCTTTAGTTTTGATGGAAAAAAGCTTTTGAGCGGCAATGACGCAGGTACCCTAAAAGTTTGGCAACCGAACAATGGTCAATTACTCAAGACCCTAAAACAGCATTCCCAAGCCCTTCGTTCCCTAGCCATTAGTCCTGATGGTCGCACCTTTGCTACAGGCAGTGCTGATAGCACGATTAAACTCTGGGATAGTGACACTTATCAAGTGTTACGCACCCTTGAGGGTCATAGCTCTGCGGTCTGGTCTGTAACGTTTAGTCACGATGGCAGGCTACTGGCGAGTAGTAGCTATGATAAGACAGTGAAAACATGGCAAACTCAAACTGGTCAATTACTAGAAAATTTTCGGGGTCATGATAAATCTGTCTGGTCAGTGGCCTTCAGTCCAACAGGACAAAGTTTGATCAGTGGTAGTAGTGACGAAACCATTAAATTTTGGTCTTTACCGTCTCATATTGTTCATGAGTTTGGTGGTTAGTGCCTAGTGACCTCCTCCTGACGCTACAGCACCGGGAGGAGTATCAAATTGCCAAATCTTCAATAGGAATCAAGCTATCATTGCAAACCAAATCGGTTGTCAACTTATGGGGAAAATCGGTACGAGCATCTTTGATTTTGGCGTGTATCTTCCCTACCTTGAGCCTCGCTTTATGTGGGTTACTAGAGCCTTTGGTTTTCCGACTCAGTTCCTTTTGCGCTGCTTTGAGCTTCTTATACAGCCGATTGAAATGCTTAGGGTTAGTTATCTTTTCCCCGTCGCTGGTACTAATCAAACTGGTTACACCAGCGTCGAGGCCAACTTGCTTAGAAGTTGCTGGCAATACCTCTACCGTGTATTGACATACTCCCTACGAATAAAATTCTAGGGATTCTTACCGAAAAGACGATAAACTACTTGGGAGGCCGCTATGAACCCCGACTACTGAGACTGATCTCAGTTACTTTTCTACTTTGCTTTCTGTTTTCCCAATCTCGTGTGAAGCATCGTAGGAAAGAACAAAATTGGAAGCTACAGCTACATAATTCTGGTACTTTAACCATTAAATCAAATTCTAGCACAAATTTTGTAGGTAGGCAATAAATTGCCGTCTGGCTTATCCCCATAGTTACAAACTAGGGACTTGCGCCCTCAGTTTTTTCGGTCATTTACCAGCAAAGATACAAACCCTTGGATATTTAGCTCTTTTGCCCCAAAAGTTAGCAAAAGCTTTCTGCAAGTGTCTAAGGCACTGTTGCAAAGGTACACAGCTAACCTCATTAAGAAAGTCCAGTTCTTCGGTCTTTTTCCAACTGGGAAGAAAGCTAGAGGTTTCCTTGTATTGAATTCTCTCTTGTCTTTCATCTCAAGCTTGAGTTCTAGCATCTAGAGCTTTGTTGTAGACAAGTCGCACACATCCCAAAACACCAAATTAACTATGAGGAGATTAAAACAATGCAAGTTAAATGGAAAAAGTTACTGCTATGTATATTTATTACCTTAACTACCGAAATCTTGTTTAATTTTCTGGGTCTTGATGATTTAGCCGACTATGGTGAGTTTATCTCTCAAAAATCGTCTTTCGTTGTCTTCCGTTAGAAACCCCGTCCTTAAAGAAAGTCCATGTTGGGCGGGGTTGAAATCCCCGCCCAATGCCTGACTGTTGCCTGTTCCCTATTCCCTGTTAAATCTACCTTAAGATTCCCTTGACACTCATCCCGTTAAGCTCCTATCGTCGCTGTAACGGGAGATTCTTAAACTCATATATAGATTACTCTGAACTGTTCAAAACCCCAAACTTTTTTGATTTTGCTGAGATTTTTGTCCCTTCATTTCCCGAAGTTGCTTCATAATTCGGTTCAACAGCCAAAAAGGACGTTGTGCATATTCTAGAATTTATCGGAATATTAATGGTACACTAAGCATTGTCCCCATAAATACCTGTGGCAAAGATTGAGGAAATAGTATTCATGAAAGCCATGATTCTGGCCGCTGGGAAAGGAACTCGCGTTCGTCCCATTACCCATACCATCCCTAAACCGTTAATCCCCATTTTGCAAAAGCCTGTGATGGAGTTTTTGCTGGAACTTCTACGACAGCATGGCTTTGATGAAATTATGGTAAACGTCAGCCATTTGGCTGAAGAAATAGAAAGTTATTTCCGTGATGGCCAACGATTTGGCGTACAAATTGCTTATTCCTTTGAAGGAAAAATTGTCGATGGGGATTTAGTGGGAGAAGCCTTAGGCTCGGCCGGTGGGTTACGACGGATTCAAGATTTTAACCCCTTTTTTGACGATACCTTCATCGTTCTCTGTGGTGATGCCCTGATTGATTTAGATTTGACGGCTGCCGTTAAATACCATAAGGAGAAGGGAGCGATCGCTACAATTATCACTAAATCCGTTCCCAAAGAGGTCGTTTCGAGTTACGGAGTGGTGGTAACGGATGAAGAGGGCAGAATTCAAACTTTCCAAGAGAAGCCTTCGGTGGATGAAGCGCTCAGCACCAATATTAATACTGGTATTTATATCTTTGAACCAGAAATTATTAATTACATTCCCTCCAATCAGAAATACGATATCGGGGGTGAATTATTCCCAATGTTAGTGGAAAAAGGAGCGCCGTTTTATGCGGTAAATATGGACTTTGAATGGGTGGATATTGGTAAAGTTCCCGATTATTGGCACGCCATTCGCGGGGTACTACAACGAGATATCAAAAATGTGCAAATTCCTGGCATGGAAGTTAAACCGGGGATTTATACGGGGTTAAATGTGGCGGTTAATTGGGATAAGGTCAATATTCAAGGACCCGTATATATCGGCGGCATGACTCATATTGAGGATGGAGCAACGATTATTGGACCGAGTATGATCGGCCCCAATTGTTGGATTTGTAGCGGTGCAACCGTTGATAATAGCGTGATTTTTGAATATTCTCGTCTCGGCCCTGGCGTTCGTTTAGTGGATAAGTTAGTGTTTGGACGGTACTGTGTGGATAAAACGGGGACAGCTATTGATGTACAAGAAGCAGCTTTAGATTGGTTAATTACAGATTCTCGTCAAACCTTTCCCGATGAACATCAAAGTAAACAAAAGGCGATCGCAGAATTACTCAATCCAGATCGCTAATAGTGGTTGTCTTGCCTAACAGCAACAGAAAACATCGCAATGTTTTCTTCAACTCCTTTTAATTCTAAAGGTTTCATCGCTGTAATTTCGGCGGCGGCTAAAAATTGTGCGATGGTTGCTGAGACTAAAATCATGCCACTGTCTGCCACTTCTTGCAGACGGGCTGCAATATTAACAGCAGAACCGATGGCCGTATAATCTGATCGCTGTCCCCCTCCAAAAAGTCCCACCACCGCTATTCCTTGATGAATACCACAGCGAAACTGCACAGGTTCCTCAATTAATCCCTGAGACTGCCATTGTTCATTTAATCGATCTAATCGATTGTGCATTTCTCTAGCCACTGCGATCGCTTGTTGTCCTTGTTGTTGAGGGGTTAAGTCTTCTGGCGCACCAAATAAGGCCACCACCGCATCCCCAATAAACTTATCCACCGTTCCCCCATATTGGAAAACAACCGCAGTCATAGCGGCTAAATACTCATTGAGGAGAGTGGCGACTTCTTGGGTGCCTAAATGACTGGCTAAGGGAGTATAACCCACTAAATCAGTGAATAAAATAGTCACTAAACGGGGTTCTGGGGTCAAATCAAGGCTTAACTCCCCTCTGGCCACCTTATTAACGATGGATGCGGGTAAAAACCGTTTTAAGACCGATTCTGTTAAGTATCGATTCAGTTGTTTGACCTCCTGTTCACTTTTTTGTAACTGTTGGGCCTGTTGCTTGGTTTTCTCATAAAGTCTGGCCTGTTGAACGGCGATCGCTGCTTGAGACGCTACCGTTTGAGCCAATTCAATTTCTGTCCCTAACCAATGACGAGGGTGGGCGGTTTGTCGTAGAGAAATACTCCCAATAATCTCCCCATCTACCATTAATGGCACAATTAAAAGGGCTTGGGCCGATTGTCTGAGTGGCAAGTCAAATTGGGTCATTTTAGGATGATCATCCATATTTTCCAATACAACGGGTTTTTGGGTAGTGATCAGTTGTTGTAAAACAGGATTTAAAGCAATAGGAACCACCGATTGGGGAAGGGGGTGAATACTCCCTTGTTTTTGGTCATAGAGTCCCACACATTGAACAAATTTATCTTCTTTTGTCCATAAGGATAAGGCGCAACCATCTACGGTCAATCCCTTTCCCAATTCTTGGGTAATGGCTGTAAATATGAGTTGGGGGTCTAAGCTACAACGAATGGCATTAGTGATGCGATTGATTAATGCTTCTCGCTGGGCTAAAGCCTTTACGGTTTGATAAGCTTGAGCTTGAGCAATGGCTAAGATGATTTGTTCTGCTACCATCTGGGTAATGGCAATTTCTTGTTTTTGCCAATGGTAAAACGAACAATAATGATATAATCCCACCACTGCAATAAATTTATTTTCTAAGGTGAGAGGAATCAATAAAGAGGCTCCAATTTTTGTCAAATCATAAGCTTTTTTTCTTTGTTCTTGCTCAATATTTTTAGGTTTAATAAAAGATGAGATATTATTAATAGAGTTAATGATTTCAATCTGTTGAATCGGGATAATTGTTTTTTCTAATAACTTTAATTTTCCCTGATTACTTTCTCTATTTTTATGATAAAAAAGACTCTTTTTAATTAAACAAGTAGTATCAAACGGACGTAAAATACAACAATCAACGTTTAAAAGCTGACCTAATTGATTAATAATTTTCTGTAACGCTACTCCCAAAGAACCAGAATCAAGCGGTTTCATGGATGTTTGCTATTAAATACTTAACTGTCGCAGTAAGGCAAGTACGGAAGTATAACCGTGTAAAAAGGTTTCTTTTCCTACTGGTCCGATTTCCCCATTACAGAAAAATCCCCCTAGAGAGACTCCAGGAAAATAATTAGCAAATAACTGAGAATCAAAATTCGGCATTTGATATAAGTTTTGTCCTCTTCCTAAGCAAGAGAACATTAAGGCTCCTTGAATGGCAGTTGATCGGTTAGACTGTTTGAGAAGGGTTTCTAAATCCTCGGCTGAGGTTTGAGCATCTCGTAGATGAAACTGTAGCCGTTGACCGGGGCGTACTCGATCGCCAATAGCGATCGCCCCTAATTTGGGATCAACCCCCAATAAATTGCGGATTAAAAAATCCCCAGGTTGTAATTCTTGTTTAAATTCATCTCTGACTACTCCCACAAACAAAGAATGTTGGGCAAGTTGGCGATCTGAGTCCTCTAAACTTTCTATCAACTCCCGCAACCAGTCTAAGGGCGATCGCGTTTTTCCCCCTTGTGACAATTCTAGAATAATATTTCGTTCCCCATTGACCACTTGATAGGGTTGACCAATGGGACGACAGCCTTGGGCGACAATGGTATCGATAGTAATATTCCCACTTAAAGCCAGTCCCACCGTTCCCTGATGATAAAGCCCTGATTGGGGATTACCGTTTTGATGATAAAATAACGTTCCAGGAACCCCCATCAAACTACTACTACTTAATCCCCCTACTTTAACCGACTGAGGATAAGCAAAGTCCAAACCGGCTAATAAGTCATTAATACGGGTGGCAAACGCATCCGACAAGAGGATGAACTGAGGCTTTTCTTGGGATGAAAGTCCGATCAACTCGTGCCAGGTTTCAGGAGAACTATCGAGATCGGGGAGGCTTTCGGGACTGATAAAAAAAGGCTTAATCTCGACCTCGGGTAAACAACCGACCATTAACGTCAAAGCCGGATTATTTTCTATCTCCCGTATCTGATTTTCCTCAGGTTGCCCAATAATCCCCGCACCACCACAGCCAATCAAGATGGGCAAGGATAGTTTTTCTAAAATTAAGGGGATTAACCGAGGATAATCACTGGCATAGGCTGAAGAAATAAAAAAAATGCCCACATTAGCCGAACTTGACAAACGGTTCTCAATGGTTTGAGTCACTTCTGTCACAGCAGCTTCTAGAGAAGGTCGAGTTGAGAGGGCATTAGTCCAAAACATTCGTTTTTAAGCAGATCATCAAGGAATTAAAGACTTCTATTAAATTCTCCAGATGGCATGGGATTACTGGGAAAAATCTCCGCCGGCATGGAATTGAAATTAGCATCAACGGTCAAATCTAAACTTTTGTCAATTTGTTTAATCATATCAGAGAGATTGGTTTGATACACTGTTCTCATAAAGGTATCGATATTCACCACTTCCTGTTGAGGCAGAGAGGCAAAAAATACATCCACTTGACTATCCCCCCAATGGCCGGCCTGTACTCGAGTAGCTGACGGCAAACCCACTTGACGTAATGGGGTGACAGCATTACCAGGGGGTGACCCTATGACGGGAACAGGCCCGCCAACACGGGGTAAAGAAGCCCGATCTAGGGTTGGACTCGGAATCCCTCTGACTTGACCGCCGATGGTTCGTATTCCGCCTCTGGCAGTGGGAATAGCATCTAGAGGGGGTAAAACACCAACGCTAATGGGATCACTCAGTTCCTCTGCTGCTGTTGTGCCAAAATCATAAATCTCCTTATATACATCAGCAGCATCCACTTGGGGTAAAGTAGGGAGTTCTCGTACAGCAATATCTTCTCTGTCTGCATCTAAATTAATTTCACGCAAAGAAGACATAATCGAATCCAAGGAAATACTCGACGGTTCGGAAACAGCTTGTGTGATAGTCTGTGTCGTCACCGAATCATTCATCGTTGTGATACTTTCTTCCACAGGAATTAATTCACTGAGAAGATCAGATTCAATAAAGTTTTGGTTGGTTACCTCCTCTAAATTTAGGTTATCCCATGATGTCTCTGGGGATAATCGAAAGGTTGCGGCTCGGCTGGTGTGTGTTAGGCTATCGATACAGTTGAGGCAGACTAATACCCCTAAACCAGTTTTAATTAACCTAAAAGATAATGTCTTTCGCATGACATAATTACCTTAACGAGAGTGATTACTATATTACTAATGGCTATACGTAAATTTTCGGTTAGGGAAATAGGAAACTTAAGTTCATTGGAGTCAATCATAACATGGCTCTCAGTAATAATTCCCGTTTGCCCTAGACACTCATGGCGTATTTTGGGACAAGTATCTTTCAGTCTTGAAGGACTCATGGTGATATGCAATGAATTTCCAGATACGGACTTAGGTACAGAAACGATTCCATCGTTTCCTTTATCAATTGTTGTTGCCCATACACTAATTCTACCCAAAGGCTCTTATTTTACACCCCTTTCTAGAAATTTTATCTTTTTTTCTTTTTTCTCGTAGACAATAACAGCTAAGTCAGTTAGCGTCATTCAACATAAAAAGACACTTATCGAAATATTTACCTAAACTTGATAGGCTTAGGAAGGTTATGTGTTACGGTAAGCAAGCGTTATTAATTCACAATTTAATGGTAGGAAAATTATAATGACTTTAACCTTATATTTTTTGCGTCACGGTGAAACAGAAAGTAGTCTGAATGATGTTTTTTGTGGCACCCTTGATCCTGATTTAACCCCTCAAGGAAAAGAGATGGCAAAAGCATTTGCGGATACTTATAAATCCTTTGATTGGTCTGCTATTTATGTTAGTCCCATGAAGCGTACTATTGCTACGGCAAAACCGATTTGTGACGCGACAGGAATGGAAATGCAGATCAAAGATGGACTCAAAGAAATGAATTTTGGTCAGTGGGAAAGCAGAACCCGTGACTGGGTAAAAGAAAATTATTTAGAGGAATATATCGACTGGATGACCGAACCAGCTTGGAACCCTCCTCCTGATGGAGAAACGGCAGTGGAAGTAGGAAGCCGTGCTATGTTAATAATATCAGAAATTGAAGCAAAATACCCTGATGGAAAGGTGTTGGTCATCGCCCATAAAACCACTATTAGAATTATTTTATGTCACTTATTAGGCATTGATTTAGGGCGTTATCGTGACCGTATTGATATGTTAGCAGCATCGGTCAGTGTTATTCAATTTGGGTTACATGGTCCTCTATTAAAAAAATTAGGTGATCGCTCGTATATGAGCCAAGAATTACAAGATCGTGCAGGAACTTAAAAAGAATGGTTGACCATGATCGTTTATTTAAGGAATTACTTTCAACTTTTTTTGTTGAGTTTATTGATTTATTTTTTCCTCAAGTTATGACTTATCTTGATGAAAAATCTGTTAAGTTTTTGGATAAAGAAATTTTTACCGATGTCACGGAAGGAGATAAGTATGAGACTGATTTAATTGCTCAAGTTAAGTTTAAAAATCAGCCTTCTTTTTTCTTAATTCATATCGAAGTACAATCGAGTTCACAAAGCAACTTTAATCGACGAATGTTCTCTTATTTTGCTCGTCTCCATGAAAAGTTTGCTTTACCTATTTACCCCATTGTGATTTTCTCCTATGACTATCCTCAAAAACAAGCAGACAATCAATACAAAGTTGAATTTCCTGATTTAAAAGTGTTAGACTTTAACTATCGTGTAGTGCAGCTTAATCGGTTAAATTGGCGAGATTTTATTAATCAACCGAATCCCGTTGCATCCGCATTAATGGCTAAAATGAAAATAGTCGATCAAGATCGTGCCAAAGTTAAAGCCCAATGTTTAAGGTTATTAGTAACCTTAAAATTAAATCCAGCTAGAATGCAATTAATTTCAGGATTTATTGATACTTATCTTACCTTAAAACCAGTAGAAGAAAGCATTTTTCAATCAGAAGTAAACACATTTTTACCCCAAGAACAGGAGGACGTTATGGAAATTGTTACCAGTTGGATGAGACAGGGAATTGAACAGGGAATTGAACAGGGAATTGAACAGGGAATTGAACAGGGAATTGAACAGGGAATAATAAGAGAAAAAAATCTAGTTATTCGTTTACTTGAACGAAAATTAGGAACAATCAATTCTGAAATAAAAAGCCAAATTCAAGGGTTACAAATTGAAGAAATTGAAGCGTTAGGAGAAGCAATTTTTGATTTTTCCAATGTAGAAGATTTAAGAAATTGGTTGAATCGATAATTATCTTTAAGGAGGTTGCAATACACTAGGATTTTAACCTAAATCTAGTCTTCTTAAAACGATTAACTTTCTGTAAATTCTATTTCATCATCATCATAATAACCAATCCTTCCAACGTGCGGACCATCAATAATCTTGACTGGACCGTAAGATATCTCTTGAAAATCCATTTTTACATCGCTATAATTATTATTTAATATAGCGTTTCTCAGACTCATGAGGTACAGTAGCAGCAGTGAGTAAACCAGTTACGAATATCTTGTTGAGTAACTTGAGCCATAGCATTAAAAATGCCATCAATCAAATCTTTATAAGTTCTGGCTTTAAGTTTTCTCAAGATAGCTTTAACCTTTGACCAGAAATTTTCAATTGGGGAAAATTCAGGAGAATAAGGAGATAAATAAATAAGTTTTGCGCCTTTTTGTTCAATAGCTTCTCTGACCATTTCTCCCAGATGAATTCGAGCATTATCAAGAACGACACAGGCGTTCTCCCAAAGTTCTGGGACTAACTTTGTAACAATAAAAGCTTCAAATGTTGTCCCATCTACTGAGCCGTAAATATTACTGGAGGCCAAGACTTTTTCAAGAGATAATGCCGTGATTATTGAGATATTTTTGCCTCGTTTTTGTGGTTTTTTCCCTCTAGCTCTTGTTCCCTTTAAGGCTCTAGCATAGAGTCTGAGCATAGCTAAATTAACCCCTGATTCATCAATAAAGATTAAATCTTCAACTTTAATATCTCGAATCTTTTGCCAAAACTTTGCTCTTTTTAGCTGGACTTCTTCACTTTCTTTCTCGGCTGCATGGAGAGTTTTTTTTTGACTGTATAATCCAAATTATGACTAATTCTTCCCATTGTTGCTGTACTAACTCTAATTTTCGTTTTCTGTTCTAGTAAGTCACATAGTTCTGACAAAGTGGCATCATTATTATCTTCAATAATTTCTGTTAAGGTAACTAAATCGTCACCCTGGACTTTGGGAGGTACATTTCCTCCTTGGGGTTTTGGTTTAATGTCTCCTGTCTGTTGATATTGTTTTAATAGTTTTTGAATGAAGCTTTTAGATACATAGAAACGTTTGGCTAGTTTCCTAATTGAGACTTTTTCTTGTTCATATGCACTTATAATCTTTTGTCTCAAATCAATTGATAATGGTTGCATTAAACCTCGTTGCTCACTCTTAATTTTCCTGGGTTTATTGTACTTAATATTTTTTGATTACGCTCACAGAAGTTCTTTTCTTGGGCTATAATGTCGCTCTCTATCCCCTCGAAGCTTTGCGATCGCCTTGAAGTTTTGCGATCGCCTTGAAGTTTTGCGATCGCCTTGAAGTTTTGCGGTGCGGCAGCACTCGCTCTGCGAGACCGCTTCTGACCACCTAAGTGTACCTCATGAGTCTGAGAAATGCTATATAAATATTTCAGGTAGGATGAGCTTTAACTATATCCAAAAATAAACCTTTTCCTCTGTAACCATAATTGTTTCGTTCTTTGATTAATCTTTTGTCTTCATATCTCCACAAATTTTCAAGGTTTTAAGATTGATCTCTTGTAGTTCATTTTTACTCATCAAGAACTTTTGTAAAGTGTGTCTTGACTAAATACAATAAATTTGGTATCGAATAAAGTCTTGCTAAATTAGATTGAATTAAATCAGATTATTTACACGGACAATTAATAAACTTTTCTTATATTGGAGAACATTATAGCGTTTCTCTTAACGAGTGAGGTACACCTAATATTTAACTCTTAACTCCTGACTCCTGACTCCTGACTCCTGCCTCTTCTCAACTGTAACATTTATTTTTGTCCAGGTACTTATTATCAGTTATCAATCCAAATCAAAAGCGATCGCTGATAGTTTCATCTTCTTTAAGTTTATCTAAAACAGTTGCAACTCGCCAAGCAGCTTTTTCTTCTAATTCAGGATAATCCAGCAACTTATTTAAAGCATCAGCAGCATCAGGAGTCCCAATAGACACTAAATCATCCATTGCTTCCTCACAATTTTCCATAGCAATAGATTCTAGGGTTGATACAGCTAAATCACCCATTCTAATTAATTCCTGACGAACTTCTAATAGATGGGGTTGATGATAGTATTTAGCTAAAATCTCGACCACTTGAGGTAAATTTGTGTAAGATAATGTCTTAGCTGCTGCTTGTTTATGACTAAGGTTATCATCCTCATCCATAATATCAATTAAAAACTGTAGCAAAGCTTCTCCTCTGGGACGATAATCAGCAGCTACAGCAGCTAAAGCCTTAGCAATATTATCCGTATCTTCTTGACTAAGCAGTTGTTGTTTAAAATACTCAATAATCTTGTTAGCCAACGTTTCATCAACCACTTGAGCATCTGCTAAACATTCCAACGCTGCTAAAGGATCTTTTTCATAAACCTCTCCAATTAAGTTACTGCTATCGGTAGCTAAACCACACCATAACTTAACAATTTCTCGCCATGCAACCGTATCAATTTTAAACTTATTAATCAAGACTTGTTCATTTTCTCTTAACGCTTCTGCTGCAAAATATTCTTGTAACGTAAGATGAGCAAACTTATAATTCTCTCCTCCATCAAGACGTAATAATAAACCACTGCGATCGCAAATTTCTTTGATAATAGCATTGGTATCATTGGGACTTAAATTAAGAGAAGGGAGAATTTCTTTTAGTTTATTTCTCATGCTATCATAAGAGATTTCACGACGATCTTGTTGTTGAGAGTCATAAAGATATAAAGCCAGAGATTGCAAAACCCGTCTTTTATTTTTTCCTTCATAGTCATTGTGTATATTTTTCCACTTATCTCGAAGTCCAAGGAAGATTTCTGTTGCTTTTTGATAAAATTCAATACGAGAATGAGGCAAAATAAAAGGTGTATCAGTATAAAGATAAGTAATCATCGTTAATAATAAAGGATTTCTGGCTAACTCCATAATTCTTGGTCGTTTTCGCAATTGTTCCATGAGTTGTTTTACTGATTTTCCAGGAGGCATTTTAGACTTCCATGTTTTGAGGAAATCTCGAATTTGTTTATCCCTAAACTCTTCTATCTCTAAAGTTTGATCGACAAGATCAAAAAATTGGTTGTCATAAACTGCTGTACGACAAGTAATAATAACTCGGCATTTTTCATAAGTATCTAAAAACTTTTTGATTCCCTCAATAACCGATGAACGTGCAGAACTTGTAACTTCATCTAAGCCATCAAATAGTAAAAATACGCTTCCCTTCTTCAAACCATCATCGATAAAACGATCTGCTTTAGGAAAATCATTTAAAGCACAAACTTCAACTAATTTCTTTTTTAATCTTTCTATAGTCAAATTAGACTCTTTAAGCTCATGTAATTCCAATAAAATAGGAATAGTTTGACCTGATAAATATTTTAATTGATCGTCTACATAATCTATACATAAACGTCGACACAACATTGATTTTCCCGAACCTGGCGCACCTTTTACAACTAAACGCTTATAGTCATTAAGGGCATTATCAACTTCAATTAATTGAGAGTCTTTGCTTCCCGATACTTTTAAAGGAACATAGACTTCTCTCATATCTAAAGAATGATTATCACTAAAAGAAATATTTAGTTTCTCATATTTTTTCCCTAAGGCTTTACGATAACCTTTAAGATTAATATCTTCAAAAAAGTGTGAGCCAGACAATTGCTTATAAAACCATTTACCTATCTTTTCAATGATTGTTGTAATCCACTTATTTACTACTTTTGCAATTACTCCATAAATTACTCCTATCACTCCAATAATTATTCCTAACCAACCGGATAAATCTTTAGGTAGTTTATTTGAAAAACTATTATCATTGGATGATTTTTCTTGCTTTAGTTGTTCATACTCAGTTTCATAAATCTCAGCAATTTTTCTTTTTGTTAGTCCAACAGAATTATCCTCATAAAGATCCATAATAAGTTCAGTTTTCATGTTCTCATTATGATCAACATGACGTTTTGCATATCCTTTAATCTCCTGAATAAGTGCTTGCTGTTTAAAAAGAGTAGAAGAAGGATTCTGAGAATAAGAAGAACTCACCGAACCCAAGAAAATTGATAAACTCAGTGTCAGAATAAATAAACGCAGTAAATATTTTTGTTTCATGATCATCCTTTACAAGTAAACATCTGAAAGATAAAGCGATCGCATTCCCCAAAAAATAAGATTTTGATCCACTATTAAGTTCTCCCATTGTTCATAATTAACTTGTTGCCAATAATCATATAACTTTTCAGCGTCTCCACCGGTTAAAACAATTTTACTGTTAGGATACTTGATTAACCAATCATCAATAAAAGTTTTGAGTCCACTTAAAACAGTGTATAAAATACCACTCATGATCGCATCTTCTGTATTATTAGCCCAGCGATCGCCTAATTTTTTGGGTAACTCAATATTAGGCAAGGCTGCTGTTTGGTTTGACAATGAATCAACTTGTAACTTTAATCCAGGTAAAATAGCTCCCCCAATAAAATTGCGATCGCTATCAATTCCAGTAAAAGTTAAAGCCGTACCGGCATCAATTACCAAACAAGGAAACTGATACCTTTCTCCTGCACCCAATGCAGCCAATGCCCGATCAATTCCTATGGTTGCGTAAAGATTATTGAGGGGAATATCTTCTAACTTAATTAGCTTAAATTTTTTATAATTTTGCCATAGTTGAGTTTGAGAAGAAACGACAGAAGCAACCATTAAGGGTAAAGTAGGAGAAAGATGAGCAAGCAGACAATTATGAGGCAAGTGTAAAAAGTTAACAACTTGGTGAATATGATTGGTATCCCAAGTATTCTGTAAAATTTTACCCTGAAAATATCCCCAATGCAGTCTAGAATTGCCAATCATCAAACCTAACCATTCCTTTGATGTTTTCTCGTTCACAGCTTATCTTTATTTGAACTTTAATTGTTGTGACTATTTTTGGTAAGTTAAATACAATTTAATAATATTTTATAGTTAAAACTATCACCAAATTAGCATCAATAATGTTATCATTCTTAAGGCTATGTGAGTTATTATCATTAGTTTATGAGCAGCGAAAATATGAGCAGCGAAAACGAGTATATACAAGAAGCCGACGCTAACCGTGTCCGAGTATTAAGCGAAGCTCTTCCCTATATCCAACAATTTGCTGGACGGACTGTGGTCATTAAATATGGAGGGGCGGCCATGAAAGATAGTTCCCTCAAAGATAAAGTCATTCGGGATATCATCTTCCTTGCTTGTGTCGGAGTTCATCCTGTGGTGGTTCACGGTGGTGGACCTGAGATCAATAGTTGGTTAGATAAACTCGGTATCGAAGCCCAATTTAAAGACGGATTGAGGGTAACTGATGCTGCAACAATGGATGTAGTAGAAATGGTATTAGTTGGTCGGGTGAATAAAGAATTAGTCTCTTTGATTAACCAAGCCGGTGGCCAAGGGGTAGGACTATGTGGCAAAGATGGCAACTTAGTTAAAGCTCGTCGGGTGGATAAAGAAGATATTGGCTTTGTCGGAGAAGTCAGCAAAGTTAATGTCAAAATTGTTCATTCTTTGGTCACTAATAACTACATCCCTGTTATTTCCTCTGTGGCTGCTGACGAAAATGGACAGGCCTATAATATTAATGCAGATACCTTTGCTGGAGAAGTAGCAGCAGCATTAGGAGCAGAAAAATTGATTTTGTTGACTGATACCCCAGGCATTCTGGAAGATTATAAAGATCCCAGTACATTGTTAACCAAGTTGGATATTAAACAAGCGAGGGACTTGATCGCTCAAGGTATTGTCGCTGGGGGGATGATCCCGAAAGTGAATTGCTGTGTGCGATCGCTGGCTCAAGGGGTGCGGGCTGCCCATATTATTGATGGTCGTATTCCCCATGCCCTTCTACTGGAAATCTTTACCGATCGCGGAATTGGGTCTATGATTGTGGCCTCAGAATACCAGTCTTAAATTCAGATAGATTAAGGTTTTGGGTAGTAATTACCGTACTTTTGAACAAAAAGACTTGCAGAAATTGAATAAATCGGTTATAACTGAGAAAGTGAAAATACTTCTCGAAGCATCCGCCTGGATAAATATCTACGATTTAAGAAAACACGAACCTATCAAGAGAAGTGTTGCTCAAGAGAGCATTTGTAAAATTTAGTAAACGCAAATTAATTGAGTCTATGACGAACCAAGTAGCTCATCCTATGATGAAGTTTCAACGCAAAGTTTCTTCCCTGGTAGAATCAAACGTTCTTAAACCCAGTGATAGCATCTGGAAATTAGCCCTTCTTTACGGAAATGACTGGACTTACTGGAAAAAGGAACTATTAGAATTCGGTTTTACCATGCAAGATCCCGTCAGCGAGGTATTAGTAGTAGAAGCATGGGATGAAGATTAATCAAGCTGATCCCTAAGATCAAGGGATAGCAACTGAGGTATCCATTGCACCATCTTAGCTGGATCATCCATCTTTGCAATCATATCCTTACAAAGATTTGACCCCTGCTATTCAAAATCTAGATTTTGAAAGATTCTTTACAAAAACAGGCTCCTTAACGTAGCCTAGAGATGATTTTTAATGTTAAGGTAAAGTCATCAAAGATTGTTACCTGCTAAGGAGATAGCTATGCTACACCGCAAGATTTATCAACTTTGTACAGAAGGCCGAGAAGTTTGTCTGTTCTTGCGGGATCAGCAACGTTGGATCGAAGGTGCTACTATTGTCTCTTTAGAAGGGGACTTAGTCACCATTCGTTACGAAACCGAAGAGGATGACGAAGTCAGTTCTTGGGAAGAAATGGTCAGACTCGAAAGTATTGGGGCCGTTAGCCAAAAGTTAGCCTCTGTTCCCAGATACAACTCAGAAATTTTCGTATCTGATGATTGTCCTGAAGCTGAACAAATCCATCCCCAGTCCCCTGACTCAAATCAAGACCAAAAAGGTTAATCATTAATTGATGATGATCTTAACTTACCCAGTTTAATCCTGCCGGAGTCCCCGGCTCTTTTTTTGCTAGGATAATCATTGGAGCTTGCTCTATAATAAAAGGGTGAGATAAAAGATTGTTGTTGATTATTTTTCGTTATCATTAAGCTAGAGAATGATAATGTTAACCTCAGTCTTTTAGTATTTTACTAACGGAAAGATTATGCAGACAGTGGATAAAAAGTCAGGAAATCCTGACACGATGGATGCCCCAAAACATGGCTTACCCGTCACTATTATTACAGGATTTCTCGGTAGCGGAAAAACAACCCTTCTTAATCATATTCTCACCAATCAAGAGGGGATTAAAACCGCAGTTTTAGTCAATGAATTTGGAGAAATTGGCATTGACAATGAACTAATTGTTACCACCGATGATAATATGGTGGAACTCAATAATGGTTGTGTTTGTTGTACCATTAATGAAGATTTAGTTCAAGCGGTTTACAAAGTTCTAGAACGACCTGAAAAAGTTGATTATCTAATTGTTGAAACCACTGGATTAGCCGATCCTTTACCTGTTGCTCTAACTTTCCTAGGCACAGAATTAAGAGACATGACTCGGCTTGATTCTATTGTGACGATGGTAGATTGTGCCAATTTTAGCTTAGATTTGTTCAATTCAGAAGCAGCCCATAGTCAGATTGCTTACGGAGATATTATTGTTCTTAACAAGACTGATTTAGTAGATCAAGGGGATGTAGACGCTTTAGAAATTCGTATTAGAGATATTAAAGAGTCTGCTCGAATTTTACGCACTCAAAAATCTCAAGTTTCTTTACCTTTAATTCTTAGTGTGGGATTGTTTGAATCAGATCAATATTTTGATCACGAAGAAGCAAACCATGATCACGATCACGATCATCACCACCACCATGATCACGATCATGATCACGATCACGATCACGATCATCACCATCATGAACACCATTCCCACCACCTAGAAAATGATGGATTTACGTCCATTTCTTTTGAAAGCGATCAACCTTTTTCGATTCGTAAGTTCCAATATTTTCTAGACAATCAATTACCCGCTAACGTCTTTCGGGCAAAAGGGGTTTTATGGTTCGATGAAAGTGAGAAACGTCATATTTTTCACCTCAGTGGTAAACGGTTTACCCTAGAAGATGATGAATGGAAAAGAACCCCTAAAAATCAATTGGTTCTAATAGGGCAAAATCTCGATAAAGACAAGTTATACCAACAAATTGAACATTGTTTATCCCTTCCTGCTAAAAGTAAAGGTAAAGGGTTTGGTTGAATGAAGTAAGAACTCAGAAGTCAGAAGTAAAAAAAAGATGACGACTTCTACTGAAAATTTGGTTAAAGACAATCAACTTAAAAATCCCTATCTAATAATTTAGATAGGGTTTTAAAAGGGAAAAGTATTAATATTTGAGTCCCTTTCGAGCAAAATTCAATTCCATCCATGAAATTAAATAAATGCTAAAATACGCTTATTATCCAGGTTGTGTCGCTCAAGGAGCTTGTCGTGAACTGTATTTATCCACTGCCGCTTTAACAGAAGCTTTAGGTATCGAATTACTTGAACTAAAAAAAGCTGCCTGTTGTGGTTCAGGAACTTACAAAGAAGATTCTCAACTGTTAGAAGACACGGTAAACGCCCGTAACATTGCTTTAGCCGAATCCCTGAATTTACCGTTGTTGACCCATTGTAGCACCTGTCAAGGGGTCATCGGTCATGTGGATGAACGGTTAAAAGAGGCTAAAATTAATGATCCGACTTATTTTGAAACAGTTAATGGATTTCTGAAAAAAGAACAGTGTTCCCCCTATCAAGGGAGTACAGAAGTTAAACATTTATTATGGGCCTTAGTGGCTGATTATGGCTTAGATACCTTAGCCAAGAAAGTCAAACGTAAACTCTCTGGGCTAAACTGTGCCGCCTTTTATGGGTGTTATTTATTAAGAACTCAGGATAAACTACCTTATGACAATAAGTTTAACCCACAATCCTTAGAAAACGTTTTTCAGACGGTAGGAGCAACCCCAATTTATTATCAAGGAAGGACGCAATGTTGTGGATGGCCATTATCGAGTTATGCCACAGACCAATCCTTTAAAATGGCAGGAAATCATATTAAAGAAGCGATAGAAGCAGGGGCTGATTGTTTAGTGACCCCTTGTCCTCTGTGCCATTTAAACTTGGATTCCAGGCAACCGGAAGTGGAAAAAGCGATCGGGGAAAAATTGGGTTTACCCGTGTTACACTTACCGCAATTAGTGGCTTTATCTTTGGGCATTGAACCAGAAAAATTAGGGTTAAGTCGTCATGTTGTTTCCACAAGACCCGTGTTAGAAAAGTTAGGGATATCATAAGAGCGGTTGCTGGTTTACTTATGAACTACCTACGGACTTCGCTCTGCTACGTCCGAGGTTTCTGTCGCTTCACCTCCCAATCTTTAGCCAACCCTCCACACCGCTTGGGTGTGTGAGCTTGCTCAGAGGACTGAGATCCACGATTGAGGAGGCTAGTTCCTAGCCCCCGTGCATAATTCAACATTACTGTTGCTGCTGCTGCATCTCTATCCATAATGCAGCCACAATCACAATTATGCACTCTTTCAGACAACTCTTTTTTCCGTTTCTTGCCACAATTAGGGCAAGTTTGAGACGGGGCTATTTTGATAGGCACTTCAACAAAAACACCACCAGACTCTTCCACTTTATACTTAATGAGTTGGGTTAGATTACCTATACCCACATCAAGTAAATTGCGGTTGAGTCCGGTTTTTTGTTTCTTACGCTTACTTCCTTTTTTAGCCTTACGAGTCATTCCTTTTAGGTTGAGTTTTTCGGTAGCCACCAAGCTATTACCGCTTACAATTTGTGCGGATACCTTATGTTGCCAATCTTGACGTTGATTGGTAACTTTATTTTGTAATTTACTAACCTTTTGACGGGCTTTCTTCCATGGTTTGGATGCTCTGATTCGTTTCTTTCTATTAGGGGAACGCTTACGTCTTAATTGACGGGATGCTTTGGCTATCTTGTCTTTAGATTTAGCTAAAAACTTAGGATTTTCAATCCCCGTTGAATCGTCAAAAGTGATAGCTCTCAAAATTCCAAAATCGATCCCACAAGCCCCCGTTCCTGTTTCTCTCTCTACCTCGCATTTAATAGTAATAGAACAGTACCATTTGTTATTTTTCCAAATAATTGTACAAGTGGTAGGTTGACCCCAAGTTCGGGCTTTTCCTCTCATTCGGATTTGACCCAAGTTTGATAGCTCTAAAGCCCCATGATCTCCCATTGTATGAGCTTTCCATCCCGATGTAGCAGGGTAAGTCCATCCTCGATATCTTTGGAAGCTTTTGAACCTTGGAAACTTGGCTAGTCCTTTGAAAAACCTAGAATAAGCAGAATCAACCCTCTTAACTGTTGCCTGTAATGCTTGTGAGCCTAATTGTTTATATTCAGGCCATACTTCTTTGAATCCCCGAAGACAATTTTGTTGGTCAAAATAACTAACATTTTTACCAAAATGTTGATATTCAGTTATCCGATGTGACAAACAGGCATTGTACAAGTATTGGTGAAGTTTACGCCAATCATGCAATATCTTTTCCTGTTTTTTCGTTGGATACAATCTGAATGTGACTCTTCTGGTAGTTAGCATTTTTCGACCTGATCAAATATGATCATCAGTGTAACGTCACCTAATGTAAAATGTAAACCGCCCTAAACAAGAGTTCTCACTGTGCTTATGCTATTCACCTACATATTATATTTATTACTAAGTACAGACGAAAGGTTTTGACTGTAGAAATGATAAAACGACTTGAAGAGTATTTCAAGATTTCTTGTGAAAAACAGAAATGTGAGTTATTAGAATTTGGAGCCGAGAGTGATCATTGTCACTTATTGGTATCCTTTCATCCTAATAACAATATTTCTATCTTTGTCAAAAACCTAAAATCTTCTTCAAGCCGTCTTCTTCGCAAGGAATTTAAGTTAGAATTATCAAAGGTCTATTACAAGCCTGTATTATGGTCAAGCTCTTATTGCGTAATTTCTACTGGTGGCGCACCTTTGGAAGTTATCAAGAAATACATCCAGAACCAAAAGTCTCCCCAGTAAGTTATGCCCTGGCGAGAAATCCCTCGAACATCGTTCCTCGTTCGGGGATTTCTCGCTCCCGAAGAGGTTAAAATAGACTAGCAACCCTTCATAGGCCATCATGAGACGAATCGATGTTATCGCCATTAGCTTAGGAATTTTTGCCGCCGGAGGCATTATTTACTTCTTATTTCAAGCCATTGGTTTTGATGGCCTTTCTGCGGGGGTTTGGAGTCAAGCGTTATTAGTCATCGTTGTTTTGGGCTGGACTTTAACCTATCTTTTCCGAGTGGCCAACAAAGATATGACCTATAATCAACAACTAAAAGACTACGAAGATGCAGTCTTACAAAAACGTCTCGAAGAAATGACCCCCGAAGAACTCGAAAAGTTACAGAAGGAAATGGAACAAGAGACTGAAGATGTTTAAAGTTGGCCTAAATCTTAAAGATCAGAAAAGGGACACCGATTCAAGGTAAATTGAACATGGTAATCTAGCTTGAGTTGACCCTAATGACATCGGTTTCTGATTGTTTTCAATCCCTACGCGATCGCGGACAATGCGCCTTAATTCCCTTCATTACCGCAGGTGACCCCGATCTAGACACCACTGCCAAAGCATTGCGGGTTCTTGATACGTCAGGGGCTGATCTCATCGAGTTAGGGGTTCCTTACTCTGATCCGTTAGCCGATGGTCCAGTCATCCAAGCTGCGGCCACTCGGGCTTTACGTCGAGGGGTGAAGCTAGAAGATGTCTTAACCATCGTCAAAGACGTTCAGCCAGATATTAAAGCCCCAATCATTCTCTTCACTTACTATAACCCTATTTTTTATCGGGGGGTTGAGGCGTTTCTGCAACAGATAAAATCGGCTGGAGTTAAAGGCTTAGTGGTTCCTGACTTGCCCCTAGAAGAAGCTCAAACCTTACTCAAACCGGCTGCTGAGATGGGGATCGAAGTTACCCTATTGGTTGCCCCAACCAGCCCCATCGAACGAATTAAAGCGATCGCTCATCAATCTCAAGGCTTTATTTATCTAGTCAGTGTGACAGGGGTAACCGGGATGAGAACCCAAATTGCCACTAGAGTCGAAGACTTACTCAACAATCTTCGTAGTGCCACCAATAAACCCATTGGGGTCGGATTTGGTATTTCTGAACCTAAACACGCCTTACAAGTCAAAAATTGGGGGGCTGATGCGGTAATTGTCGGTAGTGCTTGTGTTAAACGCTTGGCAGAAGGGAATCCGGAGGATGGACTCAAAGCTGTTGAAGAATTTTGTCACAGTCTCAAACAAGCTCTTCAGTAATTTTTCAAAAAAATTTTCAACTAATACCCCGATAAATTTTGGGGCCTAGCGATAAGAAACCAGTAAGGGAATACTGGTCAAACCAGCATCATGATAATCATCCATGATCGCTTTGAAGTCTTCCCAGTCCCTTTCCGATTCGATACCGATACAGCCCGCCGTTCCCGGAACATTGCGGTCTGCATGGATTCCAAAGTCTCCGCGCGTGACCCCATCAACCTTAACAAGATGGGGATTTATCTTGTAAAACTTTCCATCGATGCCGGGATTAGATAGGATCAAAGGGTTAACTTGTACTAGAAAACGCTCAATTCTTATTCGGTGGTTGGAAGGAATCGGCCCGCGCATGGGTTGATTTTCTTCCCCCCCAACACCGCTTAAAGCATTCCAAGCCCCGTCAATCTTCCCTTCTTTGGTATTAACTGCGATTAACTTACCTTTCCCACGGTTGCTTTTATCAGCCACAAATACTAAGATTTTGGGATACTTGATGGAATTAATCTTAGTTTCCTTAACAATAGTCTTAACTCTTGTTTCTGGTTCAGAACTAACAGCAACGAGTAGGGAAGATGGAAAAAGAAATAAGTACGCGATCGCAACAACTAATAACCAGGGATAGTATCTCTGAAAATTAGTTAGGATACGGTGAGATAGGGACTTGTGGAATTGTGTATCCTTGGTTTGTCTCTTCATGCCTCAAATTTTCATTAATAGAGTTTAGGATAAAAACAGTGAGACTAAATCCATAGGTACATACACAAATAAGAAGGATTAAAAACCCGTAAAGAAGGGTAGGAGGATCTGGTTTCGGACTAGGTAAGTCCTTTTTTCTGTTAAACATTAAAACCTCCTAAATTAAGGTTGTGGATAACCTAAAAGGTCATCAAGTTTTCTGTGAATCGTGTTTTGATCATTCCCAATGTATTCAAACACATTGATCCTAAATTTTCGATGCCAATAAGGAATATCTATTTCTAGAGCAAATGTGCTAGAAATAGAGGGAATATGAATGATCTCCACTTGGTCTAAATAGAGTTTTCCCGTTTTGATCACAGTGTTAGGAATGCCAATATCAGGAGATAAACCAGTCTGAATGGTGATAAAATAACGCGCGGCATATCTCCAATTAGGCTTAGCTTCTGAATTTTTGCACCAAACGCCAATAATAGGCTTTTCTAAAAGTGTTGGTGGGCTAATTCTTCCCAAAGAATAAAAACGCTCTAGTCCTGATTGTGCATAAGGGGCTGTTAAATTCTCAGACCAAAACAAAGACCATTTATTTACATCTGTGAATTGATATTCAATTGTCATGACTTTGCTTTGAAAAAATTACTAATTAGCAAAATAATTATCAAAAAGCTAAACTAAATTAAAATCTTTTAAGTTAGCACCTACCGTTTCAGAATATTGATCCATGTCAACTTCTTGAGACTCAATCAAGTCTAGATAATCATCTAAAGGTAGCAACCCATCTAAAAAAAGATCGGTTAATTTTTGAGCATTATTAAGCTTGGAACAAAGATCATTGATATTGGTTTCAGGGGAAGGAGATCCCCACAAAAACAATGATTTTCTAAGGTCTCCTTTAAAACTCATTAGCGTCTCCCTAATTTTTCAGGAGTAAAGCTCACCACATAGTCAGATGTAATAGCTGCATCAGCTAAAATTGCATCTTGTTGGGCGAATTCATGCGCTAAAGCAGCCGTGCTACCTTTGCCAAAAGGAATGGTATACGTTGAGGAGACGGTACGCTTATATTCGATGCCCGTAATTTTAGAAGTAGGAGTTCCGGTTCCATTGTTTCTGCCTAGAATAGCCTTGGCAGGTACAAAACCAGGACGGGCAATATATGTGGCAGGGACAGAGCTATCCGTAACGCCGAAAAGACTTTGTTTTCCCAAAGTTTGCAGTTGACCTAAAGCCCTGCTACCCACTTTGATCAAGGTGTGATCGTCATTGGTTCCTTCGGCTAAGCCGAAAGCTTTGATACCTACTCTGGCCTTTTTGCCACTAGCGGGGGGCGCGTTTGTTCGCTTCCGTAAATCTGGGTCTTGTGTCCATTCTTTAAACTTACGATACTTGTTAGTAGCTGGTAATTGGTTGAAATCGAAGTTAATAGCAACTAAAGTGTTGTAAACGTCTTTTAACTCTTCAAAACGTTGTCCCATGATGATTTTGCTTAGATTTAATTGGATAGACAATTCCTTTATAACTGATTTTTCATCGCTCTAGTGCTTTACGGAAGGTCTATAGGCCTTCATGCCATAAAGAGGCATTTTTGTAGATTGCTTGATCAATCGCGACGGATCGCTATGACTTAAAATCAATATTCTGTAACCAAGGCGTTGAGATATTTGAACGTGCGATCGTACAAAGGGATCAGATCCGGTTTACCCCAAATATTGGCGATCGCATATTGAAAGCGAACATTGGC